>NZ_JAXCHR010000008.1:0-167500 GCF_035984465.1 Polaromonas sp. CG_9.5
GCGGCAACTCACTTGTCTTTTGCTTCGCCAAAAGAAAGTAAGCAAAGAAAAGGCGACCCGGCTGGCTGGGGCCCTTCGGGCAACCTGTGCTGACCGGACAAAGCGGGGGTCGAGCTCGAACTCGCCTTCGGCTCAGACAATCGCTCGCCCTGATCCCGCTTGGCCCGGTCAGCACAGGCCCAGCCAGAACGGGGTGGGGGGGGGGAGCGGATTCTGGGTTCGGGCTCAGGCGCTGGTTTTTGGTAAAAACTGCCGCTTGCGCATGAGGGACGGGCGCAAGTGGCTACAAATTCAGTAGCAAATTTCAACGTTCCACTGGCTTCGCGATCAACGGTCGTGGTGGTTTCAGACGCGTTGCGCGAACTCCCGGTGTCTAGAGCTGATGCGCCGATTGCCAGCGCGCAATCCGGAGCAAGCAGGATCAGTTCGCCCGCATTCCCGCCGCCAGTTGCGTGACGTTGTGCCGCATCAGTTGCAGGTAACTTTCCGCCGGGCCGCCCTGGGCCGAAAGCGCATCCACATACAACGCAGGCCCGACGGTCACGCCGGCATCGCGGGCCAGTTGGGCCAGCAGTTTGGGGTTGCTCATGTTTTCGACAAACACGGCCTTGATCTTTTCGCGCTGGATTTGTTTGATGAGCTGGGCCACGTCTTTGGCGCTGGGCTCGGCGTCGGTCGATACGCCCTGGGGCGCCAGAAAGGTGATCTGGTAGTGCGCCGCAAAGTAGCCAAACGCATCGTGGGAGGTGATGACCTTGCGTTTGGCCACGGGAATGGCGGCGAACTGAGCTTGCGTCCAGGTGTCCAGCGCCTGCAGTTCCTTGACGTAGGCGGTGCTGTTGGCCTGATAAATGGCGCTGCCCGCCGGGTCTACCTTGCCCAGTGCGGCGGCGATGTTGCGCACGTACAGCACCACGTTGTCGGGGTTCTGCCAGGCATGGGGGTCTGTTTCGTCGTGGGCATGGCTGCTGGAGTCATGGCCTTTTTCTTCCGGCATGACGCGCGCTTTCACGCCTTGGGACGCCACCAGCGTTGCGCCTTTGTAGCCGCTTGATTTCGCCAGCTTTTGGGCCCACGGCTCAAACCCCAGGCCATTGATGACCAGCAGCCGGGTTTGCACGATAGCGCGGGCGTCTGCCGGCTTGGGGGCGAAGGCGTGGGCGTCTTCATCGGGGCCGACCAGCGTGGTGACGCGAACGCGCTCGCCGCCGACTACGCGCACCAGGTCGCCCAGGATGCTAAAGCTGGCGGTCACGGGCACGGGCAGCGCTGCCGGCAGGGGTTCGGCGGCGTGGGCAGCGCCCGCCAGCAAGGACGCGCTGGCGATGGCGGTCGCCAGAAATTTGCGAAAGATACGGTTCATGGCTTGATCTTTAAAAAAGGAAAGTGAAAAAAGACAGAAAAGTCAAAGCGCAGGCCTTCAGGCCACGCGGTGCGTCGTTCCCAGCACGCGCGGCAGCCAGCCGCCGGGCGCGAACAGCAGCGACAGGGCGTAGAGCGCCCCGGCGCAGGCAATGATGGTCGGCCCCGACGGCGTATCGAGGTGATAGGACAGCAGCAGCCCGGCCGCGCTGGCCAGCATCGCCTGCACGCTGGCATTGACCAGTTGCGCCGGCAGCGTGTCGTGCCAGAGCCGGCTGGACACGGCGGGCAGCATCATCAACCCGACCGCCATCAAGGTGCCCAGGGTCTGAAAACCGGCCACCAGGTTGATGACGACCAGCATCAAAAACCCCTGTTGCCAGAGCCAGCCACGCCGGCCAGCCGCGCCCAGAAACACCGGATCAAAACTCTCCAGCACCAGCCCCCGGTACAGAGCGGCCAGCAGCAGCACGCTGACGCTGGCCACGCCGGCCACCATCAGCAGGCCCTGGCTGTCCACGCCCAGTGCGCTGCCAAACAGGATGTGCAGCAGGTCAAGCTGGGTGCCGTGGCCCGAGATCAGCATCACGCCCAGCGCCAGCGCCACCAGGTAAATCGCGGCCAGGCTGGCGTCTTCCTTGAGGCTGGTAAAGCGCGTGACCAGCCCGGCAATACCGGCCACCAGCATGCCCGCCACCACACCCCCAAAAGCCATTGCCGTGAGCGACAAACCGCTCAGCATGAAGCCAATTGCCACGCCCGGCAGCACCGCATGACTGAGCGCATCGCCCAGCAGACTCATGCGCCGCAGCGTTAAAAAGACACCCAGCGGCGCGGCACTGAGCGACAGCGCCAGCGTGGCGACGAGCGCGCGGCGCATGAAGGCAAATTCGGCAAACGGGGCAAAGGCCGTGTCCCACAGCCATCCGGAAAAGGCCATCATGCGGCTACCTTTTGCACGGCGGGCGCGTCAACGCTGCACAGGCCGGCGTCTTCGTCCCAGGCCTCGGCCATGGCGCGGGCACGGCGCAAATTGGGTTCGGTCAGCACCTCGCGGGTTGCGCCCCAGCCCACCAGTTCGCGCGCCAGCAGCAGGGTTTGCGGAAAATGCTGGCGCACCAGCGCATCGTCGTGCAGCACGGCAATCACGGTGCGTCCTTCTTGATGCCACTGGCGCACCAGCGCCAGCAGGGCGGCGGTGGTTTTGGCATCGACCGCGTTGAAAGGCTCGTCCAGCAGGATCAGCCGGGCGTCTTGCGCCAGCATGCGGGCAAACATCACCCGCTGCATCTGGCCGCTGGACAGACTGCCAATGGTTCGACGTTCAAAGCCTTCCAGCCCCACGGCATGCAGGGCCGCATCAATCTTGCCCTGCATCGCCTGCGTAACGCCGCCCCACGCGCCGGCGCTTCCCCAGCAGCCCAGCAACACGCAGTCGCGCACACTGATGGGAAAGCTGCGGTCGATTTCAGCCACTTGCGGCAGGTAGGCGATGCGCTCGCGCGGCAGCGATACGGTCAGCGCACCGCCGGAACGGCCGCCTTCGATGGGCAGCAGGCCGACGATGCTTTTGAGCAGCGTGCTTTTGCCCGAGCCGTTCGGGCCGGCCACGGCGGTCAGCGAGCCGGGCGCAAAGCTGCCGGTGATGTGGTGCAAGGCCGGGTGCTGTCGGTAGCTGACCGTGAGGTTGTGCAGCGCCACCACGGGGCTGGCGCTCACCACGGCGCGACTTCCAGTTGCGCCCAAGCCACCGCCAGCCACAGCAGCGCCAGAGCAGGCAATACGGCAAGCACACGCAGCCACGCCGGCCAGGCCAGCACGCTGAAAGGGCGAGACTTCAAAGGAGAGTGGGCGTGAGGAGGCAGTGACATGAAAATTGATTTTGCAGCGAAGGGGTGCCGATGAAAAGACTGGATCAGGCGTAATAATGCAACCTGATTGCGGTATAGTCTAATGCAACTTAATTGCGTTATTATTCGTTTTATTGAAAATTTCATCAATTCCCAAAAAAATCATGGCCTCAGTTCCCCCCATCGACCTTCCAGGCTTGAGCGCCGCAGACCCGATTGACGCATTGCTGTCTGCGCACGGACTGCGCCGCACCAGCGCGGCGCGGCGGGTGCTGGGCTGGCTGCTGGCGCATCCCGACACCAGTTACACCCACGCCCAGTTGCAGACGGCCCTGGCCGGTGAAAGCGATGCTGCCGGCGGCGTGATGCTTGACCGGGTCACGCTGTACCGGCTGATTGACCGGCTGACGCAGGTGGGTCTGTTGCTGTGCCGGGTGGATGTCCAGCGCGTGCGCCGTTACCAGGCCATGCCGACCAGCGTGCATGCCATTCCGCACTTTGAGTGCCAGAGCTGCCACCGCGACAGTCCTCTGTCTGACGCGTTGAAAGCCAATGCCGACGATCTGGAGCGGGCCGCGCAAACGGCGCTGCAGGCGCTCCAGGCGCTGGGTTATCAGGGCATGCGCATGGACGTTGCCGTGCGCGGCGTGTGCGCAGATTGCGCCACGGGCAGCCCGCTTGAGGCCCAAAGCGCGGTTGAGTGAGCTGAACCCGGTTTTTTCCGGAGATTCAATTTAAAAAGCCCTCAGGTGCTTATGCACCGTGCGCAAGCTGCTATGAAAAAAATAGCTGATTTCATTGCGTTGACTTTTGCAGTCAACATCCTGGCTTCAACCCAGCAGCGGCTGTTTTTGGGCCACCATCATTTTTTTGGGCTGAACGCTGGCAGCAGGTTTTAACTGCCGTGCGGGGGCGGGCGGGCACGCTGCGCCGGGAGGGGTTGCATTGCCCGACGGGTGGGCGTTCATTTTCCTCAGGGTAATCCAGCATAAAAAGAGTTGCATCGTGCGCTGCGGGGTCGCAAAGTCATCGCGGTTAAACTCCCCGCAGTTACAAAACCGTCATATTTTTGACTTATTTTCTGAGGATTCCGCATGCTGTTCAGCAAGCTGTTGCCGCGCGATGGCAATTTTTTCGAGATGTTCGACCAGCATGCCAACCAGATTGTCGAAGCCGCGCATGCGTTTTCCAAGATGGTGGCCAATTACGGCGATGTCGAAAAGCGCAACGCCCATCACCACGAAGTCGATGAAGCCGAGCGCGCCGCTGACCGCATCACGCATGAAGTCAGCCGGGCCTTGCACAAGACGTTCATCACGCCGATTGACCGCGACCAGATTCACCAGCTGATCAACACCATGGACGACGTGGCCGACCTGATTCAGGATTCAGCCGAAACCATGGCGCTGTACGACGTGCGCCACATGACGGCAGATATCTTGCAGCTGACTGATTTGAGCGTCAGATGCTGCGAGCGGCTCAAGGACGCGGTCGCCTTGATCGGCAAAGTACGTGATGCCGCGACCGCCGAAGCCACGCTCAAGACCTGCGCGGAAATCGACAAACTCGAATCCGACGCAGACCATGTCATGCGCGCGGCCATGAGCCGGTTGTTTCGCGAAGAGCCCGATGTGCGCGAACTCATCAAGCTCAAGGCGGTCTACGAGTTGCTGGAAACCATTACCGACCGGTGTGAGGACGCGGCCAACCTGATCGAGGGCATCGTCCTCGAAAATTCCTGAACTCCGGCGACTGAACCGAACTCCCCATGCAAACTGCACAGACCGCCCTCTGGGTCGTGGCCCTACTGGTCTTCATGGCCATCGCCTTTGACTTCATGAACGGCTTTCACGATGCCGCCAACTCCATCGCCACGGTGGTTTCCACCGGCGTTCTCAAACCGGGCCATGCGGTCGTGTTTGCCGCCGCTTTCAACCTGCTGGCGCTGTTCATCTTTCACTTGAGCGTGGCCGCTACGGTCGGAAAGGGGATTGTGGAGCCGGGGGTGGTCGACACGCATGTCGTGTTTGGCGCGCTCATGGGCGCGATTACCTGGAATCTGGTGACTTGGTATTACGGCATTCCCAGCAGCTCCTCGCATGCGCTGATTGGCGGCATCGTGGGCGCCGTGATTTCCAAAGCCGGCACCAGCGCGCTGATTTCGGGCGGCCTGATCAAGACGGTGGCCTTCATCTTCATCTCGCCGCTGCTGGGCTTTGTGCTCGGCTCGCTGATGATGGTGGCGGTGTCGTGGATTTTCCTGCGCGCCACGCCTTCCAAGGTAGACCGCTGGTTTCGCCGCCTGCAACTGGTTTCGGCCGGTGCCTACAGTTTGGGCCACGGCGGCAACGATGCGCAAAAAACCATCGGCATCATCTGGATGCTGTTGATTGCCACCGGCTACACCTCGGCCAGCGACGCCTTGCCGCCGACCTGGACCATCGTGAGTTGCTACACGGCGATTGCCGCTGGCACCATGTTTGGCGGCTGGCGCATCGTCAAGACGATGGGCCAAAAGATCACCAAGCTCAAGCCGGTGGGCGGTTTCTGTGCGGAAACCGGCGGTGCCATCACGCTGTTCATTGCCACGATGCTGGGCATTCCGGTGTCAACCACCCACACCATTACCGGCGCTATTGTTGGCGTGGGCGCAACGCGGCGTGCCTCGGCGGTGCGTTGGGGTGTGGCGGGCACGATTGTCTGGGCCTGGATTTTCACCATTCCCGCGTCGGCTTTGGTGGCTGCAGTGGCTTATTGGGTGAGCCTGCAGTTGTTTTGAAGGGCGGCGGGGTCTGCCCGCCAGCTCGCCGTATAACCAGTTTTTTTGATCAAGCCGCCGCTTTTTAGCCAGCGGTTTTTTTTTGCGCAAACTGCTTGCAGGCCGGCGCGCTGTCTGGCCGGCTACGTCGCTACCGTGTAATTGAGCGTCATGCGTCCGCCATCGACCACCACGATTTCGCCGGTGATGTAACTGGCCGCATCGCTGGCGAGGTAAGCCACGGTGTCGGCAATCTCGGCCGGATCGCCCAGTCGTTTCATGGGCGTGCGGCTCAGGATTCTGGCCTTGGCGTCTTCGCTGGTCAGCACGGCTTTGGCTGCCAGTTCGGTCGCAATGGTTCCGGGAGCGACGGCATTGACCCGGATTCCCTTGTCGGCCAATGCCAGTGCCATCACCCGCGTCAGCTGGTTGATGCCGCCTTTGCTGACGTTGTAGCTGGCAATCGTGGGAATGGCCAGCACACCGTTGACCGAACTCATATTGACAATGCTGCCTTTGCCGGCTTGGGCCATTTCACGCGCAACCGCCTGGCCCATCAGGAACGAACCTTTCAGATTGGTGCGCAAGACGGCATCGAAATCGGCCTCCAGCATGTCCAGAAAATCGGCTGCCCTGAAAATTCCGGCATTGTTCACCAGCACGTCAATCCGGCCATAAGCGGCCATGACTTGCGCCACCAGTGCATCAACCTGCGCCTTGTCGCCCACATCGCAATGCACATACAAGCCGCCCAGTTCCTGCGCAAGGGCGGTGCCGCGCGCGTCGTCAATATCGGCCACGACCACCTGCGCACCTTCGCGTGCAAAGCGGCGAATGCAGGCCTCGCCAATGCCTTGCGCACCGCCGGTGACGATGCAAACACGGCTGGAAAGTCCGAAATTGATGGGGGAGGTGGGGGTGTTCATCGGCTGATGGTAGCTGCGTTTGCAGCCGCGCAGGGCAGGGCTCTCAGCGCTTGCCTTGCGCAACCCGGTTTGTGGGCGAGCTGGCGACGGCATCTGCGCGCTTGCGCAACAACGCCGCACCTGTGCAAGCGGCATGCACACACAGCAGACGGCCGAAAATTGTATTTATTTACAAAAAAAGGCCGCTTGTGCAGGCTGAGCGGGCGCTGGCAGCTATCAAAATAATAGCTGCCAGCACTTGTCCAGATTGATGTTTTCTGGCTGCAAGCCGCCGGCTTACTGCTCTGCGCCGGAGGCTCTGGACACGTAATAGGCCAGCGCGTCGATTTGCGCTTCTGACAAGGTCGCCTTGTACGACGGCATGGCACCCAGGCCGTCGCGCAGCGCCTTGCTCACACGCGCGGCGTTGGGCTTGAGGTCGTCGAACACCGGCCCGACTGCCCCTTCGCTGCCCGCATCTTTCAGCGTGTGGCACAGGGCGCAGGCCGGCACGGCGCTGCTGGTGAAGAGCTTTTTGCCCAGCGCCATCTTGTCGGCGTCCTCGGCGGCGCTGGCCGGCAGGCTGACCAGTGCGGCCACCAGCAGCAGGCCTTGCGACAGCCAGAGGCGCGCAGGGCGGGCTGCAAATGTTGAAAGTACGGTAGTTGTGTTCATTGAATCGCCTTGCCTGGAAAGTTTGAAAAGTCGCGACATTATGAAAAACATCACGCCACGCTGACTTTGACCGCGTGGTCGAGCCAGCTGGTGTTGTTGTAGCCGCTGACGTTTTCGCCGCGTGTCTCGGGCTGCACATTGCCAGCCATGTCGGTGGCGCGGCTGGTGACGACGTAGTTGCCGCGTGCAAAGTGCGCCGGCAGCACAAACTGGCGCCAGGCGTATTTGCCCAGGTCGGGACCGACCAGGCGCGCTTGTTGCCAGGTTTTGCCGCCGTCAATCGACACCTCCACGCCCTTGACGGCATGCATGCCGCCAAAAGCCACGCCGTTGATCTGCATCCAGCCTTCGCGGTAGCCTGCGTGGTCGGGGCTGGGCGAATTGACCCAGGACTTGACTGACATTTCCTGCACCGATGGCTGGCTCGGGTCGGGTTTCTCGCCGGGAGGCGTGAGGCGGTAGCCGTGCGCCATGATGCGGGCATCGCTCTCCTGCGCGGTGAAGGCCAGTTGCTTGACGTACTTGATGCTGTTGACGCCGGTAAAACCCGGAACGATCAGGCGCAGCGGGCCGCCGTGGGCCAGCGGAATCGGCGCGCCGTTCATCTCCCAGGCCAGCAGCGCATCCTGCATGGCGCTAGCGGGCACCGAGCGTTCGACGATGATGCTTTTCGGGTCGAGCCCGGCGGGCAGTTTCTCGCCGCCAGTGCTGGTCATGTAGTTCATGCCCGGGCTGACGCCGCCCAGCGCCTGCACCACGGCACGCACCGGCACACCGCTCCAGACCACGCAGCCGGCTGCGCCCACCGTCCATCCGGTGCCGCTGGGCTTGGTGGGGAAAAATCCCCGGCCGTTGCCCGAGCATTGCAGCACCATGGCCACGGTCTCCAGGCCCAGGGTCTTGAGGTCGGCCACGGTCAGCGTACGGGGACGCTGCACGCCGCCGAGTGTCAGGACCCAGGCGTCGCGGTCGGCCACGATGGAGGCGTCAGGCGTGGGCAGGTTGTTGCGCAGATACAGCTGGTCGGACGGCGTGATGACACTGGTGCCGAAGGCGCTGCGCTTGGTCTCGATGGTGGTGCCGCTGTGAACGATGACGCTGTCGAGGTCTTTCCAGTCAAGCCCGGCAGGCAGTGGCTTGGCGGCAGCTGGCGCGGCCGCCTGCGCCATGGCGCCGTGGCTCCAGGAAGCCAGGCCGGCGGCGGCCAGCGCGGTGGCGCTGCGCGTCAGCAGGTGGCGGCGGGGCAAAGAATTGGGGGTGTCGATCATGGGTGTCTCCGTGGGTTGTTGAAAGGCATCGAAAAAAACAGGTTGCTGAAAAACTCAAGGGCCAGCTGTGCCGGGCGTGTTGGCCGTCTGGCCTGCCGGCTTGCCAAACTGGTTGTCGGCCACGGCCAGCGCATTTTTCTTTTGCGCCACCATCACCAGCGGCCGGCCCTGGCGCGAGTCAATGACTTGCCAGTACACGTCGTTCCACCAGCCGCTGCTGGCCTTGAGCGCTACCGGCTGGTCAAAGGCAAACACGGTGACCATGCCGCCTTTTTCAATGAACGTGGTCAGGTGGTAGGCCAGCTGGCCGTCGATCTGGCAGGGCCGCATCAGCTGCGGATAGCCGGGCACCGGCTGCTGCTGGCTTAACCCCAGATGCGCCAGCAGCTGGCTGGTTGGCATGAAGTTGCCGCGCAGTGTGCGCTCGTAATACTCGTGCGTGATGGCATCACGCACCAGCGCGGGCGGGCGCATCGCAAACACCGCGCCAACGCCAGTGGCCGCCAGCAGCAGCGCCGCCAGGCCGCGCTGAAAACCGCGCCGCGACAGCAGCGGCGTGTGCCTGAAGAGATGCGCCGGCGGCTGGCTGGGGTCAAAAGCCAGCGCCAGTTCGGCGCGGGCGCGCAGGTCAAAGGCGCTGTCTTGCAGGGGCTCAAAGTCCATCATTCACATCTTTCTGAACTGGCGCACGCTGGAGGCTGTTGCGGCGGTGGGCCCAGGCTTCTGTGCGGGCACATCGAATACCGCCTTCAGTGCCTCGCGGGCGCGCGACAGGCGTGACAGCACCGTGCCCGGCGCAATGTCCAGCGCTTCGGCCATTTGCGCCGTCGTCATGTCGTCAAAGTAAAACAGCACCAGCACCTCGCGGTGAATCGGCGCGATGCGGCCCAAGGCCTGCACCACGTCAAGCTGGTTGTCCAGCTGCTGTGCGCTGGCGTGTGGCTCGGCGGCGAACTCGCCATAGTTTTCATCCAGCCGCTGCGTGCCCGGCACCACATGGCGCAGCACATGCCGGCGCATGATGCGAAACAGCCAGGCGCGTGCCAGTTCGGGCTGGCGCATTTGGCGGCGGTATTTCCAGGCGCTGGTAAAGCAGTCTTGCACCACGTCCTCGGCAATGGCGCGCGAGCCCGTCAGGCCCCAGGCGCTGCGCAGCAAAAAGCGGTAGTGCTCGCGCACCCATTGGTTGTACCGGGACTCGGCCGTCTGGATCATGTGTACAAGAGCGCCGGCAACAGCGCTTTATTCCCTCGGTTTCAAGTCGTTTGATCAGGGTTTTCCCCTGGGTGTGCCTCAGCCAGCGGGCTGAAAAACCTGGGCTAGCGTCATGAACGCCTCCAGCGCGGCGGTCGGCTGCTTGTCGCGGTGAACCACCAGATAGCACTGGCGCAGCATGCGTGGCAGCGTGGTGTTGACCTGGCTGAGTCGGGCGCTGGCCAGCAGGTCGGCCACCACCAGCCGTGACAGGCAGGCCGCGCCCAGGCCTTCAGCAGCCGCATGCTTGATAGCTTCGGAGCTGCCCAGCTCGATGCTGCGCCGGTAAGCGTGCAAGTGCGGCAGCAGCAGCTGGTCGGTGACTTCGCGCGTGCCCGAACCCGCCTCGCGCAGCAGCCACAGCGCGCCACGCAGCGCCTGGAGCGGCACGCGGGCGTTTTCATCCGTGCCAGCGCCCTGCATCAGCCCGGCCAGTTCACGGCGCGGGCTGGCCACGATCACCAGTTCGTCCTGCAGCCACGGCGTGACTGCCAGCGCCGGCTGGTTGCTTGGCCTTCGATCAGGCCAATGTCCAGCTCAAAGGCGGCGACGGCATCGCAAATCGCTTCGGTGTTGCCGATACTGACGCGCGAGCGCCAGGCGCTGGCGCTGTCGGCCCGGCTGGCTGCCAGAAACTGCCCGAGCAAGGCGGGCAGCACATAGTTGCCAATCGTGGTGCTGGCGCCTATGCGCAGCGACTGCGTTTGCGCGCTGGCATCGCGCGCCATGTGCTCAATGTCTGCCGCGCCGTCGAGCAGCGCCAGTGCACGCGGCAGCAGGGCGCGGCCATTGTCATTGAGTAGCAGGCGCTTGCCAGCACGGTCAAACAGCCGCAGCGACAGCAAGCGCTCCAGCTCGTTGACGGCAGAGCTGGTGGCCGACTGCGACAGCGCAATGTCTGCGCTGGCCGCCGTGGTGCTGCCGCTGCGCGCCACGGCAGCAAAAATCTGCAACTGGCGCAGTGTGAGTCGGAGCACGTCCAAGTCAAAACCTCTTGATGGTTATTTATAGCGATTAAATCGGTAAATCTTAATGAAACTAACCGTTGGACGGGTTGAACGAGATTGCCTAAAGTTGACGTCAACCCTGTTTGATTCACGTCTCCCGAAGAAAGCTGCCATGCGCACCCCCCGTCATCCCCTGGCCAGCCAGACCCACCCTGACAGCCACGCCTCGCTTCCCGAGCCGTCCTGGCTGCAACGCATGTTGCCCGGCCTGGCGCTGAGCGCGGCGCTGGCTGCTGCCGCCGTTGCGCTCGGCCGCATCGGCTGGCTGCAAAACCACGGCCTGAGCGCGCTGACGCTGGCCATCGTGCTCGGCATGCTGGTCGGCAACACGGTGTACCCGCGCTTTGCCAACGTCAGCGGGCCAGGCGTGAATTTTTCAAAACAATCGTTGCTGCGTCTGGGCGTGGTGCTGTATGGCCTGCGCCTGACGGTGCAGGACGTTGGCCAGGTCGGGCTGGCCGGCGTGGTAATTGACGCGCTGGTGCTGGGCTCGACCTTTGCGCTGGCCTGCTGGGTCGGCACGCGCTGGCTGGGCATGGACCGCAAGACCGTCATGCTGATAGGCGCGGGCAGCTCGATTTTTGGTGCGGCGGCGGTGATGGCGGCCGAGCCAGTCGTCAAGGGCCGCGCCGAGCAGGTGACGGTGGCCGTGGCGACAGTAGTGATTTTTGGCACGCTGGCCATTTTTTTGTATCCCGTGTTGTTCGAACTGAACCAGCACTTCCACCTCATTGGTGGCGGCGCACGGGGCTTTGGCGTTTATGCCGGCTCGACCATTCACGAGGTGGCGCAGGTGGTGGCCGCCGCGCGCTCGATTGGCACGGAAGCCGCCGACACGGCAGTGATTGCCAAGATGGTGCGCGTGATGATGCTGGCACCGTTTCTCATCATGCTGTCGGCCTGGCTGGCACGCGACGAGGCGCGCTCGGCGGCCCGGTCAGGGTACGCCAGCGCTGCACCGCACACGTCAGACCCGTCGCAAAAGACCCAGCTGGCGATTCCCGGCTTTGCCATCGGCTTTGTCGCCGTGGTGTTGTTCAACTCGCTGCATTTACTGCCCGCCAAGGTGCTGCCCGTGATGGCCGACATCGACACGGCGCTGCTGGCGATGGCGATGGCGGCACTGGGTTTGTCCACGCACCTGTCGGCGATTCGCAAGGCCGGCTTCAAGCCGATCCTGCTGGCGCTGATTTTGTTTTTCTGGCTGGTGGTGGGCGGCGGGTTGATCAACCGCTGGGTGCCGATGCTGCTGGCCGGTTGATCGGCTGAACCCGGCGAGTGACCTAAAAAAGTATAAAAGAGCCTGCTTGTGCTTGTGGCATGGGCGCTGGCAGCTATTTAAATAGGAGCGGTGGTGTTTTTTTGCTTCACGCATCCGCAAATCAGCGCAGCCCGGTTCCCACAAAGCTTCGTTGAGCTGGACGGGTCGGGGAATGGTTTTTCGGGTGCTGTTGAAAACGGCGCGCGTGATAAATGGTGACGCGCCAGAGGCGATTTCAGGGCATTGAAGCGCGCTACCTGCTGGCTGCAGCAGATGCTGAAATTCATTTTCGCTCTGTTTTTAATAGCTGGAGTCGCCCGTCAATCGTGCGCCAGCGGCATTAATCATGCAAATTGTGGCATTACGCCTGTAATTCACCGGACAGCAAGACATGACAGCCGGGAGTCGCCGCCTGCAACGCCTTCACCAAGGCGCAAGCCACTTGCCCGGCATCGACCGGGCGGTAATTGGCCGGGATCAACGGAATAAGCCATCTGAAGGCATGCAACGCCCATTCTTCGGCCACGCGGCGGGGCTGATGCAACGAAGCCCGGTCACCCGTGAGCAGCGACGGGCGGGCGATGACGACGGTGTCAAACCCGAGCGCGCAAACTTGCGCTTCCATTTCGCCCTTCACGCGGTTGTAGAAAACCCGTGACTGGCGGTCGGCCCCCATCGCGCTGATGACGCCGAGCCGGCTGGCTCCGGCGCTGCGTGCGGCACGCGCCAAAGCCACAACGGCATCCAGATCCAGCGCCCGGAAAGCCTGCTGGCTGCCGGCCACCTTGATCGTCGTGCCGAGTGCGATGAATACATCATCCACCGGCGGAGCCACGAATTTTCCGAACGAATCGGTGAGATGAACCCGAAGTTTCGGGTCTTGCTGAGCGGGTGCGCGGCGGCCCACGCAGTGAACCGCCGAATAGGGCTTATCGGCCAGTAAACGAGCCAGGACCGCCCGACCGACGAGGCCCGTTGCTCCGGCCACCAGGGCCACCCGCGCCGCCGCCGCCACCGGAGCGGTTGCCGCCACGGAAGTTGTTGCGGTTGCCGGTGGGTTGACCGGAAGAGGGGAAGCCGGATGAGGCATGGCTGGCAGGCTGCTGGTTGTCAAAGTCGTTGTTGCGCGGCTGGCTGTCATGCTGGCGTGGGGGCTGCGCATGCGCGTTCCTTGGCTGGCTGAAAGAAGGCTGGCCGCCTTGCGTGTAGCCCGCATTCTGGCGTGGCTGGGCCGGTGCGCGGCGCTCGTTGCCGCCTCCGTTGCCGCCGAAACCGCCCCCATTGCCGCTGCGTCCAGCGCCTGCGCTGTTGCCAGCCGGAGCGCGGGGGGCGCGTCCGGCAGGGCCGGCGTTGCCGCCGCGTGCAGGCTGTGCGCCTTTGGTGTCGCGGATGCGCGTCATCATTTCAGACCGGGCTGCCTTGGCGGCAGCTTGCATCACGTCGCGGCTTGGGGGTTTGCCCAGACCGCCCCAGATGGTTTGGCGGCCCATCGCCAGCGGCTCGGCTTTTTCGCCCGGCTCGGGCTCAAAGCCCGGAACCATGACTTTTTCAATGTTTTGCTTGGTGAAGCGCTCGATGTCCTGCATGAAGCCTTCTTCGTCCAGGCACACCAGGCTGACGGCTTCGCCGCTGTTGCCGGCGCGGCCGGTGCGGCCGATGCGGTGAACATAGTCTTCGCTGACGTTCGGGATTTCGTAGTTCACGACATGTGGCAACTCGTCAATGTCAATGCCGCGAGCGGCAATGTCGGTGGCCACCAGTGCGCGGATGTTGCCATCCTTGAAGCCTTGCAACGCCTGCGTGCGGGCCGTCTGGCTCTTGTTGCCGTGCAGCGCCATGGCGGGAATACCGGCCTTGGTCAGGTGCTCGGCAACGTTATTGGCACCAAACTTGGTGCGGGTGAACACCAGCACCTGGCTCCAGTTGTGCTCGTTGATGATGTGCGTCAGCAGCGCTTTTTTCTTGCTGCGGCCGACCGGGTGGATGGTCTGCGTGATGCGCTGCACGGTGGTGTTGCGCGGCGTGACCTGGATGGACACCGGGTTGCGCAGCAAGCTGTTGGTCAGTTCGCGGATTTCGTCGCTGAAGGTGGCGGAAAACAGCAGCGTCTGCTTCTGCTTGGGCACCAGCGCCAGCACTTTCTTGATGTCGTGGATGAAACCCATGTCCAGCATGCGGTCGGCTTCATCAAGCACCAGAATCTGCACCTGGCTCAGGTCCAGCGTGCCCTGGCCCGCATGGTCGAGCAGGCGGCCGGGGGTGGCCACCAGAATGTCCACGCCACGGCGCAGTTTTTCAATTTGCGCGCCCATGCCGACACCGCCGAACATCACCATTGAGGTGAGGTCGAGGTATTTGCCGTAGGTGCGAACGCTTTCTTCGACCTGCGCGGCCAGCTCGCGCGTTGGCGTCATGATCAGTGCGCGAACAGCGTTGACGCCGCGCCGGTTGGTCAGGCGGGGCTCGCTTGACAGGCGCTGCAGCATCGGCAGGGTGAAGGCTGCGGTCTTGCCAGTGCCGGTTTGGGCGCCGCCCAACAGGTCACTGCCGGCAAGCACGGCAGGAATCGCCTGTGCCTGAATCGGCGTTGGGGTGTCATAGCCCTGCTCAAGCACGGCCTTCAGTAGGGCCGGAGCCAGATTCAATTCTTCAAATGTCATGGTGTTGCGCCGCTGAGGCGCTATAGATCGGCCTGCTGGGCGCCTTGGTTTGAAGGCAACCCGCCAGTCATAGGCAGATGGGATCAAAAAGTTGGGCTAGAGCATCACAGTGTGCCTGGTGAAACCAGTGGCTGGATGTGCCCAAATATTGAGGGCAACTGGAGCCCTGCAACCTGCGTATTGTGTCATGGAACGATAATCAGTGGATTCACGTCACTCAGCGGCCGTTGCGTTGTCGGCCTGGCGTGTGGATTTGGCCCGCAAGCAAACTGCAAAATCTGCCCGCAGAGGCCCTGCAAACCGATTGCGTTGCATTGCGTTGTTTTTCCTTTTTTTATCAAAGAGATCTGATGGCTCAGTACGTATTCACCATGAACAAGGTCGGCAAAATCGTGCCGCCCAAACGACAAATTCTCAAGGACGTGTCCTTGAGCTTTTTCCCGGGCGCCAAGATTGGCGTGCTGGGCGTCAACGGCTCAGGCAAATCTACCCTGCTGAAAATCATGGCCGGGCTGGACAAGGAAATCGAAGGCGAAGCCACCCCCATGCCGGGCCTGAACATTGGCTACCTGCCGCAAGAACCCAAGCTCGACCCCGAACACACGGTGCGTGAAAGCGTTGAAGCCGGCATGGGCGCGGTGTTTGCCGCCAAAGCCCTGCTGGAAGCGGTGTACACGGCTTACGGTGAACCCGATGCCGACTTTGATGCGCTGGCCACCGAGCAAGCCCGGCTTGAAGCCATCATTGCCACCGCAGGCACCGACTCCGAGCACCAGCTGGAAATTGCTGCCGACGCACTGCGCCTGCCGCCGTGGGACGCCAAGATTGGTGTGTTGTCGGGTGGCGAGAAGCGCCGCGTGGCCTTGTGCAGCATGCTGCTGTCCAAGCCCGACATGCTGTTGCTCGACGAGCCCACCAACCACCTGGATGCTGAATCGGTGGACTGGCTGGAGCAATTTTTGCAGCGCTACCCCGGCACTGTCGTCGCCATCACCCACGACCGCTACTTCTTGGACAACGCCGCCGAATGGATTCTGGAACTCGACCGTGGCCACGGCATTCCCTGGAAGGGCAACTACAGCTCCTGGTTGAGCCAGAAGGGCGACCGCCTCGCTTTGGAGCAAAAAGGCGAAGAAGCCAGAGCCAAGGCCCTGAAGAAAGAACTCGAATGGTCGCGCCAGAACCCCAAGGCGCGTCAGGCCAAGAGCAAGTCCCGGCTGGCACGCTTTGAGGAGCTGTCCGATTTTGAATACCAGAAACGCGTTGAAACCAACGAGATTTTCATTCCCGTGGCCGAGCGCCTGGGTCATCAGGTGATTGAGTTTCATAACGTCACCAAGTCGTTTGGCGACCGCGTACTGATCGACAACCTGAGTTTCACTATTCCGGCGGGCGCTATCGTCGGCATCATCGGCCCCAACGGCGCGGGTAAATCGACATTGTTCAAGCTGATCGCCGGCAAGGAGCAACCTGACAGCGGCGAGGTCGTGATTGGCTCCACCGTGCGCATGGCCTTTGTGGACCAGAACCGGGATGATCTGGCGAATGAAAAGACGGTCTGGGAAGACATCTCGGGCGGCCTTGACATCCTCAACGTCGGCAAGTTCCAGATGCCCAGCCGCGCGTATGCCGGCCGTTTCAACTTCAATGGCGGCGATCAGCAAAAGCGCGTCGGCACACTGTCCGGCGGTGAGCGCGGGCGCTTGCACCTGGCCAAAACCCTGATTGCCGGCGGCAATGTGTTGATGCTCGATGAGCCGTCAAACGACCTGGACGTGGAAACCCTGCGTGCGCTGGAAGATGCGCTGCTTGAATTTGCCGGCTCCATCATGGTCATCAGCCATGACCGCTGGTTCCTGGACCGCATTGCCACCCACATCCTGGCCGCCGAAGGCGACAGCCAGTGGACTTTCTTTGACGGCAACTACCAGGAATATGAAGCCGACAAGAAACGCCGTCTGGGCGAAGAGGGCGCCAAGCCCAAGCGCATGCGCTTCAAAGCGCTGCATTAATGCTGCCACGGACGCGCACCGCGTGCAGCTTTGCGCCCCGCAAGGGGCTGGCTTCGCCTGTGGCCCGGCGAAGCTGGTTTTTCGGCCCCTGTTTGAATGAGGTGCTTTTCGCACCCTGGCCTTACGCGTGGAGAATTTCATGACCGACGAACAAGTTCTGTCTGCAACGCGCCTGTGGCTTGAAAAAGCCGTGATCGGCCTCAACCTGTGCCCGTTCGCCAAGGCGGTATATGTCAAAAACCAGGTTCGCCTGGTGGTGAGTCAGGCGCGCCATGCTGACGATCTGCTGGAAGAGCTCGACCGCGAGCTTGACTTGCTGGTCAGCACGCCGGCTGATCAAATTGACACGACGCTGCTGATTCATCCGACACTTTTCGATGATTTTCTGGATTTCAATGATTTTCTGGAGGTGGCAGAAGGCGTACTGGACGAGCATGAACTGGAGGGCGTGGTGCAGCTGGCCAGCTTTCATCCGAAGTTCCAGTTTGATGGAACCGAGCCAGATGACATCACCAACTACACCAACCGCGCGCCATTTGCTACGCTGCATTTGTTGCGCGAAGAAAGCATTGATCGCGCGGTGCAGGTTTTCCCTGAAGCAGAAACCATATTTGAAGAAAATATCAGGACGCTGGAAAAGCTGGGCCATTCAGGCTGGCAGGCCCTGGGGCTTGGTTCTCTGGGCCCCTGAGGATAGCGGCATTATTTTCGGCTAAAGAAATGGATCAATTGTCATGACGACTGCATTGCAAGTTCCTGGTGCCGCCTTCCAGTCATGTATTGACGAGGCGGTCAAGCGGGCGCCTTTCCTGATTGATCGTTGGTCTACCCGTTTGGTAGAGGCCATTTATGCGCGGTCAATGACCGTGCCTGAGCCGACAGAAAGGCATCAGCTTCAAAACGTCATCATGGGGTTGAAAAAGAACCGCTTGCTCATGGAGACCACCTTTCCGGTCGAATTGAAAAAATCCATTGCTGACGATTTTTCAGCCGGCTCTGCCCAAAAGACGCTCAGCTCAGCCGGATCGCTGTCATCCGTCAGCTTTGATGAGCTCGAGCTGATGCAAGACGACCAGGTTCAGGAGGCCGTGGAACGTGCGCGGGTGCAGCAGGTCATCCGTCTGGGCTGTGAAGCGGGTCTGGCCAGTTTTACCGCGCGTCTGAGCACTGCACGGGGGTTTTTGGTGGTCAAGGCAGACAGCAACCCGCTGCGCCCTGAAATCATGACCCAGGCCTTGCTCCGCACGCTCCAGACGCTTCCTGTGTCAAGCCAGACGCGGACCGCCTGGCTGGTCGATGGCGCCAAGCTCATGGGCGAAGAATTGCAGTTGATGTATGTGCAACTGAACGAGTTTCTTGCTGCTCAAGGCATGGCGCCGGCTGCTTATGGCGTGAGTTCCATGCTTGAGACCAAAAGCATGCCGGGTTTTTCGGCATCTAACGATCATTCTGGCAATCCCCGTTTCGAGCCTGAGTCTGGCAGGGCGCAAGACGGCGTGCCTTCGGCCAGTCGCAAGCAACTGCTCACGCTTGACCATCTGCATCGGTTGTTGACGGGCGACTACGACAATTCACACCCTGAGCATTCCTCCAGTTCAGGGTACGAATTGGAAGAAGTCTCTCATCCGGAGTTCTCGCACACGCTGCCTTTCGCGCTTGACGTGCTGCCTGAACTGGAAGAAAAAGCGCGTACTGCAAAAGGCGCCAGATTTGGCCAACTCGCGCCTGCGCCTTCGCTGGCCGAATTGCGGGCTCACCTCAAGACGGACGCAAAAAGCCCGGGCCAGTCACTGGCTATTGAAGTGGTCAGCATGATGATCGAGCAGATGGCCCAGGATGAACGGCTGCTCCTGCCAGTCAGGCAGGTCATTGCCGGCGCCGAACCTGCCTTTTTGCGGCTGGCCGTGACCGACCCCCGGTTTTTCAGCGATAAAACTCATCCGGCCAGAAGGCTGCTTGACACCATCACCAGCACCAGCCTGGGTTATGCCAGCGAAAGCGCGCCCGGCTTTCAGGAGTTCATGCAAAGTCTGCAGGAAGTTGCCCACTTGCTGGCGGAAGAGCATGCCAGCGACGCGCAGCATTTTTCCGAGTTGCTGCGAAATTTTGAACGCAAGCAACGCCGCAACACGCCCGAGAATCGTCAGGCACAGCGCCGTGCCGTGCAGGCGCTTGTCCAGGCCGAAGAGCGCAATCTGCTGGCGATAAAGATAGCCGCTGAAATCAGGGTGCGCCCTGATTTTGTAGACCGCCATCCGCTCATCACAGGCTTTCTTGTCGGCCCTTGGGCGCAGGTCATGGCCAAGGAACGACTGCAAAAGAAATTCGTTGGTGCTGTTTCAGCGCAACCCGTTTACAGCCAGATGCTGGAAGACCTGTTCTGGAGCCTTGACGTTGCGCCGTCTACCGAGCAGCGCAGGCAGCTTGTCAAGGTTATTCCGGAAATGCTCAAGTTGCTGCGTGAGGGGCTGGAGTCGATTGACTATCCGCTTGAGCAGTCGCGCGGGTTTTTCGATGCGCTCATGGTGGTCCATCAGGCCAGCCTCAAGCCGCCCTCCGAATTGCCCGCTGCACCCTCCGGCAGCATTCATTCGATGCAAAAAATGTTTGAGTCCGAGGATGATGCCGAAGGTGCGCCGCTTTGGCTGGCGCCCAAAGAGGTTGAGCATTCCGGCTTCATGGATGATTGGGCCGACTCGCTGCCTGCCGAACCTGAGTCTGCACCGCAGCCCGCCCTACCGAAGAGCAAGAGCTATCCTGCGAGCTCTGCCGTGCCCGGATCTGGCGCCTCTGTCCGTTTGCATGTCGGCGATTGGGTCGAATTGCTGGTGGATATGCAGTGGGTGCGCGCCCAGCTGACATGGGTCAGTCCGCATGACACGCTGTTCATGTTTGACAGCGAAGGCGGGCGCAAGCATTCGATGACTTGCCGTGTCCTGAATCATCTGCTGGAGCTGGAGCTGGTCAAGGTGGTCAGCCAGCAAGGGGTTCTTGACGGTGCGCTGGACAGCGTTGCCCGTACCGCCATGCGTAACAGCGTGGAAGGCGAAGGTAATGGGGAGCGTAATGGGTCAGTCAAGGCCGATCCCAATGGGGCCGGTTTACGTTGATGACAGCTTGTCCGGTCGTTTTCGGATCATGCAGGCTGTAGTGTCGACCGCTTGAGGACGCGGCATTCCCTCAAGGCGCACTGATCAACCCGGCGCTTGCGCGTTCAACCAGCGGCTGGCCAGTTGTACCCAGTAAGTGCCGCCTAGCGGAATCAGGTCGTCGTTGAAGTCGTAACTCGGGTTGTGCAGCGTGCAGGGGCCGCCGCCGTGACCGATTTCGCGGTGGTCGCCTTCGCCATTGGAGATAAAGCAATACGCGCCCGGCTTGGCTTGGAGCATGTAGGAAAAATCTTCAGCGCCCATCGTCGGTTCCTGCGCCATGACCTTGTCTGCGCCCACGATGTCACGCATCACCTGCCGGGCAAATTCGGCTTCAGCAGGCGTGTTGATGGTGGGCGGATAGTTGCGCTCAAACTCAAATTCGCAGTGCGCGTCAAACGCCGCGCAGGTGTGTTCGGCCACCGCTTTCATGCGCGCTTCAATCAGGTCGAGCACTTCGATGCTGAAGGTGCGTACCGTGCCCTGAAGCTCGCAAAAGTCCGGCACCACATTGGTGGCTTCGCCCGCGTGAATCATGGTGACCGAGATAACGCCCGCGTCTAACGGCTTTTTGTTGCGGCTGACGATGGTCTGGAAAGCCAGCACCATCTGGCAGGCGACCGGCACCGGGTCGATGCCCAGATGCGGCATGGCGGCATGGCAACCCTTGCCGCGAATGACGATCCTGAATTCATTGCTCGACGCCATCACCGGCCCGGCGCTGACGGCAAACGTACCCACTGCGCCCCCCGGCCAGTTGTGCATGCCAAAGACCGCTTCCATGGGGAATTTCTCAAACAGCCCGTCGTTGATCATTTCCTGCGCGCCGCCGCCTCCTTCTTCGGCGGGCTGAAAAATCAGGTACACCGTGCCGTCAAAGTCGCGGTGCGTTGACAGGTGCTGCGCGGCGGCCAGCAGCATGGCGGTGTGGCCGTCGTGGCCGCAGGCGTGCATTTTTCCGGCATGCCGGCTGGCATGGTCAAAGGTGTTTGATTCCTGCATCGGCAGGGCGTCCATGTCGGCGCGCAGGCCTACGGCGCGCCCGCAAGCGCCGCCGTCGCGCCCGTGCACGACGCCGACCACGCCGGTCGTTCCCATGCCCCGGTGAACCTCAATGCCCCAGTCGGTCAGCTGGCGGGCCACCAGGTCTGCCGTGCGGACTTCCTCAAAGCACAGCTCGGGATGCGCGTGGATGTCACGGCGCAGGGCGGCAATGGCAGCCGATTCGGTCACGAGGGAATCAATGATTTGCATGGTGGGCACCTTTGGTTAAAACGTCGTCAAGCTTGCAATTTTCGGCGCACCAGCTGGATGTTGGCGCGCAGCGCATACAGCTCATTGGTGTAGGAAAGCGGCACGGTAATTTTCTCGGCCCGCTGCTCCAGACTGTTGAGTTCGTTCAGCAAAACGCCCGACTTCACGCCGCCGCCGGTGTGCTCAATCCGCGCCTCAATGTCCCGCAACTGGGCGTACCACCTGAAGATGCGCGAGCGTACGCGAAACGCATACAGCGGCGGAACGATGCGCGACAACGGCAGCATGATGGCCAAAATAATACCCATCACCAGCCACATGCGCTCGACCAGATTGGCCACCCAAAACGGCAGGTAGCGCTGCAAAAATGGCTTGTCGTTGTTGATGCTGCGCTCGGCTTCGGCGGCAATTAGCAGTTCGTTATTGGCCAGATTGGGATAGTCGCGCGCACGCCTGAACCAGCCCGCGCCGCCATGAATCTGCTTGCCGGCCTGCACAAACAACTGCAGCAGCGCCGGATGGGTTTCCTTGCGGTCAATCAGCGCGGTGGTCGGGGCGACCAGCCGCACGTCCTGCGGCGGAATATTGGCCGCCAGATCAACCACGCCGCGCGGCAACACCACCGGACTCAAAAAGGCAAAGCGCCGGGAATAGGCTTCGCTTTGCGGAAAATCCATCAGCTTGATGCCCGGCGTCTGCAGCAGCATTTGCACCATCAGCGATTCGGGTGCCGAGGCAAACACGATGGCGTCCAGCTTGCCTTCCAGAAAAGCGACGGTGGCCGGCGTTTGCTCAAGCGCCGACACCTTCAGGCTGGGCAGATCAATTTTGTTGCTCGACAGCAATTTTTCCATCAGGTTTGGAATGCCGCTGCCGACTGTGCCGATGTTCACGCGCAAGCCCTGCAACTGCGTCAAGGAATCGAGCGACGCGGGCGCGCCGGCGCTATTCGGCAGGGCGTCTTTCCGGTAAAAAAGCCACACCGGCTCGACAAACAGGCTGCCCAGCGACTCCAGATGCGTGTCGTCTTCGGGCCGGTCTGCGCTGGTGCCGCCCTGCACAAACCCCAGATCCGCCTTGCCCTCGCGCAGCAGTTGCAAATTGTCGGCAGAGCCTTGCGACGGCAGTAGCACGACCGTAATGCCGTCCCTGGCCAGTATTTCTGCGTAACGCTTGCCAAACTCGGCATACGCGCTTTGCGCCGGGCCGGTGGCCAGCGTGACGCGCTTGGGCGGGTTCGGGTCGAGCCACGCGTAGGCCAGCACCAGCAGCGCAACCGCCAACACCACAAAAGGGCCGGCAGAAACGGCCAGATCGCGCAGCGACAGCAGCGTGTAGCGTATGGTTTTGCTCATCCGGTCACCTTAGCATGCGCCGGCTGCTGCGATGCCTTCAAAATCATTATTTAATGACTAAAACAGGCTATTGTGCAATAGCAGCGGGCGCAAGCAGCTATTTTTTTAATAGCGCTTGAGGCTTGAGCGCACCCTGCATTCCGCTTGCCGCGCTGGCTCAAGAGGTGCGGTAGCTTTGGTAGACCTTGCTGCTGCCGTTCGCCTGGATCAACAGCACGTCATACGGGTCTTTGCGGCCCTTGTATTCCGGCCCATCCATGCCGGGCGAACCGACGGGCATGCCCGGAACAGCCAAGCCCACGGCCTTGGGACGCTCTTTCAGCAGGCGCTTGATGTCGCGCGCCGGCACATGGCCTTCGAGCGCATAACCGCCGACCTGTGCGGTATGGCAAGAGCCCAGCTTGTCGGGCACACCGAGGCGGGTTCTGGCTTCTGCGTTGCCGCTGTCATGCACGCTGACCTGAAAACCGTTGGCCTCCAGGTGGCTGACCCAGTCCTTGCAGCAGCCGCAGTCCGGGTCTTTCCAGACCTCCACCTTGGGCCGGGTTTGCGCCATCAGGCTTGGCGTCAGGGCTGCAGCAGCTGTCAGGCTGGCGAGGGTTCGCAGAAGAAATCGTCTGTTCATCATGTTCATTTCTGTGTGTTGTTGAAAGCGGTCAATGATTGGGAAGCGTCAATGTGTGCAAAAGGCAGTGCGCTAACCGACTGTGGCAGCACACAAAAAACCAAGTGTTCGCATGCACAAGCAACGCATGCCTGCACGCGCTAAATAGACGTGACTTATCAAAAAAGGTTCCAGCTGAGCGCCTGTTCTGCCGGGGCTGCGAGTTTGTGCAAAAAGTGTTGGTTCCTTGCTGCGCGAAGAATTGCAGTGCTGCCGTCACAAACGCTGCAGCCCAAACGTCCAATATGAGTGCCCGCCTGCCGGCCAAGACAAGTTGGCACCGTTCCCGCTCGCAAACCCCGCAAACGACGTCACGCAGGCGACAAAAGTGCGGGGTGCATCAGCAGCTACCCGCATGCGGCGGGCGATGACTCGGGTTAGGCTTTGCGGTCTTTATTCTGTCTGGAGCATTGCTTTGACTTCTCCCGTTGACGCCGATCAAACCGCCACCGCGCCGCGCCATGACCTGCACGCCCGCGTCTGGCCCAAACGCCTGCCGCGCAGCATAACGCCGCCACAAACCTCGCTCTGGCACAACCTGGCGGTCAGCGCGCTGCGGTTTCCCGACAAACCGGCGCTGGTGTTTTTCGACCAGTCGCTGAGCTATGCCGCCGTGCTGCAACAGGCCGAGCGGCTGGCCGCTACGCTGCACCGGCTCGGTGTCAGGAAGGGCGACCGCGTGCTGCTCGACCTGCAAAACTGCCCGCAGTGGGTGGTGGCGCATTTCGCCATTTTGCGGGTCGATGCTGTGGTGGTGCCGGTCAATCCGATGAACCGCGCCGAAGAACTCAAGCACTACATCACCGACCCGGACGTCAAGGTCGCCATCACCGCCGCCGACCTCGCGCCCGAGCTGGCCAAAGCCAGCAATGAGTTGCCAGCATCCGCCCGGCTGGCGCACCTGATCGTGACGCACTACAGCGACGCTTTTGAAGGCCTGGCGTCCACGTCTGGCGACGACACCATGCCGCAATCCTGGCGCGACTGGCTGGGCACCCGGCACGCGCTGCCTGCGCTGCAAGATGGCGCAGTGCTAGCCTGGACTGACGCACTGGCCGCCAGCGACATCAGCTACCTGCCCGAGCACACCAGCACGCCGCAAGACCTGGCCGTGCTGCCCTACACCAGTGGTACCACCGGCCTGCCCAAGGGCTGCATGCACACCCATGCCAGCCTGATGCACAACGCCGTTGCCAGCGCCCTGTGGGGCAACAGCACGTCCGAGAACGTCGTGCTGTCGGTGATTCCGATGTTTCACATCACCGGCATGGTGTCGGTGATGCATGCCTCCATCTATGGCGGCGCCACGCTGGTCATCATGCCGCGCTGGGACCGCGAACTGGCGGGCGGACTGATCTCACGTTTTCGCGTCACGCACTGGACCAACATCCCGACGATGGTCATCGACCTGCTGGCCAGCCCGAACTTTGCCAGTTTTGACCTGAGCAGCCTGGTCTACATCGGCGGCGGTGGCGCGGCCATGCCGCAAGCGGTGGCGCAGCGGCTGTGGGAACAATACGGCTTGCGCTTTGCCGAAGGCTACGGCCTGACCGAAACCGCCGCGCCGTCGCACAGCAACCCGCCCGACGCCACCAAGCAGCAGTGTCTGGGCGTTCCCTTCATGAGCACCGAGGCGCGCGTCATCGACCCTGTCACGCTGGAGGAAATGCCGCAGGGCGAGCAGGGCGAAATCATCATGTGCGGGCCGCAGAACTTCTCAGGCTACTGGAAGCAGCCCGCCGCCACCGCAGCTGCCTTCATCGAAATCGACGGCAAGCGCTTCTTTCGCTCCGGCGACCTGGGGCATGTGGACGAGGAGGGCTATTACTTCCTGACTGACCGGCTCAAACGCATGATCAATGCATCGGGGTTCAAGGTCTGGCCGGCAGAAGTCGAAGCGCTGATGTTCCGGCATCCGGCGATTCAGGAGGCCTGCATTATTTCCACCCGCGACGCCTACCGGGGCGAGTCGGTCAAGGCGATGGTAGTTTTGAGGGCCGATGCCAAAGACAAGGTGACCGAAGACGACATCATCAGCTGGTGCAAGGAACACATGGCGGCCTACAAATATCCGCGCGTGGTGCAGTTCATGGACGCGCTGCCCAAAAGCGGTGCCGGCAAGGTGATGTGGCGCGCTTTGCAGGAAGCCGAGAGCGAAAAACCTTGATTTTTGCAAAATAAAGCCTGAAAAAGGCTTGCTGCGCAATACACACGGGCGCGTACAGCTATAAAAAATATAGCGTAGCCTGACCAAGCCGCAAATTTCCTTGCGGTTTTGTCGGGCCTGTTCTCAAGGGCAGTCTGGGTTATCCTGCCAGTCCCTTGAACTGAAAACATCGCAACGCTGCACGCAGAAGTGTTGATTGCAAGCATGGCCCTTCCCGATTCCCATACCCCGGACTTCAAAGTTGAAAAGCCCCTGCAAGGCTGGCGCCTGCGTTGGTACACCGTTATTTTCGAGGCCGATACCCAGGCCGGGCGGTTGTTTGACAAAAGCCTGATCGCCATCATCCTGTTCAGCATTGCCGTCGTGATGGCCGACAGCGTCCAGGCGCTGCATGTCGTTCATGGCGACAGTTTTCTGGTGCTGGAGTGGGTGT
This sequence comes from Polaromonas sp. CG_9.5, assembly GCF_035984465.1. NCBI lineage: Bacteria > Pseudomonadati > Pseudomonadota > Betaproteobacteria > Burkholderiales > Comamonadaceae > Polaromonas > Polaromonas sp. CG_9.5. Next base: position 26,035 of record NZ_JAXCHR010000008.1, read on the forward strand.
TCACCCTGCTGTTTACCCTTGAATACGTCGCCCGCTTGGCTTGCACGCGCAAGCCGCTGCGCTACGCCTTGAGCTTTTACGGCCTGATTGATCTGCTGGCGTTGCTGCCCACGTATCTGGCGCTGTTCATGCCCGAGCTGCATGCGCTGATTGACGTGCGGGTGCTGCGCTTGCTGCGAGTGTTCCGTATTTTCAAGCTCACTGCGTACGTTGAGGAATACCAGTCGCTCGGGCGCGCGCTGGCGGCCAGCCGGCGCAAGATTCTGGTGTTCTTGACGGCCGTCATGATGGTGGTGCTCATCATGGGCACGGTCATGTACGTAGTTGAAGGCCCTGAAAACAACTACACCAGCATTCCCACCTCGATTTACTGGGCCATCACCACCTTGACCACCGTGGGTTTTGGCGACATGACGCCGCGCACCGACCTGGGCCGGTTGATTGCCTCATTCATGATGTTGCTGGGCTGGGGCGTGCTGGCGGTGCCGACCGGCATCGTCTCTGCCGAAATGGCCTCGCAGCGCCGTTTGTTGGGCCAGCAGGCCAAGCCCACGACCCGCACCTGTCACGAGTGCCTGACCGAAGGCCATCTGGCTGAAGCGAATTTCTGTTTTCATTGCAGCGCCAAACTGCCGGCTTACCAATGGCATCCTGAACCCGAAGCTGCCGCAGCGGCGGTGTTGCCTGAAAAGCAAAAGCCGGTTTGACGCGGCAGTGCTGTCAGCGGGCTGCCGTGAGCCGGCGCGGTGTGATCTCGACCGAGTCGGTGCCGCTGCTCATCCACACCGTGCCGTCCTGCACCGTGACCTGCAATTGCATGCCGCGTTCGGCCAGCTTGGCCAGCGCCTGACTTTGCGCCGCCTCGATTTGCCAGACGACCAGATTGGCCGCGCGCGTCAGTTTGGACTCAATGTTTTTCCACCAGACCGGCGTGCTGCTGGAAAAGCTGATGACCGTCACCCGTTCGGCGCGGCCAGCGGCGCGCATCAGGCGCTTGTCGTCAGGCTGGCCCACGTCAATCCAGTGCAGCACCGCATCGGTGTAGTCCTTGTGCCAGAGCGCCGGTTCGTCCACATCCCACAGGTCTTTGGCAAATTCGAGGTTGCCGCGCTTGTCGTCGCCCTGCACATAAAGCGCGAACGCCAGCAGGCGGATCATCATGCGCTCGTCGGTTTCTGACGGGTGGCGCGCAATGATGACGTTGTGGTCGGCATAGACCGCGCGGTCCATGTCGGCAATTTGCAGTTGGGCTTTATGAATGGTGGCTTTGATGGCCATGACGTTGCTCTCGGGTGACCAAGCCCTGAACGCCGGACGGGCGTGCAGGGCTTTGCGTTAAACCTTCTATTGGAACAGCCTTTTGGCAGTCCGCCGAAAGCTCAGATCAGCTTGGAATACGTCGACGTGGTCGGCTGGCCAAGGTAGCGGTCAAACACCATGCCGCTGGCGCGCACAAACAGGCGACCCTTGGGCGTGACGCGGATGGCCGCGTCGTCCAGCGTGATCAGCCCGGCTTCTTCGTACGGCTTGAGTCGTTCCAGCTCGGGCGCAAAGTAGGACGCAAAGTCAATGCCGTACTGGGCGTTGATGGCGGCAAAATCCACCGGCGCGCTGCACATCAGCGTCATGATGATGTCGCGCCTGAGCACGTCATCAAAGCTCAGCGCAAAGCCTTTTTCAATCGGCAGGCGGTCTTGGTCAAGCCGCTCGTAATAGGCGTTGACGGTGCGCACCGACTGGCTGTACGAATCGCCGACCTTGCTGATCGCCGACACGCCAAAGCCGATCAGGTCGCACTCAGCGCGGGTGGTGTAGCCCTGAAAATTGCGGTGCAGGCTTCTGTCCAGCCGCGCCTTGTTCAGCTCGTCGTCAGGTTTGGAGAAATGGTCGAGCCCAATGTACACATAGCCGGCTTCCAGCAGGCGCTGCATCGACATCAGAAATATTTGCAGCCGCTCTTCGGCAGACGGCATGTCGCTGTCGTTGATCAGCCGCTGGGCCTTGAAGCGCTGGGGCAAATGTGCGTAGTTGTACAGCGCGATGCGGTCGGGCGCGATGCGGATCAGGCTGTCGAGCGTGTGGCCAAAGCTGGTCAGTGTTTGCTTGGGCAGGCCATAAATCAGGTCGGCATTGATCGACTGAAAGTTCGCCTTGCGGCTTTCTTGCACCGCTTTTTCAACCATTTCGAGCGGCTGAATGCGGTTCACGGCCTTTTGCACGGCCGGGTCGAAATCCTGCACGCCAAAGCTGTTGCGGTTGAACCCCAGCCCGGCCAGCATCGCCAGCGTGCCTTCGCCAACGGTGCGCGGATCAATTTCAACGCCCAGTTCCGCGTCGGGCGTGAAGTCGAAATGCCGGCGCAGCATGGCCATCAGCTGGCCCAGTTCGTCGGCGCTGAAGAAAGTCGGTGTGCCGCCGCCCAGGTGCAGTTGCACCGCCTTGCGGTCGGGGCCGATCTGCGCAGCGACCAGCGCCATTTCCTTGTCCAGGTAGCGCAGGTATTCGGCGACCCGGCCATGCTCTTTGGTGATGATCTTGTTGCAGGCGCAAAAGTAGCACAGCGATTCGCAAAACGGCAGGTGCACATAAATCGACAGCGGCGGATTGCCCGGCTTGTCGGCGCGCTGGGCGAGATGGTCCAGATAAGCCTGTTCGGTAAAACCGGCATTGAAGCGGTCTGCGGTCGGGTAAGAGGTGTAGCGTGGGCCGAGCGTATCGAATTTGCGGACCAGCGCTTCGGACAGTTCAATATCAGGCAGGGGTGCAGTCATTGGGAAATCCAGGCGAAATGTGTGAAAACGCTTTTTTGAAGTGCAAGGCCAGCGAAGACGGGCATTAAAAACCCTTCTGCGCCGGCCTTTCAGCAAGTCATCAAGGCTAGCGGGTAATTCGGGACAGCGCGTTGATACCGCGCAATATTTGTGCAAACACCCCTGCAAGAAATCAGGACGTTCAGGGGAGCAGGACGTAATTTTTTTGAAACTGTCGCCTTCTCCTACGTTGAAAAGGGCATGCGGCGGTTACAACCAAGGCGGGTAGACGTGCAAGACGTATTGCGGTTGTCGCCCACTGAAAAGCACCTTTCCAACCCCTGCGTTTGCCAGCGTTCAGCGTGAATCCCATAAGAAAAAAATCATGAAAACAAACCTCCAATCCTTTCTCGCAGCAGGCCTTGTTGCCTTGTCTGCGTTGCTGGGTGGCGCTGCGCACGCTGCTGCGCCTTATGCGAACGCCACGTTGCAAGGCGCGCTGATGCCGGGGGTTTATGGCACGGTCACTTTTGGCAATGCGCCGCCGCCACCCGTCATTTACGCGCAGCCGGTCATCATTCAGCGTGCGCCTGTCTCTGTTCAGCAGCCACCCCTGTATTTGCACGTGCCGCCCGGCCATGCCAAAAAATGGTCTCGGCACTGCGCAAGGTACAACGCCTGCAACCGGCCGGTTTACTTTGTTAAGGTGCGTGGCGACGACGACTATGAACGCCGCCGTGCTTTGCAGCCGCAGGCGGTGTACATGAATAAAAATGACTGGAAAGAAGCCCGCAAGCACGAAAAAGAGCAGGAAAAGCAGGCGAAAAAACACTGGAAGAAGCACGACAAGCACCATGGGCAACGCGACCATGACGATTAAGCTGAAGACCCCCAACCCGTTCAAGACACGAAAGACAGTATGAAAGCAGTATGGAATGGCGCTGTGATTGCGCAAAGCGACGACACCGTGGTGCTGGAAGGCAACCACTATTTCCCTGAAACCTCGCTCAACCGCGATTACGTGACGTTCAGCAACCACCACACCATGTGTTCATGGAAAGGCCAGGCGAGTTACTACTCGCTGCTGGTGAACGGTGAAATGAACACCGATGCTGCCTGGTATTACCCCGAGCCCAAACCCGAGGCCGACAACATCAAGGGACATGTCGCTTTCTGGAAGGGCGTCAGGATCGAGGCTTGAGCGTGCGCCTGACGCTACCGGTAGACCACTGACCGGGCGGGACGCATTCCCGAGAATATTTTTACCGCGTTGAAGGAGAAAAGCCTCATGTTCAAGCACATCCTGGTTCCCGTCGATGGCTCGCCCACCGGCCAATTGGCCATCGACAAGGCCGTAGCCATTGCCGAAGCTTTCAAAAGCGCGGTCACGCTGATTTATGTCATCGACCCCTATGCCTTTACCGGCGTGGGCACTGACTTTTCATATGGTCAGGCTGAATACCTCAGCGCCGCCAAGCAGGAAGCCGAAGAAGCCATCAGCACTGCACGGCAGGTGTTTGCATCGCACGGCATTGCGGCTGAAGGCTCGGTGGTGGAAGGCCATTCGACTTACCAGGCCATTTTGGATACTGCAGCGGCTTTAGGGGCAGATTTGCTGGTGATGGGTTCGCATGGCCGCAGCGGACTCGAAAAACTGGTGCTGGGCAGCGTCACCGCGCAGGTGTTGTCGCATGCCCATGTTTCGGTGTTGGTGGTGCGTGTGTAAGCACGACCACCAGCGCATTGTCTGGCGCCTGGCGCCGTTTGTTTGAAAACTCAAAGGAATTTTTCATGGAATTGCTGAATCACGACTTGCAACACGAATTTGCCGAATACGCTGAAAAGCTCAAAGAGCTCAGGGCTTCGGACGCGCATTTTGCGACGCTGGCCGACAAATACGATGAACACAACCACACCATCACCCAATACGAGCAAGGCAAGGAAGCCATTGCCGATGAGGCGCTGGAAGTGATGAAGAAAGAACGTCTGGAGCTCAAGGACGAGATTTACCAACTCCTCCAATCGGCCTGAATGGCCTGCAAACCCCTTTTATGAAAGTAAACAGGGGTTTGCGCATTCTGGTATTGCGGTTGTAGCTATAAATTTAATAGCGTTATTGCGTCAGACCGGAAACAGAATTGAGGCCCTTTCGTGGCCCTGTATTCCACCCGGTTTCATCAAACTGAAACATTCCGGCGCTACGCTGGCGGGCTGATCAACTTCCCGTTTTTGCCGGAGTGCGCGATGAATTCAATTGACGAGGAAATGATGCGGCGTATCCGCCACGACCTGATCGACAGTTACGACGAAGAGCTGGAGATGGAGCTTGAAGACCAGACGGTGGCCCAGCTCACAGGCGATGTATCTTTGAACCAGACCGAGCATGAAAAGGCGGTTGACAGGGAGCGCCGCCGCCAGTATTTCCGCGAACTGTTTCGGTTGCAGGGCGAGCTGGTCAAGCTGCAGGACTGGGTGATTTCTTCAGGCCACAAGGTCGTCATCTTGTTTGAAGGCCGCGACGCCGCCGGCAAAGGCGGTGTCATCAAGCGCATCACCCAGCGGCTCAACCCACGGGTTTGCCGCGTGGCGGCGCTGCCCGCGCCGAGTGACCGCGAACGCAGCCAGTGGTACTTCCAGCGTTATGTCTCGCATTTGCCCGCAGCCGGTGAAATCGTGCTATTTGACCGCAGCTGGTACAACCGCGCCGGGGTTGAGCGGGTGATGGGCTTTTGCAGCGATGCCCAGTACGAAGAGTTTTTCCGCACTGTGCCGGATTTTGAAAGGATGCTGGTCAGCTCGGGCATCCAGATCATCAAGTACTGGTTTTCCATTTCCGATGAAGAGCAGAACCTGCGCTTTCTGGGCCGTATACATGATCCGCTCAAGCAGTGGAAACTCAGCCCGATGGACCTGGAGTCGCGCAGCCGCTGGGAGGAATACACCAAGGCCAAGGAAATCATGCTGGAGCGCACCCACATTCTTGAGGCGCCGTGGTGGGTGGTGCAGGCTGACGACAAGAAAAAGGCCCGCCTCAATTGCATTCATCACCTGCTGGCGCAAATGCCCTACCAGGAAGTCACGCATCCGCCGGTGATGTTGCCCGAACGCGTTCGCCACGACGACTATGTGCGCCAGCCGGTGCCCAAAGACATCGTGGTGCCTGAAGTTTACTGAGCGGTGCGCTCAGTCTCTGACATCGGCCACCGGGTGCGCGCCAAAATCTGGCCGCGCCAGACAGGCCAGCAATTGTCGGGCCGCCTCATCGGGCGTGGTCAGCTGGCCACCGCTTTTTAATTGCGCAAAACGATCCCGGTCAGGAAAAGCCTCTGCGTCTGCGCTGCGCAACTGAAGCTGCATGTCGGTGTCGATCACGCCGGGAGCCAGGGCGCAGATTTTTGCACCGCCGGTTTTTAACGCTTCTTCCAGCGCCACGCAGCGGCTGAAATGATCCATGCCGGCCTTGGCCGCGCAGTAAGCGGCTTGCGACGCCATCGGCCTGCGGCCCAGTCCTGACGAGATATTGAGAACCTTGCGCTCGACAGCCCATCCTTCGGTGGCGTGCAAAAAGGCCGCCGTCAACAGCATCGGCGCTTCCAGTCCGACGCGCAATGCGCGTGCAAGACCGTCGGCATCGGCTTGGCTAAGCGGTGAAATGGACGGAATCATGCCGGCGTTGTTGATGAGCGTGGCGCTGCGCCAAGGCGTATCGCGTTGCGCGGTCAGCCATTGCTGCAGCCGCGCTACCAGAGTGCGGCTGTCGGCCAGGTCGTGCCGCCACTGCAGCAGGGTCGCGCCGGTTTGCCGGGCTTGCTGCGCCAGTTCGGCAGACTCGGTGCGCGAAATGCACACCAACGTGTGGGGGGCGGTGAGAAGTTGCTGCGCCAGGGCCAGGCCCATGCCGCGCGAAGCGCCGGTCAGCAGATAAAGATGTGGGGTCATGCGCCGGATGGTAGCGGCAAGCCTGCGGCGCTGTGCAGGGCGGTTAAAAATCAGCCGGGCTTTCAAGCCGCAGCGCTTCGCCGCTGACCGGATGCACAAACCCCAAGGCGCAGGCGTGCAGCAGCAGACGCGGCGCTTTGGCCTGCACCGCTTCGGGCGCATACAGCGCATCGCCCAAAATCGGATGGCCCAGCGCCTGCAGGTGAACGCGCAACTGGTGCGAACGGCCGGTCAGCGGTTCCAGCTCGACGCGCGTGCTGTTCGTGGCCGCATCGAATGCCAGCGCGCGCCAGCGGGTCTGGCTGGGTTTGCCGAGCACGGCATCAATGATGCGCAGCGGGCGGCGCGGCCAGTCGACCACGATGGGTAGGTCAGTCAAGCCCCAGCCGTCAGGCGTTGGCGCGGGTGCCAGGCAGCCATCGACAACGGCCAGGTAACGCTTGTGGACTTCGCGGCGCTCGAACAAGCTGCTGAGTGCGCGTTGCATGGCGATGCCGCGCGCCATCAGCATCAGGCCCGACGTGGCCATGTCCAGCCGGTGAACGATCAGCGCCTCCGGATAGAGCCGCTGCACGCGGCTGCTCAGGCAGTCCTGTTTGTCTTCACCACGGCCCGGCACGGCCAGCAGGCCTGAAGGCTTATTCAGCACCAGCAGGCTGGCGTCGGCATAGACCACGTCAATGCCTGCCGGCGGGTTTTCAGAAGGCGGGCTGGAGCGGGCCACGCCTTCAATAGTCAATTCAGTCAATTCACCGGCTTCCTGATCCAGCCCGAGATGTCGGCGACGGCTTGCGGCTCCATGCCGATGAAACCGTGCCAGTGCAGCGCCTGACAGACCGGCCCGCTCGGGTTGCTGCCGCCTGACACCATCATCAGTTTCTTGATGGGCGCATTCTTCAGTCCGGCCAGGATGCCGGGCACTTCATGCGGCTGGCAAAGCTGGCAGGTATCGTTCTGGTGGTGATAGACCAGCACAGGCCGCTTGATATGGTCGAGTGCTTGTTTCGGGACCGCGCCGATAGTTTTGAAGCTGACGATGCTTGATGTCAGGACGCCGCCAGCGATTTGCGGGTCATCGAGCTTGACGAGCGCGGCGGTCGTGCTGATCGTGCCCATGCTGGTGCCGACGAGCCAGATCGGGGCAGAGCTTTGTGTTTTGATCCAGTTGATAGTGGCCTGGATATCCTGCAGGTGGGCGTCTGAGACGCGCGCTTCAGGGCTGAGTTGCGCCATGTCGGAAGGGCGGCCAAAGAGCGCCACATTCAAGCCCTCCTGCGCCCAGAGCGGGGCTGATCTGACGAGGAAATTTTCGCTGGCTGGCCAGCCGTTCTGAACTTTGCCGAAGCCGCCGTCACCGCCGGTAAACATCAGCACTGTGGCGTGGGCTTGCTCTGCCGGATGCCAGAACACGTTGATGCGAACGCCAGGGCGCAAAGAATCCACCTGAACCCGTTCGCCTGCGCTGGCAAACCGGGCAGGAAAAATCGCTGCCAGCAGCGTTATGGCCAGCCAGCCAATCAAAAAACGGGGGGTGAGCGCAGCGCGTGACATCGGTGCCTTGCAGGTAAGTGGCACCGTGCCGGCGCGAGGGGTCAAGGGCGCGGTGGCGGAAAGTTGTGAACTGTCGGGCTGGTGCGCCTGATCTCGCGCAACATGAACAGGTAAAGGCTTTCGACCTTTTCGCGCGCCCACGGTGTCTTGCGTAAAAACTTCAGGCTGGACGCTACGCTGGGCTCGCTGGTGAAGCAGCGGATGTTGATGCGCTGCCCCAGATCTTCCCAGCCGTAGTGTTCAGCCAGCGCCGAGACGATGGCTTCAAGCTTGACGCCGTGGAGCAGGTTGCCCGGCTGGTCCGGGGCGGTTGCAGGCACTGGCGACGCAGCATCAGGGGGGCCAGCGGGCGTCGTCATGGCGGGCTTATTTGTTCTTCAGTTTGCCGCGCACCGGAATTTGCGTGACCACGGTCGGGCGCACCGCGTCGGGCGACACCAGTTTGGCGGGCGACGTGTCTTTTTTCGGTTTCTTGACCATTTTGTCGTTGTGCTGCTGACCTTTTGCCATGACGTTTCTCCAGTAGGTTAATGCCTGATTATCGGTGCAACTTCTGGCGTGCACGGCAGGCGGGGGCAATCATTGCGGGCAGCATCGCTTGCCCGGTTGGGGGCGTTGTGCCAATCGCCGAAAGGGGCTGTTTTTGCGGCCCGGCGATCTGCGCCAGCGCATCAGCCGCTGGGGTTGACGGGCCGCCAGAGACACAGCGTATGAATTCTTTGGTTTTTTGGAAAAAAAGGCCTATAGCGCATTCCAGACGGGCGCAATCAGCTATTAATAAAGTAGCAAATTCGCTGGCAGGGCTGGCTTGGTTTCAGCGCTTGCCGGCTGGTAAGCTTCTGGCGCCATGCTTGACAACTCCTTTACCGAACTCACCCACCAGCGCGCCTTTATGCGCATGTGGTTTGCCCGACTTTTTGGCACCACGGGCAACCAGATGCTGATGGTGGCGGTGGGTTGGCAGATGTATGAGCTGACGGGCAGCGCCTGGGATCTGGGGCTGGTCGGGCTATATCAGTTTTTGCCGGCGCTGCTGCTGACGCTGGTGGCCGGGCATGTCGCTGACCGCTTGCATCGCGGGCGCATCGTGGCGGCGTGCCTGGTGATACAGGCCAGCGTGGCCTTGATTCTGGTGGCGGCCACACAGGGTTGGGGCGCTTCAAGCGGCTGGGCTTCGCGCGAACTGCTGTTGGGCGTGTCGGTCATGTTGGGCGTGGCGCGGGCATTCCAGATGCCGGCGCAGCAAGCGCTGACGCCGATGCTGGTGCCGCCGCTCATGCTGCCGCGCGCGATGGCGTTCAGCTCGGCGGGCATGCAGGCTGCCGTGATTACCGGGCCGGCGCTGGGCGGCGTGATTTTTGTGGCCGGCGCGACGGCGGTGTACGCCAGCTGCGCGTTTTTGTTTGCCATTGGCTGCGGGCTGATTGCGGTGCTGCGCTACGACCATGTGCCGCCGCCGCGCGAGCCGGTGTCGATGCGAACGCTGCTGGCCGGGGCTGAATTTGTCTGGCGGCGCAAGGCGCTGCTGGGCGCGGTGTCGCTGGACTTGTTTGCGGTGTTGCTGGGCGGGGCGACGGCGCTGCTGCCGATGTTTGCCAAAGATATCTTGCATGTCGGGCCGTGGGGGCTGGGCCTGCTGCGCGCAGCGCCGGCGGCGGGCGCTTTGCTGATGTCGGTGGTGCTGACTCGCTGGCCGCTGGAGCGGCGGGTGGGCCGCACCATGCTGCTGGCGGTGGGGGTTTACGGCGTGTGCATGCTGGTGTTTGGTCTGTCGACCAGCTTTGTGCTGTCGCTGGTGGCGCTGGCGGTTTCCGGCGGTGCTGACATGGTCAGCGTGGTGGTGCGCCAGACACTGGTGCAAATCGAAACGCCCAACGACATGCGGGGCCGCGTCAGCGCCATCAACTCGGTGTTCATCGGCGCCTCCAACCAGCTGGGCGAATTTGAATCCGGAGCCACAGCGGCCTTGCTGGGGCCGGTCGGGTCGGTGGTGGCTGGCGGTATCGGCACGCTGCTGGTGGCGGTGATCTGGTTCCGGAAATTTCCGGCGCTGGCGAACCGCGACCGGATGTCCGATTCCTCTGCCATCCAGTAATCGGCTAATCGGCAGTAAGCCACTGGCGTTCAGTGCGCCTGATTGGCCCGGATTCGGCTCACGTCCATAGGCGTGATGCTGCTGGCCTGGTTGCCCCACGCAGTGCGGATATGCGTGATGACATCGGCCACTTCGCTGTCGCTGAGCACCAGCACAAAAGGCGGCATGCCAAACGGCCTCGGGTTGCCTGCCGTGGCGGGCGAAAAACCGCCGTTCAGCACCATTTGCACCAGATTGGCGGTCGACGCCATCGTCACGGCGCGGTTACCCGCGAGCGGCGGATAGGCATTGGGCACGCCCTGGCCTTGGCTGCCGTGGCATTGCGCGCAGTGCTGTTCATACAGCTTGGTGTTTTTTTCAGTGTTGGCCGTGCGCGCCACGGCGGGTGCCAGTGGCTCCAGGGTTGCTTTTGCAGCGGGCAGGGCTTTCAGGTAGTCGGCCATGGCCAGCAGGTCTTGCGCGCTCAGGTGCTGGGTGCTGCGCAGCACCACTTCGGCCATCGGGCCGGTGACCGATGCGCCGGGTGCGACGCCATTTTTCAGCAGGCTCACGATGTCTTCGCGCCGCCAGTCCGCTACGCCGGCTTCATGCGGTGAAGCCAGCGACGGGGCGTACCAGTTTTGCATCGGAATCAGCCCGCCGGCCAGCGCCATGCTGTCGTTGATGCCGCCCAATGCGTCACGCGTCGAATGGCAGGCGCTGCAGTGGCCCAAACCGGTGACCAGGTAGGCACCCCGGTTCCATTCGGCGGTGCGCTGGCTGTCGGGCTCAAACACGCCGGGCTTGAAATACAGCGCGCGCCACACCGCCAGCGCCGCCTGCGAGTTAAAGGGAAAGCGCAGGGTGTTGGGCAGGTTGGGCTGATTCACCGCAGGCAGGCTGCGTAAAAAGGCGAACATGGCGTCCGAGTCTTCACGCGTGACCTGGGTGTAGCTGGTGTACGGAAAAGCCGGATACAGCAGGCGGCCGCTTTTGGAGCGGCCGTTGTGCATGGCGCGCCAGAAATGCGCCGACGACCAGCTGCCAATGCCGGTATTGGCGTCGGGCGTGAGGTTGGACGTGAACACGGTGCCGAAAGGCGTCTGGATGCCCAGGCCGCCGGCATATTGCTGGCCGCCGCGCGCCGTGTGGCAGCTGATGCAGTTGCCGGCCGTCGCCAGATACGCGCCGCGCGCGATCAGGCTATCGCTGGGGGCCAAGGCGACCGGGGTATTGACATTGACCTCATCGCGCACATTCAGCAGCCACACCCCGGCCAGCGCCACCACGGCCAGAACGCCCGCGCCGAGCAAAAATTTCATCCCTGTTTTCATTTTTCTGCTTTCGTTTCGGTCAAGCCGGGTGCTGCCAGCGGCGCACTTCCGCAGGCAATCGCCGCGCTGCCAGTCGCCAAAGGCGGCAGCGATGCGGCCGGGTGGGTGTTGGCGGGCAAAGGCTGGGCGGCAATCCAGCTGGCCACTGCATTGATATCTTCCAGGCTCAGCCGGGCCACCACATCGTTCATGCAGTCAGGTGCATGGGCGCGGCGCTGGCCGGCTTTCCACGCGCCCAACTGCGCGTTGAGGTAGTCGCGCGGCAGCCCCAGCAAACCGGGAATGTTGGGCGCCACGCCCGTCATGGACTGGCCGTGGCATTGCACGCAGGCCGGCACCTTGCGCGCGGCGTCGCCCTGCAGCGCCAGCGTCTGGCCGTGGCGCAGCACATCGGCAGAAGCGGGGCTGGGCGTCGGTGCGGGGTAGGGCACTTCAAGGGCTGAAAAATACTGCGCCATTTCCAGCAGGTAAGCGTCACTGAGCGGATCAATCAGCTGCGTCATCAAACCGTAATGCCGCCGTCCCTGCTTGAAATTGAGCAGCTGGTTGTAGAGGTAGCCGACTGGTTTGCCGGCCAGGCGGGGGTAATAGCCATCGGGTGCGGCGCGGCCCTGCGGGCCGTGGCAGGCGGTGCAAGCCAGCGTGCGCTGGGCGATGGTGTTTTCAAACGGTGCTGCCGCCACAGCCGGGGGGGTGCCTGCAAAAAGCACGGCGCAGCCTGTCAAAGCCAGTGCGCTCAAGGAACGCGTGAGAGATTCAAACCAGGTCTTTTTCATAACGGAATCATGCATCAGTCAGCAAGCCTTGAAAAAAGCTGCTGGGCCAGCGCGTGGCACTGCGGTGACGCTGCGCCACCCGCTACGTCAGAACGGCAATTCGATCACCACGTCAGACACCGGGTACGCCACGCAGGGCAGGATGTAGCCTTCGCGCTTTTCATCCAGGCTCAAGCCCGGCCATTCAATGCGGTACACCACCTGGCCGCTTGCCAGCCGGCAAATGCACGAGCGACAAGTGCCGTTGCGGCACGAACTGGCCAGCAGCGTCAGCCCGGCCCGCTCGGCGGCTTGCAGCAGCGGCAGCGACGCCGGCGCTTCAAAAGTGGTGCCGTCGGGTGCAATGTGGGCGGTAAAAGAGGGGGAAAGGGTTGCTGTCATGGCGTTTCATGCCGGATCGATTGGATGTCGGGCTGCAGGGACATTCGGGACGGATGCCGAAAACGGGCGGGTGGGCGAAACTCTGAATTTACCCCAGCCTGGACGGGCCCAAACTCGATTTGCGCGACAATCCGGCCTCCCGAGGCTTCCTCTCTGACCTTCAAAAGCGATTTTTTCATGTCCAGCTACTCAGTTCGTCCCGCCACTTCCCGCGATGCCAAAGCCATTGCCGAAATTCACGTCGCCACCTGGCAAGCCGCTTATAAAGACCTGATGCCCGAGGACTACCTGAGCCAGATGACGGTGGAAAAGCGCCAGGCCTACTGGCGTGAAGCGATTGAATACAGCGAGCCGCAGGTGCTGGTGGCCACAGATGGCGACCAGCTGGTCGGATTTGTCGGCTTTGACCGCTCGCGCGATCCCAAGACCCGCTCTACCGTGGGTGAAATCTGGGCGATTTATGTGACGCCAGCGCATTGGAACCAAGGCGTGGGTGTGGCGCTGTGGGACGGCGCGCGCGACGGCCTCAAGGAAGAAGGCTGCACGCAAGTCACGATGTGGGTGCTGCTGGGCAATGCACGCGCTTTGGAGTTTGCCGAGCATGCCGCCGGGTTCAAGCGCGAAATGCCGTCGCTCAAGACCGTCGATTTCGGCAGCGTGAAGCTTGAGGAAATCCGTCTCAAACGTCCGATTGACTGAAGGTTAGGTTGCGGACAGCGTTCAGCCGGGCACAGTGACCTCGCCCTCTGCATCGGGCACCAGCGGCATTCCCTGGTCGGGGTTCACCGGCAACGCCAGTCCGTCTTCGTTGTCGTTTTTTTCCTCGCCCGGGCCGGTATGCGACAGGGCGGTTTTTACAAACAGGGTCATGTGGAAATCTCCTTGGGGTTTAAGCGCCAGACGACGCCTGGCGCGACAACTGGCACGTTAACCGCCCTGTCAGTGCATCACCGCCTTAGGGGCTCTGTTTTCGGCTTTTGTGCTTCTTGTCCTACAGGCACTTCCCGCGTCGACGCACAAAGCGTCTTCAGCACGGCTCTTAAAGTTGGTTTTTACACCGAAGCGGGCGCAGCATTATTTTTCCAGAAGGCTTGAGCGCTTGAATTTAGACGGTCAATTGTCTGGAATTACTGATTTTTAAGGAAACCACATGGAAAACTCAAACTCGACAGCCAACAAAAATTCTTCTGGCAACGCCAACGCCAATTCAACTGTCGATGCTGTTCAGCGTGGTGTAGATACGGCAGGTTCGGCACTGCACAGCACGATTGACAAGGTGATCGACCCGGCTCGCAGCACCGTCGACCGCGTTGCAACAGCGGCCCATGAAACCGTCGACAAGCTGGCCAGCAACGCGTCGCATGTCGCCGAGCGCTTTTCCGATCAGGCGCATTGGGTTTCCGAAGCGCCCAACCGCGCCCTTGAAGGCTCAAAGTCCTGGGTGCAGGACAAGCCGCTTGAAGCCGTCGCTGCTGCTGTGGCGCTGGGCTTTCTTTTGGGGCGTCTGACGGCACGTTGAGTATTTTCCGGCGGTTTCGTCAGGAAATATCCAAGCCGCCTGAGGGCGGCTTTTTGTTGCCTCCTAAAATAACCGCGAGACTTGCAGCATCACCGCTTGCCATGCAAGGCCTTTTTTCAATAACGGCGCATGCCGCACTTCCAAAGTAATTTATGGCCACCAGCCTTCTCGCCCTGATTGACGATATTGCCAGTGTGCTCGACGATGTCGCGCTGCTGTCCAAAGTGGCGGCCAAAAAAACCGCCGGCGTGTTGGGCGACGACCTGGCGCTCAATGCCGAGCAGGTTTCTGGCGTCAAGGCAGAGCGCGAGCTGCCGGTGGTCTGGGCCGTCGCCAAAGGCTCTTTCATCAACAAGGCGATTTTGGTGCCGGCGGCGCTGGCCATCAGCGCTTGGGCGCCGTGGGCTGTGACGCCGCTGTTGATGGTGGGCGGCGCTTTTCTTTGCTATGAAGGCTTTGAAAAGCTGGCGCACAAATTCACGCACAGCGCCTCCGATGACGCGGCCAGCCAGAAGGCGCTGGTCAACGCCATAGCCGATTCGGACATTGACCTTGTGGCGCTTGAAAAAGACAAGATCAAAGGCGCAGTGCGCACTGACTTCATCTTGTCGGCCGAAATCGTCGCCATCACGCTGGGCACGGTGCAAGGCGCGCCCTTCACCACGCAGGTAGTGGTGCTCAGCGGCATGGCCATTGCCATGACGGTGGGCGTCTACGGCGTGGTAGCCGGCATTGTCAAACTTGACGATGGCGGTCTTTACCTGAGCAAGCGCGCGGGTACCGGCGCTTGGGCCGGCTTTCAGCGCAGGCTGGGACGGGGCATCCTGGGCATGGCGCCGTGGCTGATGAAAGGCCTGTCAGTGGCGGGTACGGTGGCGATGTTCCTGGTGGGTGGCGGCATTCTCACGCATGGCGTGGGTGTGTTGAGCCACGGCATCGAGGCGCTGGCGCAGCGCGCCGGTGAAGTGGCCGGCATTGGCAAAGTGCTTGAAGCCATCACGCCGATGACGATCAATGCACTGGTCGGCGTGGTGGCAGGCGCGGTGGTGCTGATGGGCGTAACGCTGGTGCAGCGTTTGCGCAAGCCTGAGACGCAGAAGATTCCAGGGCATTGACCATGCCTGCTGCCGCCATGCCGCCCCCATCTGTCGTGGTTGCCAACATCGATTTCTCGGCTGATTCTGCTTGGGTGGCGCGCCAGTTGATTGGCGTGCGGGTGCTGGTTCACGGCGTGGGCGGCATCATCGTCGAAACCGAAGCTTATGACCATGACGACCCGGCGTCGCACAGCTTTGGCGGCCCCAGCGTGCGCAACGCCGCCATGTTCGGCCCGCCGGCGCGCATCTATATTTACCGCTCTTACGGCATTCACTGGTGCATGAACTTTGTCTGCCGCGAAGCCGGCCACGGCGCGGGTGTGTTGATTCGCGCGATAGAGCCGACCGACGGGCTGGCCACCATGCGCCAGCGGCGTGGGCTGGACGATGTTCGCCTGCTGTGCGCCGGGCCGGGCCGCTTGGGGCAGGCGCTGGGCATTGACCTGGGCTACACCGGCCTGCGGCTGGACCAGCTGCCCTTTGAGTTGTTTGCCGCCGAGCCGTCGGCGCAGCACGCGGTGGTGGTCGGCCCGCGCATCGGCATTTCGAAGGCCGTCGAGCAACCGTGGCGCTTCGGGCTGGCCGGCTCGCGGTTTTTGAGCCGGCCCTTTCGCCAGCGCGCCTGAGCGATTTTTGTCAATACTATAAAATTGATAGCTGCTTGCGCATGCAGGACGTGCGCAAGAAGGTTTTTTGACTCATAAAATGCGTTTTGGCCGGCTGCTGCGTCCGCCCCAAGCCTCGCCATCTGTTAAAACACGTGCTCTTTTCTTTCTGACTGCTCTGCCCATGCCTACCTTCTTTTCCGTGACTTCCGTCGCGATGCCTGACTCTGCCGCCCCCGGCTCGACCCTTATCGAATGGAAGGAAGCGGGCGTGGCGCATTCGGCGCTCTGGCGTTCCGAGCGCGGTGCGCCGCCGCCCCGGCGCATTGTCGAGGCTGACGACACGATGGCCGCTGACACCGCCTACCGCCTGGCCTGCGAAGGCACCGGCCTGCTTTGGCGCGGTGACTTCCAGAACGCCCGGCAGATGGTGCAGGCGCTGGCCCGGCGCATCGACAAGCCGCCCAAAGCCTCCAAGCTGGCGCGCGTCAAGCTGAAAAAAGACACCGACAACGCTATCTCCGGCGTTCCGGCGGGTCAGGAGTTTCACCTGCACCGGCAAGCGCAGTCGCAGCGCGCGCGGGTCTTGGGCATGGTGCTGATCGAGTTTGGCGCGGACTACGGCATTGATTTGCGCCGCGCACCCGATGCCAAGCAGGCCTGCACCGAAGTCTGGGGCCCGGTCAGCGAAGCATCCCTGCCCAGCGTGGCGTCGCTGCGCGAATTGATGGGCGTGATCAGCGCGCACGAGTGGCGCAAAAAAGGCGTTGAAATCCCCGCGCTGGGCAAAGCGCCCAACAACCGCATCCATCCGCATTACGGCGTGTTTTCGCCGGTGCGCGGCGAATACATCGACCTGGTGGCCAACGCCCCCTTGCCGGCCAATCCGGCCAATACCAAATTCGTGGTGTTCGACATCGGCACCGGCACCGGCGTGTTGTCGGCCGTGCTGGCGCTGCGCGGCGAGGTCGACCAGGTGGTCGGCACCGACATGGACCCGCGCGCGCTCGAATGTGCCCGCGAAAACATCTACCGCCTGCGCCTGCCCAACCCGGTCAAGGTGATGCAGGCCGATTTGTTTCCGCCCGAAGGCCTGGCGTCCGTGATTGTCTGCAACCCGCCGTGGTTGCCGGCGCGTCCGGGTTCGCCGCTTGAAGGCGCGGTGTATGACGAAGACAGCCGCATGCTGCTGGGCTTTTTGAACGGGCTGGCCGCGCACTTGGCCCCCGGCGGCGAAGGCTGGCTGATTCTGTCCAACTTTGCCGAACAGTTGGGTCTGCGCAAGCGCGCCGACCTGCTGGCCGCGATCAAGGCTGCCGGCCTCAAGGTGCTGGGCCGCATCGACGCCAAGCCCGAGCATCCGAAGGTCGCCGATACCAGCAATCCGCTGCACAAGGCGCGCGCCGCCGAAGTCACGTCGCTCTGGCGTTTGGGCGCGATTTAACGCCGTGCCGTGGCGGGTTTTTCCGCCCGTGGGCGCATGACGACGAATGAAAAGCGTTAACTTTGCGGTTGCGGCGCAGACGGCCAAGCCATCGGTGCCGGCCCCGATGATTTTGCTTGCGCCCATGGAAGGGCTGCTTGACTTCGTGTTGCGCGACATTTTGACGCGCGTGGGCGGCATTGATCGCTGCGTGTCCGAATTCATCCGCATCACCGACCAGCTGCTGCCCGAGCGCGTGTTCACCCGCATCGTTCCCGAACTGCATAACGGTGGCCGCACGCTGGCCGGCGTTCCGGTGCGCGCCCAGTTGCTCGGTTCTGACCCGGTCTGCCTGGCGGAAAATGCGGCCCGGCTGGCCGAACTCGGGCCGGCGGGCATAGACCTGAACTTTGGCTGCCCCGCAAAAATCGTCAACCGGCATGGCGGCGGCGCGGCGCTGCTTGACGAGCCAGAAACTCTTTTCGCCATCGTCGCCGCCGTGCGCCGCGCCGTGCCGGCCAACATGCCGGTATCGGCCAAGATGCGGCTCGGTTTCAACGACGATTCGCGCGCGGTGGAATGCGCGCTGGCGATTGCCGGCGGCGGCGCTGACGAGCTGGTGGTGCATGCCCGCACCAAGGAACAAGCCTACCGCCCGCCCGCTTACTGGGAGCGCATCGCCGATATTCGCGCTGCCGTGCGCATTCCGGTCGTGGCCAACGGCGATATCTGGACGCTGGACGACGCCCGCCGCTGCCGCCAGGCGTCGGGCTGCGAATCGCTGATGCTGGGACGCGGCGCGGTCACCGACCCGGGGCTGGCGCTGGCCATCCGGGCGTCCATGCCGGGGGCAGCGCCGCAAGCGCGCGTCGGCTGGCCCGAGCTGGTGCCGCTGCTGGCCGAGTTCTGGCACACCGTCTGCACCGAGCTTGAACTTCGTGCACGCGCTGGCCGACTCAAGCAGTGGCTCAACTTTTTGCGCCGCCGCTTTCCCGAGGCCGAAACGGCGTATCAGCAGGTTAAAACCATCAATGACCCGGCGCTGATTCATGCGTGGCTGCGCCAGCTGACGGATGAGTTTTCTGCACAACCGCCTTTGTCCGCCCTGAATTTGGCACCGCCAACGTGCTGCGGAGCCTAAACAACGGCTGATGCAAGCGCTGCGGTCGTTTTGTCGCGGGCCGGCTGCGCTGGAGGCAATGGCACTGCGCCACAAGTTGTCGCTTGAATGGGCATGATGGCATTTTTAGCTTCATGCATTTATTCAAATGACCTCTCCAGCCCTCTTTAAAAACCCTGTGCCAGAAGTACCCGCCGTTCTGCTCGATGCCTTGCGCCTGGCCCGTCGCGTAGTCGTTTTCAGCGGCGCGGGCATGTCGGCAGAAAGCGGCATTCCTATCTTTCGCGATGCCATGCATGGCCTGTGGGCGCAATTTAGCCCGCATGAACTGGCAACGCCCGAAGGATGGGAAGCAGACCCGGCACGCGTCTGGGCCTGGTACGAATGGCGGCGCGGTTTGGTGATGCGGGCAGCGCCGCATGCCGGCCATATGGCCTTGGGGCAACTGGCCAGTGCCTTGAGCCGCTTCGCCGGCCATGACGTGGTAGTAGATGCCGTCACGCAAAACGTCGATGACCTGCACGAGCGCGCTGGCGTGAAGGGTGTGCAGCACCTGCACGGCAGCCTGTTTGCGCCGCGCTGCAGCGCCTGCGGACAACCTGCCGAATTTGCAGGTGTGCCGCCTGTAGAACCCGTGGCCAGCCTGGTTCCACCGCGCTGCAAGCATTGCCAGGGATTCATTCGCCCGGGCGTGGTGTGGTTTGGCGAAAGTCTGCCCCAGGATGCCTGGCAACGCACGGAAGCCTTGATGGCCCAGTGCGATGTGCTGCTGGTCGTCGGTACATCAGGCGTCGTCTATCCCGCCGCCGGATTGCCTGCAGCGGCCCGGCAGGCGGGCAAATGGGTGGCCGAGATCAACCCGACCGCTTCAGAGCTGAGCAGCCATATCCATCTGCACTGGCAGACCACTGCGGCGCAGGGGCTCGGCAGCTTGCTGCAGGCTTTGACGACACGGGGCACCGCATGAAAATCTTCTACCGCCCGGAACAAGTTGCCAGCAACACGGCAGCCTATTCGCCTTCTGCTTACAAACCCAAACAGGTCATGGACGACTGGCAGGCGCAGGGACTGCTCGATGTCATCGACATCGAAAGCTTCGAGCCCGTGAGCCGCGCCGATTTCAAGCGCGTCCACAACCCGCAGATGGTGGACGATGTGCTGGACTTGAAGCGGCGCAACGGCTTTCGCAACGTTGACGCCGAGGTCGCGGCGTCCTTGCCCTACACCAGCGGCTCGCTGCTGGCCGCTGCCCGGTGGGCGCTGGCGCACCGGGCCAACACCTGCTCGCCCACCAGCGGCTTTCACCATGCGGGGTATGACGAACCCGAGGGGTATTGCACTTTCAACGGCCTGATGGTGACGGCGGTCAAACTGCTGGACGAAGGCCGGGCGCAGCGTATCGCGATTCTTGACTGCGACGTGCATTACGGCAACGGCACCGACGATATCATCGCGCGGTTGGGCCTGCAAGACCGAATCATTCACCACAGCATGGGTCAGCATTTTGAGACGCGCGAGCAGGCCGGAGCGGAAGGTATTCATTTCGAGGCCTGGCTGGCCAAGGCTTTGACGGAATGCGCCGCAGCCGACCTGGTGCTTTACCAGGCGGGTGCTGACCCGCACATGGATGACCCGCTGGGCGGCGTGCTGACCGAGGGTGAAATGTTCGGGCGCGACGTGGCGGTGTTCAGGGCGTTCCGGCGAAAAGCACTGGTGTGGAACCTGGCCGGCGGTTACCAGCGCGACACCGACGGAAGCATCGAGCCCGTTTTGCGGCTGCACCGCAACACCCTTGTCGCCTGGATGAGCGTGTCCACGCACCAAAGCTGAACCCAGCGCTGGACAAAAGACAGCGCGAGTGTTGTTCAGCGGCAAAGCGTCCGCTATTGCGACATAACCTGTCGCAAGCGCTGGTTATGCTTTGAGAGACACACACTCAAAAGAACAGGACACCGCATGGCCGGCCACGGACTTTCCAAATCGCGCCTCGTTGCGTGGAAGCAATGCCCCAAACGCCTGTGGCTACAAATCCACCGGCGCAACCTGATTGAAGTCTCTGGCGCTGTCGAGCGCGGCTTTCAGATTGGCTACGAAGTGGGCGAGGTAGCCCAACGCCTGTTCCCCGAGGGTCTCCTAATCGGCGACGATGATGACCTGTCGGCCGCCCTTGTTGCCACCCAGGCGGCCTTGGCGGCCCATCCGGAGAAACCCCTCTTTGAGGCGACGTTCCAGCACGACGGCGTTCTGGTGCGCGCCGATCTGCTGCTGCCAACGCCCGGCGGTTACCGGCTGGTCGAAGTCAAGGCCAGCGCCAGCGTCAAGCCCTATCATCTGGCCGATTGCGCCGTGCAGGCGTGGGTGCTGCGGCAAAACGGCATGGCGCTGGCAGCCATTGAGCTGGCCCACATCGACACCGCGTTCGTGTACCAGGGCAATGGCAATTACCACGGTTTGTTTCACCACGCGCCGCTCGGCGTGGAGGTGTCTAGCCTGATGACGCAGGTGCCTGGCTGGATTCAGGCGGCACGAACTACCTTGGCAGGCGATGAGCCTGACATCGCGCCCGGCGCGCACTGCGACGATCCGTTTGAATGTCCCTTTAAGGCCCACTGCAACCGCGCCGTGGTTCAGCCCGCACGGCCCACGTATTCGCTCGATGTATTTACCCGGATGCGTGCCAGCACCAAGGCCAATTTGCGCAGCCTGGGGTTTGAGGACGCTTGTGACGTGCCGGAAGTGCATCTGCATGCATTGCAGCGGCGCATCCAGCGCGTGAGCCAGACCGGCGTTGCTGAACTCACGCAAGAAGCCGCGCAAACACTGGCCGAGCTGCCTTATCCGCGCTACTACCTGGACTTTGAAACCATCAATCTGGCTGTGCCCCGCTGGCCGAGCACCAGTCCGTACCGTACCCAGGTGCCGTTTCAGTGGTCTTGCCACACCGAACTCGCATCGGGCCAGTTAGACCATGCGATGTTCCTGGACACCTCGGGCAATGACCCGCGCCGGGAATGCGCGCAAAGTCTGGTGGCGGCGCTTGGCAGCGAAGGCCCGGTGTTTGTTTATTCCGAAGGCTTTGAAAAAGGCCGCATCAACGAACTCGCAGCCCTGTTTCCAGACCTCGCCCCTGCGCTGGACGCCATTAACCCCCGCATCGTTGACCTGTTGCCCCTGACCCGAACCAGTTACTGCCACCCGGCCCTGCGCGGTTCCTGGTCGCTCAAGGCCGTGCTGCCGACCATTGCGCCCGACCTGGATTACAACGGCCTGCTCGTCGGCAATGGCGGCGATGCGCAGGACGCTTACCGGGAAATACTGCACCCGGAAACACCCGTGGCGCGCAAGCAGGCGCTGGCCGAAGGCTTGCGCGACTACTGCACGCTCGACACCCTGGGCCTGGTGCGGCTGGCCTGGTTCCTGGAGGGGCGTCAGGTTTGGCTGTTTCTACCGGACAGCACAGCCACGGCGGCAACCAGCCCTGAAATTGAGCAGCACCCGAATCCCTTGATTCCGCGCTCCGTTGAAATCCTGCGGGTGCGCTGCCAGGAAAGCCGGACGGCGGCTATCGTGCAACCCATTTCATTCCTTCAGCGGCATCTCAAACTGGGCTACAGCGCCACCTTGGCGCTGGCCGATGAGCTGGAAAGACTTCGCGTCATGACGCGGCAGAAACCTGCTTTTACAGCGCTCAGGACTGATTGATCATGAACACGAACCGGAAAAAGCTGGAGGTCTGGCATGTCCAAAAATGACAAGAAATCCGCCCTGATACGCCAGTGGGAAATGATGCGCATGCTCACCGTCAGCCGTTCCGACAGCCAGCAGGCTGGCCGTTGGGACAAGGCCAGCGAGATTGCCGCCAAGTTGACGGAAAAAGGGTTTGCCGTTTCCATGCGCACCGTTCAGCGCGACCTGAAGGCGCTGAGCGAAATCTTTCCGATCGAGCTGAATAACCAGAATGCCCGCGACTACGGCTGGCGCTGGAAGAAGGGCGAGAACCTGGCCATACCCGGTATCAGTATTTCAGAAGCGCTGGCGATGCGCCTGGTGGAGGCGCACATGAAACAGCTGCTGCCAGCGTCGATGCTGGACGGATTGCAAGGCGTGTTCAGCCTGGCGCAATCAAAGCTCGACAACGTTGATGCCCACAACCAACACCACGCCCGTGACTGGCTCGGCAAGGTGCATGTCGTGCCGCCGGCCCAGCCCATGCTGCCGCCGCAAGTCAATGAAGCTGTTCAAGACGCTGTCTATCAGGCTGTGCTGCAAGACCGGCAGGTGAGCGCCCGCTACCAGTCTTTGCACAGTGAGCAGACCCGGGAACTGGTGCTGCATCCGCTGGGCCTGATCATGCGCGGCGCGGTAACTTATCTGGTGGCCAGCGCGTGGGATTACGCCGAGGCGCGCCTGTATGCGCTGCACCGTTTCAGCCAGGTAGACCTGCTGAATGCCGCCACCAAACCGCCCGAAGGATTCAGTCTGGATGCCGCCATCGCTGGCGGTCTGGCAGAGTTTGCCAGTGAAGGCCAGCCCATCCCGCTGGAATTGCGCTGCACGGACTGGGCAGCACGCTATCTGGCGGAAACGCCGCTGTCGGCGGATCAGAAAATGGAGGCGGAAAAGGACGGCTGGATGCGGGTGACGGCGACCGTCAACGCGACCTGGCAACTGCAGTGGTGGCTGTTGGGGCAAGGCGCTGGCGTAGAGGTTTTGGGGCCCGCAACATTGCGCTCAGCCATCGTGGATTCCGTCAATCAAACCACCGCGTTATATACCAAAAATCTGTAACGTAAAAACAAGGAAAACATGAAAATAATCATCAGCCGCAAGGGTTTTGACTCCGGCTATGGCGGCGTTCCAAGTCCGATCTTCCCGGACGGTCGGATTGTGTCGTTGCCAATCCCGTCACAAGCGGGCTTGCCTGCATCAATGGCGCGCGCAGGCGACGGTTCCATCGGTGACGTTATTGCCAGCCTGACGGATGGCCGGTTGGGCGTTGATACGATGATTCACGTCGACCCGGATCTGGAAAAATCAACGCTTTCAAGAGCCTCCGGGTGGCGCTCCGCATTTGGCCAGGTAGGCAGCGCCCAGTCGCACCTTGCCAACCAGGGCGTAGGGGCGGGAGATATTTTTCTGTTTTTCGGCTGGTTCAGGCCCGTCGAGTTGCACCAAGGCCGCTGGCGTTACGTCGCTGGTGTGGCCAGCTTTCACAGCCTGTTTGGCTGGCTGCGCGTTGCAGAAGTCATTAAGGTGGAAGACAAAGGGCAGAATAACCTTCCGAGCTGGCTTGCCGACCATCCCCACGTCACCCATGCAGATCAATTTGCGCGAAAAAACAATACGCTGTACGTCGCAGGGGATGAACTCGGACTTGGAGATTCAGCGCAAAACCTGGCTGGTGCCGGTATGTTCAAACAGTGGTCACCTTCCCTTCAATTGTCTGCGCAAGGAGAGTCAAAATCGGTATGGAATGTCCCCGCCTGGCTTGAGCCAACGCAGGAGCGGCCTGCATTGACGTTTCACAGCAAGCGCGAGCGGTGGACGCGTCACGGCGATGCGCTGAACTTGGCGACGGTGGCAAAAGGGCAAGAGTTTGTCTTGGACACTTCTTATTACCCAGAAGCGGTTTCGTGGGCCTTGCAACTGATTCAGGAACATGCATGAGCGAAAAGATCTATCGTTATGTGGTCCGGTATGACGCCGGCTCGGCCCCCAATCCATTTGGAAACTGGTGTTCCCTTGCGATTTGCAAAGCGCCCATCCGGCGCATGGCACAGGTGGGCGATTGGCTGATCGGCTTTCGTAGCAACTGCCCCGGTCAGGTGAGTTATGTCATGCGTATCGAAGAACGCTTGTCGTTTTCCGAATACTGGAGTGATCCACGCTTTGCATCCAAACGGCCTGACAACAATCCATACGCGGACAACATTTACAGGCCGGATGAAAAAGGGGCGTTGGTCTGGCAAACCAATGACGTGCATCACCCCGGCCATGAAAAGGATGATCTCGGCGGAAAGTGGGTCTTGGTTGGACGCCAGTTTTGGTATTTTGGCGACCAGAGTGTGCAGATTCCAACCGAACTCGTGCATTTGATCCACCATGGCGTGGGCTACTCGGTGCATAAAAATCGCCGACCTACTGACGGTGCTTTATTTAGGCAATGGCTTTCGCACTGGGAAACCGGTATGCATGGCAAGCCGGTAGATCGCCAAAATGACTTGCCCGCTATGACCGCGCCGTCAAAGGTTGCTGCAGGATGCCGTTCAAGAAAGTCGTGCTGATCGCAGCGTCTTCTTTCGCGCTCAAACCATCCGTCAGAAAAATTTGAACCAGAGAGGGCTGCTCAGGCACTGCATTTGATTTAGAACGCTCATGTCCAGCATGAGCGGGACACACGTCTGGGTGCGTTAACCATTGGGCACGTTGCATGGGCTGCAAACGTTCAGGACATTGCCGGGCATCAAGCGCTGCGTCCCCTCGTCAGCGAGAATCTTTGGTTTTCCGCATGCCGTCAGGCACACAGCACTGGCAGGCAGCTTTGTCCGTTATCTAAACCCGAAAGAATCCCATGACTTCTCCGATCTATACCGCGTCCATTCCCGTGTTTAAACAGATGCTGGGTGGCCTCAGTGGCGTGTTGGCCAAGGCTGAAGCGCATGTTGCGGCCAAGAAAATCGACCCTAACGCGCTGCTGCAAGCGAGGCTGTTTCCTGACATGTTTGCGTTGCTGCGCCAGGTTCAGGTCGCGACCGACTTCGCCAAAAGCGTGTCGGCCCGGCTGGCCGGCGTGGACGTGCCCAAGCTGGACGACAACGAGCAGACCTTTGCCGATCTGCAAGCACGCATCACCACCGTGCTGACGTTTATTGAAGGGCTGGACGTGGCGTTGTTTGATGAAGCTGCCACGCGCGAAATCGTCACGCAGGCGGGCACGGCTAAAGAAAAGCGCTTCACGGGCGCGTCGTATATCTTCAACTACGCCCTGCCGCATTTCTTTTTCCATACCACCACCGCGTACGACATCCTGCGTCACAACGGCGTGGAAGTGGGCAAGAAAGACTACATCGGCACGTATTGAGCCGGGCGCTGGCGCAATCAGCCTGCTGGCCGCAGGATGATGCGCCATAGTTCAGCGTTTTAATGTCAATGATGGCTGTCGTGCAATAAGGACGGGCGCTGGCAGCTATTGAAATAATAGCACTCAGCGCCTAAGCCGGGCTTTAACCAGGTCGCTTTGTATCAGTCGAGTGCGCTGGCCGGGCCAAAAAACTCATAGCGCGTCTGGGCTTCCGGAACGCCGAGTTCATTGAGCTGCTTTTTGATGCGGCGCATGAACGGTTTGGGGCCCAGAAAGTAGGCGTCCACATCGCGCGAAGCGGGCAAACAGTCGGCCAGCGCTGCATTGCTCAACAAGCCGATGGCGTGCGGCGCTTCCACGTCGTTGCCATGCTCGTCATAGACATAAAACCGTTGCAGCTGCGAATGCCGGGCCTGGCGGGCCTCAATGGCGGCGCGAAAGGCATGCACCGAGCGGTTGCGGGCAAAGTGAATGAAATGCACGGGGCGGTGGCTTTCCAGCGCCGCGTCCAGCATGGCCAGCGTGGGCGTGATGCCGACGCCGCCGCTGATCAGCACCAGCGGCTTGTCGCCCTCGGCCAGCACAAAGTCGCCGGCAGGCGGAAAGATATCGAGCAAATCACCTTCCTGCACGTGGTCGTGCAGAAAACCGGAGGCCACGCCGCCCGGCTCGCGCTTGACGCTGATGCGGTAATCAACGCCATTGGCGGCGGCTGAAAGCGAGTAGTTGCGGCGGATTTCCTGGCCGTTGACGACCAGACGCAAGCCGATGTACTGACCGGGCACAAAGTCGGTCAGCGCCAGGCCGTCTTGGGGTTCCAGGTAAAACGAGGTGATTTCGTTGCTCTCAGGCACTTTGCGCGCCACGCGAAAAGCCCGTGCGCCACGCCAGCCGCCGGGGGCTGCGGCCGTGTCGGCATAGATCTTTTCTTCGGCACCGATCAGGATGTCGGCCAGTTGCTGGTAGGCCGCTGCCCAAGCTGCAATCACGGCGTCAGTGGCAATTTCAGCGCCCAGCACTTCGCGGATGGCGCGCAGCAGGCAGCCGCCCACCACGGGGTAGTGTTCGGGCTGAATCTGCAGCGACACATGCTTGTTGATGATCTTGGCCACCAGTCCGCCCAGTTGGTCGAGCTCGTCGATATGACGGGCGTACATCAGCACGCCGTTGGCCAGGGCGCGCGGCTGGTCGCCGTTGGCCTGATGCGCCTGGTTGAAGAAAGGCCGCACTTCGGGGTGTTCGGCCAGCAGGATGTTGTAGAAATGCGTCGTCAGCGCTTCACCGCCTGTTTCAAGCAGCGGGACGGTGGATTTGACGATGGCGCGTTGTTCGGGGGTGAGCATGGGTTTCTCCGGTCGTGAATGAAAAGGCAGAGCCGCCTCGCATCGTGCGAAACAGGGCAGGCTGCCGGTACACATCCTTATTCAATAGTCGTGCCAACTGCACGCTTGATATAAATCAACAACTTGGCGGCGTTCGGGCGCAGATAGCATCAAAAAGATACGGGTGTAAAGTAGTCATAAAGATACTTCAAGGAGTCAATTTGACTGCAAAACCCATGCTGCAGGCGCTGGTGCCGCTGGTCGATGACCTGTCGCGCGAGCTGCCTGACAGCGAGCGCTACCGCCGCCTGCTCCAAGCCATGCAGGCCTTGCTGCCCTGCGATGCGGTAGCGCTGCTCAAGCTGGAAGGCCACTGGCTGGTGCCGCTGGCCGTCAATGGCCTGAGCAGTGACACGCTAGGCCGACGCTTTAAAGTCGATGAACATCCGCGTTTTGCCTTGCTGCTGGCCGCTGATGGCCCGCTGCGCATTCCTGCAGACAGCCCGCTGCCCGACCCGTATGATGGACTGGTCGAGGGCGTTCATGGCCAGCTGGAAGTGCATGACTGCATGGGCTGCCCGGTGCAGGTGGACGAAAAAACCTGGGGCTTGCTGACGCTGGACGCGCTGGGAAAGGAGCGGCTGTCAAAGGTTGATCTGCGCGACGTGCAGGCGTTTGCCAGCCTGGCGGCGGCCACGGTCAGCGTGGTGCAGCGCATCAAAGGCCTGGCGCTGCGGGCCGAGGATGAGCGCCAGCGCGCCGACACCTACCGGGCGCTGGCCGCAGAAAAAACCGCCCCGCCCACGTTGATTGGCCAAAGTGCGGCGTACCAGCGGCTGCTGGAGGAAATCGCCATCGTCGGCAACAGCGAGCTGACGGTGTTGCTGACGGGCGAAACCGGCGTCGGCAAGGAACTGGTGGCGCAGGCGCTGCATGCCGCATCAAAGCGTGCTGCGCGCCCGCTCATCAGCCTCAATTGCGCGGCGCTGCCTGACACTTTGCTGGAAAGCGAGCTGTTTGGGCATGTGCGCGGTGCATTTTCAGGCGCGCTGGCCGACCGGCGCGGCAAGTTTGAACTGGCCGATGGCGGCACCTTGTTTCTGGACGAAGTCGGCGAGCTGTCGCTGGCTGCGCAGGCCAAACTGCTGCGCGTGCTGCAGGGCGGGCAACTGCAGCGCCTGGGCTCAGACCGTGAACACCACGTGGATGTACGCGTGATTGCCGCGACCAACCGCGATCTGGCGCATGAAGTGCGCACCGGCCGTTTTCGTGCCGACTTTTACCACCGGCTCAGCGTCTATCCGCTGGTAGTGCCGCCGCTGCGCGAACGCGAGGCTGACGTGCTGCTGCTGGCCGGTCATTTTCTGGAGCAAAACCGTTCCCGGCTGGGTTTGGGCAGCTTGCGGCTCGATGCCAGTGCGCAGGCGGCGCTGCGGGCGCATGACTGGCCCGGCAACGTGCGCGAACTGGCGCATCTGGTCAGCCGCAGTGCCTTGAAAGCGCTGGCCGGCCAGTCGCCCCGGCCCCGCATCGTGAGCTTGACGGCCCGGCATTTTGATTTGCCAGCGCTGCCAACCAAGGGCGCGGCAGAAGAAGACACCGCCGTGGCCGATGCCGGCGGTGCCAGCGAGGCTTTGCCAGACGCGGGCAGTTCAATGGATTTGCGCAGCTCGACCGAATCGCACCAGCGCCAGCGCATCGCTGACTGCCTGGCGCGTCACCACGACAACTGGGCTTCGGCAGCGCGCGAACTGGGCTTGCACCGCGCCAATCTGGTCCGGCTGGCGAAACGGCTGGGGTTGCCGCCAAAAGCGGTGGGTTGATGAACGGCATCAAGCCGATTGGGCCAGGCAAAGCGAACTTTTACGCCAAAACAAGGCGCTGGCGCTTGGTGGACGTGCGCTAGCTGCTCCTGAAAAAATAGCGAAAACATTTTGCAGACTCAGGCCATCCGCCCCTTGTTGGCGACGACCGAGCAGCCCGTGATGCGCCAGGTGTTGTCTTTTTGCCGTTGCACGCTGTAAGCCGCCAGCCAGGCGTTGCCGCTGGCGTCGGTGACTTGCACGCGCTGCAAAGCCTGCCCGTGATGATCTTCCGGCTTCAGGAAAGCGACCGACGCCGGGCGGTACAGGGCCGGGTAGCTGTTGCGGACCAGTGCCAAAAACTGCGGTGCCGTGCCTACAATCTTGCGCACGTTGGGCGCGGCAAAAGAAAACGCCTTGACGGCATCGTCTTGGGCCAGCGCCGCCAACTGGCCTTCCACCACGCTGCGAATGCTGATCTCTTCAGCCGGCGTCAGCGGCGCTGCCTGCGCGGGTGTCAGCATGAAAAAAGCCGCCACGCCGATGGCCAGCCCGCCTGCCAAGCGGGACCAAAAAGCATAAAAAACGGGAAAACTCGGGTTGATTTTCATGGGTTGCTTTCCTTAAAACTGCCTGCCTGGGGTGTGTGCATCATGCCGTCACTGGCACTGCCAGATACGCGCTGTCTGCCGCAATGGATTCAGGCGCGTGGTGTCTACGCTTGCGTCCTACCCGATTTTCGGACGGTGCGGCGTTGCAGGGTGCAGTGTGGGTGTTAAAAAACTACATTTCTATCTGAAGCAGAAAGTTATATGGACAGCACCAGCAGCGCCGCTTGGTATGCGCAACTCGCCAAGCCTTTTTTTGCTCCGCCTGCGTGGCTGTTTGGGCCGGTGTGGTCAGTGCTGTACGTCGTCATTGCCATCAGTTTTGGCTATGTGCTGGTGCAGACACTTAAAGGGCGGCTGCCTTTTCGGGTGCTGCTGCCGTTCATTCTGAACCTGATATTCAATGCTGCTTACACGCCCATCCAGTTTGGCCTGAAGAACAACCTGCTGGCCAGCGTCGATATCTTGCTGGTGCTGGGCACCTTGCTTTGGGCGCTGAAAGTCATCTGGCGGCGCAAGCCCTGGGTGGCTTACGTCAATATTCCTTACCTGCTGTGGGTTGCCTTTGCCACGGTGCTGCAACTGAGCATTACCTGGTTGAACCGCTGATATGAAAAACCGTTCCCCTCGCCTGACGGGCGCTTTGTCGATTCTGGCCGTGGCGGCTTTGCTGGCGGTGACGGGCCAGGCGGCCTGGCGCATCAAGCAGTCAATGACGCTGGCCCGGCTGAGTGAGCCTTTGCAGGCCGCGCCGGTTGCGCCGCTGCAAAGCCTGCTGATCGTGGGTGACAGCACGGCGGTGGGCACCGGTGCGTCATCGCCCGCCCACAGCGTGGCCGGGCTGATTGCGCGTGACCATCCGCGTTTGGGCATCGTCAACCGCGCTGAAGACGGTGCGAAATTTAGCGATATTGACCGCCAGCTTGCAGGCAACGAGCGCTTTGACGCTATTTTGGTCATGGGCGGCGGCAACGACGTGATTCGCTTCACCGGCTCGGAAGCGCTGGAACACGACATCGCCAATGTGGCGCAAAGCGCGCGTGTCCGGGCCGGGCTGGTGTTCATCTTGCCGCCCGGCAATGTCGGCAACGCGCCGTTTTTCTTTGCGCCGCTGTCATGGCTGATGACGCAGCGCGCCAAGGCTTTGCACCGCTTCGTGCGCGAGGTCGCCGCCGACAACGGCGCGGTGTACGTCAACCTGTACCAGGATCGGGCCGATGACCCGTTTGCGCAGCAGCCAGACGAATTCAATGCCCGCGACGGCCTGCACCCCAGCGATACCGGCTACCAGCTCTGGTACGACACCTTGATGACCCAAGGCGGGTTTACCACCCGGCTGGCAGCGCTGGCGCGTTAGGGCGCATTAAAATCGGGCCCAGAAGCGGCCAGGATGGCTGGGTTGCCCCCAAGGCGACTGCGGCATCCTGGCTTTTTTGTCCTTTTTGTAGATTGGCAAGCCCCTTATGTCCCTTCAGATTATTGAAGCCCAAACCGGCGAAAACCCGGTCGCCACGATTCTCATCATGCACGGCCTGGGCGCTGATGGCCGCGACTTCGTGCCCATCGCCGAGCAACTGGATTTGTCCGCTATCGGGCCGGTTCGTTTCCTGTTTCCGAGTGCGCCGCACCTGCCGGTCACCATCAATGGCGGCTACGCCATGCCGGCCTGGTACGACATCGTGGGCGCGGACCTGGTCAGCCGCCAGGACGAAGCCGGCATGCGCAAGTCGCAGGCGTCGATGGAGGACATCATCGCCAACGAGAAAGCGCGCGGCATTCCGGCGCATCGCATCGTAGTGGCCGGTTTCTCGCAAGGCTGCGCCATGGCGCTGCTGACCGGCCTGCGCCACGGCGAGCGGCTGGCCGGTATTGCGGGCCTGTCGGGCTACTTGCCGCTGGCCGAGAAAACGCTGGCCGAAGGCAGCGCTGCCAATAAAGACGTGCCGATCTTTTTGGCCCACGGCTCACGCGATGGCGTGGTGGCGCTGCCGCGCGCCATCACCACCCGCGACGCGCTTACATCGCTGGGCTATCCGGTCGAATGGCACGAGTACCCGATGGAGCATTCGGTCTGTCCGCAAGAAGTGGCCGACCTGCAGCAGTGGCTGCTGCGCGTGCTGGCCTGAACAGCATTTTTTGAATGAAACAGGCTGCTTGCGCATGCTTGGCGGGCGCAAGCAGCTATTGAAAAAGTAGCGAATTGTCCGCTTGGAAATGACTTGCGGTCAGAATAAATGGGTGCTTGCTGGCCCAGCGTCACCGGGTTTGTTGCGCGTGCCAGCAAATGGCCTGCGTCAGCGCGCCGCATCTGCCTGTGATAACTTCCACGCCAATCCAAGAATCTGACGGAAACCCTCTATGACCCCCTTGCAAGCCAACGCCGACGCGAATTTGCAACAGCGCTTGAAAGCGCTCACGCCCGAGCAGTTCCAGGGCATGCGCCGTGGCATTGAAAAAGAAAGCCTGCGCGCCCAGCCCAGCGGCGCACTGGCGCTGACGCCGCACCCGAAAGCCCTGGGTTCGGCCCTGACGCACCCTAGCATCACCACCGACTTCAGCGAATCGCAGGTCGAACTTGTCACCAGCGCCCATGCCAGCCCCGAAGCGGCGCTGGACGAGCTGACGCAGCTGCACCAGTTCACCTACCGCGCGCTGCAGGGCAACGGCGAAGGGAGCGGCGACGAAATGCTCTGGGTGTCGAGCATGCCTTGCGGTTTGCCGACCGACGAAACCATTCCGATTGCGCGTTTTGGCAGTTCCAACGTCGGCCGCGCCAAAAGCGTCTACCGCATGGGGCTTAGCCATCGCTATGGCCGGCGCATGCAGACGATTTCGGGCATTCACTACAACTGGTCCTTGCCCGGCGTGACGAGTGAGCAGTACTTTTCATTGATCCGCAACTTTCGCCGGCAGGCGTTTTTGCTGCTTTACCTGTTTGGCGCGTCGCCGGCGGTGTGTTCGAGCTTTGTGGCCGGTCGTGAACACGAACTGCAGTCGCTGACCGACACCACCATGTACATGCCGTATGGCACCTCGCTGCGCATGGGCCGGCTGGGTTACCAGAGCGATGCGCAGGCGTCGCTGGCCGTCAGCTACAACAGCTTAGAAGGCTACGGCGCTTCGCTGCAGGACGCGCTGAGCCGGCCTTATCCGGCGTATGAAGCGGTGGGCATCCGCAACCCCGGCGGCGACTACAACCAGCTCGCCACCACGCTGCTGCAAATAGAAAACGAGTTTTACGGCACCATCCGCCCCAAGCGCGTGATTCACCCAGGCGAGCGGCCACTGCATGCGCTGCGCGAACGCGGCGTCGAATACATCGAAGTCCGGCTGATGGATCTGGATCCGTTCGAGACGGTCGGCATCAATGCGCAAACCATGCGCTTTATTGACGTGTTCTTGCTGCACTGCCTGCTGTCTGACAGCCCGCCTGATACCCCCGCTGAAATCGACGAACTCAAGCACAACCAGCACCAGACCGCCGCGCGCGGCCGTGAACCGGGCGTCATGCTCAAGCGCGACGGGGGCGAAGTGCCGCTGGTGGCATGGGGCGCAGAAGTGCTGGCCCAATGCGCGCCGATTGCCGCTGCGCTCGATGCCGCCCACGGCGGCACGCAGTACCGCGATGCGCTGGCGGCGGCCCAAGCAGGACTGGCGGACGCTTCCACGCTGCCGTCGGCGCGGGTGCTGGCGTCAATGACGAATGAGTTTGACAATTCATTCGTGAAGTTTGTCCGTGCCCAGTCGTTCAAAACCCGGGACGCCTTGCAAAGCCTGTCGCTGACGGACGAATCGCTGGCGCGCTTTACCGAGTTGAGCGAACAGTCCGTTCAGGCGCAAAAGAAGATTGAAGCGTCTGACGCGCTGCCGTTTGAGGAATACCGCCAGCAGTACGTGTCACCCAAGTGCCTTGAGGTGCCGGTGGCCGAAGCGGTAAACGGCTGAATTGTTGCGTGCTTTGCCTCTGGCAAAGGGCAGGGCGCATGCCCAAACGGCAAGGTAGCGATAAATTCATGCCAAATAGCCCGCTTGTGCATACAGCACGGGCGCAAGCAGCTATTAAAAACGTAGCAATTTATCAGGTGCGAATCAGGGCTTGATGCTATTTAGCCAAGGTTTCAGGCAGGCGTAGGCCATGTCATGAAACGGCGTGGCGATGCCGTGCTGGCGGCCCAGCCGTGTCATCAGGCCGCTGATGCCGTCCAGTTCCAGCGGTCGGCCTGCCGTCAGGTCATGGTGCATGGACGCAAACAGCCCGGGCGGAAACGCTTGCAAAATGGCCAGCGTGTCTTGCGCCTGCGACGGCGCAAACACCGCGCCTTCGGCCCGGCCCACGGCCATGACCTCGGCAATCGACATCTCGGCCAGCGCCAGCAACTCCGGGTCGTGGTAGACCACGCCAGCGGGCTTTCGCGTCAGGCAGGTCAATGCGGCATTGGTGGCCAGCACGGTGAACTTGGCCCATTGCGCGCTGCGGATGTCTTCAACCACATTAGCCTGCAGTGCATCAGCGCCAGCGGTGGCATTGACCGATTCGGCAAAGCGCCTGAGCAGCGGATCGCGGGTCGCACCCAGGCCGCCAAACGTGATCGACGACAAATTGGATAAGTAGCGCACCACGCCCGGCGCTTGCAGCTGCCCGGCGATGTAAGCCAGCCCGCCGAAAACCCGAGCACTTGGCGCACCCCGGGCCATGCGCGCCGCGCCATCAATGCCGTTTTGCAGGCTGATGACCGCACCGGCTGATTCCAGCGCGCCGCGCCATTGCTGCGCTGCGCTTTCGGCGTCGTAAAGCTTCACGCACGACAGCACCACGTCTGGCGGCGGATATTCGCCTGTATCAAAAGAAGCGGCGTCCGCCGCCTTGACGTTCGTGATGCGCCAGTTGCCGCGTGGCCCGAGCAGTTCGATGCCGTTTTGCGCAATCGCCTGCAGGGCGCGGCCACGCACGCCAAACGTCACGTCATGGCCGGCGCGTGCCAGCAAGCCGCCGACATAAGCACCAATGGCACCAGCGCCTATCACCAGAATCTGCAGGCTCATAGCGGGTTGTCCAGGGTTAGCAGCGTTCAGCGTCAAAGCTGATTTGCCGGCGTAGGCGGCAGGGCAGATTCACGGCTGCAGTTGAAGCAAGGCTTTTTCGCGCCAATAGGCGACCGCGCTGTAATAGGCTTCCCACACGCAGCCGTTGCAGCCGCGTCCGCAGCATGTCGTTGGTGCGGGCGGCGGCGTGCGCAGCGTGGCGCCCACGTCGCGGGCGCGCTGCTGCAGGGCGCAGAACAGGGCCAGCGCCTCGTCGTAGCTAGCCGGAAGGCACGCGTCAATCACCGGCAAGTCGGGCATGGTTGGGGGAGGTGAATTTACGGTTTGCTGGACGCCGACAGACGCCGTTTCAGATACAGACCCATGAATGCGCAGCCCAGCACCAGCGCAAACCAGCCAACCAGCGACGCATTGGCCACAATGCCCTGCATGCCGGGCGAGGTGATGAAATACGGCGACAACAACACGCCCAGGCCAATCAGCCCGAGCAAAATGGCCTTGAACAGCAATTCCTTGTTGGCTTGGGTGTCAGCCTGCCGGGTTGCGGCATTATTGGGGCGGCGGGTGGGTACGTTGGGTAAGGGCATGCAGCGATTTTCCCTCATTGCCATCGTGCGCCCCACAAGGCTGACAAGACGCGCGCCTGAAAAGGTGACAATTCAACCCATCACACTGCCGCCAGGCACCCGAACCAACCAAGAAAGAACTTCCCGATGGCCATCCAGTGGTTTCCCGGTCACATGCACCTGACCAAAAAAGCTATTGCAGAGCGCATCAAGGAAATTGATGTGGTGATCGAGCTGCTCGACGCCCGGCTGCCCGGCTCCAGCGCCAACCCGATGCTGGCGGAGCTGACCGGCTCCAAGCCCGCGCTCAAGGTGCTTAACAAGCAGGACCTGGCCGACCCGGCGCGCACCGCGCTCTGGCTGGACTACTACAACCGCCAGCCCGGCACCCGCGCCATCGGCCTGGACGCCAGCATGAGCACGCCGGCCAAGGCGTTGATTGAAGCCTGTCACACGCTGGCGCCCACACGCGGCAGCATGGTCAAGCCGATGCGCGTGCTGATCTGCGGCATTCCCAACGTCGGCAAATCCACACTCATCAACACCCTGACCGGCAAGCGCGCCACCAAAACCGGCGACGAAGCCGGCATCACCAAGGTCGAGCAGCGCTTGGTGCTGGCCGACGGGTTTTACCTGTGGGACACGCCCGGCATGCTGTGGCCGCGCATCATCGTCGCCAAAAGTGGCTACAACCTGGCGGCCAGCGGCGCGATTGGCCGCAATGCGTTTGAAGAAGAAGAGGTGGCGCTGGAACTGCTCGACTATCTGATTCCCAATTACCCGGCGATGCTGGAGTCGCGCTACAAGCTCAAGCTGACGCCCGAAAGCACGGACGAGCAGGTGCTCGAAGAAATTGGCCGCAAGCGCGGTGCGGTGCTGAGCAAAGGGCGCATCAACCTGCAAAAAGCGGCTGAAATCGTGATCTACGAATTTCGCGCCGCCACGCTGGGCCGCGTCACGCTGGAAACGCCCGAGGAGTTTGCCCAGTGGCTGGCCGCCGGGCAACTGCTGGACGCCGAGCGGCAGGTCAAAAAAGACAAGATCGAAACCAGTCGTCTGGTCAAGCTGAAGAAGATTCCACGCTCTGCAAAGCCCGATCTTCGTTAAGGCGCGCGTCAGTAGGCAGTCGCCGACGCGATGTCGGCGAAATGGGCCGGGCGGCAGGGGATGTGGTCTGACAGGCTTCTTTGGCAGTGCCTTCTAGGATTGAGGCTTGTTCAATCTATTACGGAGTCTCCCCATGAGCGTCGCCAAAGTTATTGAAGTCAGCGCCAGCAGCACCACCAGTTTTGAAGATGCCATCAACCAGGGTATCAGCTGCGCTACCGACACCATCGACAACGTTCGCGGTGCCTGGATCAAGGAACAAAAAGTATCGGTTCAGAACGGCAAAATCGTGTCGTACCGCGTGAACATGCAGGTTACCTTCGTCATCGACGGTGACGCGTAATACGATTTTGATGTCAGCTTCACGCTGAAACGGACAGCCAGGCAACCTGGCTGTCCCCGAATGTGCCATCGCTGCGTTTGTGGCTTTGGCGCTTTTTCGCTTTTACAGGGGTGGCTTCTCAAAGCAATTGGCAGACGCAATGTCTCGTCATCCTTAAGTAGCGAGATTTTTCGGCCCACAGCATTTCTTGCTGGATGGTCGTGAACAAGAGATTAACGCCATGCCTGAAAATCAACTGTCCGCCAGTGGCCACCTCCATCAAGACACCGCTGCATCGAAGGTCTTGCCTGAATGTGCTGTCTTTTCACCACCGCAAAACAAGCCAGCCGGCAGCGCTGCCAGTTCTTCAGAACGCAACGCAAAAATCAACCTGGCCAGTGAGTCAGTAGCTGGCGAAGAAGACCCGGGCGCTTCGCTCGACATGCCGTCGGGTGTGGATTCTCCACGGGCCAGTTGAGGGCCTGAACTGACGCTTTTAGCGTCTTTTTTCGCTCAGTGAACATCATTGACGGTGTTCTACAGGGCAGATATGTGCACAGTGCTGCTACGCGGCCAGTCTTCTGGCAATGGCGCAAAAAAGTTCACCTCCGGTCTCACTGATCTGGTTTTTAGCCCGATGATATGTGCGGTAGCGTACATATTATTCGGAGTGGGTTGCCTATACTTCGTGGCTTTTCAGTACCTCCGTCCGAGGTAGCAAGTCAAGCCAGATTCACCCCTGAAATTTCTACATGCCCGTTTCCCCTGATCCTAGAAAAAACCAGTTGATTGCCGCCCTGCCCGATGAGGAATGGCGGCGCTGGCTGCCGCAGCTTGAATTTGTGGAAATGCCTCTGGGGCAGGTGGTCTATGAATCAGGCAGCACGCTCAGTCATGTGTATTTTCCGACGACGGCGATTGTCTCGCTGCTGTACGTCATAGAAAACGGCGCATCAGCCGAGATTGCCGTCGTCGGCAAAGAAGGCATCGTCGCCATTTCCCTGTTCATGGGCGGCGAATCCACGCCCCGCCGGGGTGTCGTGCAAAGCGCTGGTTAGGGTTTTCGGCTCAAGGCACACGTCATCAAGGAGGAGTTCAAGCGCGCCGGTCTTGCACCTGCTGCTACGCTACATCCAGGCGCTCATCACACAAATGGCGCAAACAGCGGTTTGCACCGCCGCCATTCGCTTGACCAGCAACTGTGCCGCTGGCTGCTGCTCAGCCTGGACCGGCTGGAGGGCAATCAGTTGGTGATGACGCAGGAGTTGATTGCCAACATGCTGGGCGTGCGGCGCGAAGGCGTGACCGAAGGCGCGCTCAATTTGCAAAAAGCCGGGCTGATCAGCTACTCGCGTGGACGCATTACCGTGCTGGATCGCACCGGCCTGGAAAAACGCACGTGCGAGTGTTATGCGGTCGTCAAAAACGAATACGACCGGCTGCTGCCGAAAAAGCTGGCGATATAAATTTGCTGCACGGCAAAACCTGCATGTAGTCGCCCGTTTGCACGTGAGCTCAAGAATGATTGCTTAAGGTATTGAGTCACCGGCATCCGTCAGTTTGTGCGGGGCATACTTGGCCATTCCGAATGGAACTGTATTTGTCAGCTGCGCGGCTTTGAAATTGTCCCTTCCCTGAAGGGTCTGCAACATTCCCGAAAGCCCGCATGAACGCTGTCGACAACCACCTGATTGAAATCCTTCCCGTCAAGGACTGCGCGCGCTTGCTGGCCATTTGCGAGCCCGTGCAATTATTGCTGTCAGACGTTCTCAGCGAGCCGGGCAAGCCGACGCGCCATGTTTATTTCCCCATCCAGGGTTTTATTTCTCTGGTGGCGACAGTCGACGGAAGCCCCCGGCGTTGAAGTCGGCATGGTGGGCAGTGAAGGCATGCTGGGCGCGCACTTGGTGCTGGGTGTGCTCACCGCACCCCTTCATGCAGTGGTTCAAGGCTCAGGCGCTGCTTGGCGCATTGGGGGTGCGCCTTTCAAACGTGAACTCGCGCGCAGCACGGCGTTGCAGCGGTGCCTGAACCGCTACCTGTATGTGCTCATGGCCCAGCAGGCCACATCGGCCGCCTGCCTGCGTTTTCATTTGATTGGTCAGCGTCTGGCTCGCTGGCTGCTGATGAGCCAGGATCGCGCTCACTCTGACAGTTTTCATGTCACTCACGAGTTTTTGGCCTACATGCTGGGCGTGCGTCGGGTGGGTGTCACGGCGGCTGCCAGCGCCCTGCAACGCAATGGACTGATTCAGTACCATCGCGGCAAGATGAAAGTACTGGACCGCAGGGGACTTGAAGCTGCGGCATGCAGCTGTTATTCGACCGACCACCAGACCTATGACGATTTGCTTGTTTGATGCGCGCGACTTTGCGGACAGTCCGCTTCATGGGTTGCGCAAGATTTGATTCGGCGTGCAACGGTATCCGCATAGGCTGGGCACTTTTCTGGACCCGCTGCCGTAAGTGGGTTAGCGAACAGATTAATTAATCACAATAGATTACAACTCATGGCATGTCTAACAAAGAGCCCATGAGTAATTCAATACTTGATTACCCTGAAATTTGCTGGCCTGCGTCAAGCAGAGCAGTGCCGCCTGTCTGGCATGCGGAAATCAAGGTTGAAGACTGGGATCTGATGCTTCGCTCCGTCGTGGAAAGGCTCAGGCATGCTGCCGGCGATGGAGGCAAAGTCACTCCAGAACTCAATGGGCCCGGTTCCGTCGCCTCGCTCCAGGTCATCGTGCTGGAGTGCGCGGGCGCATTGTGTCAGTTGCATGCAGCACTCAGGCATGACCGGGTTCGTACCGACTAGAGGCAAAGCCGGTGTCGATTTGGGTTCATTTTCACTGGCGGGATGCTACGCAGCCCACAACTCCCCGCTAATCAATCAAGTTGAATGTCATCGCAGTGCTGGACACGCGCGCCCTGACACGGATTGACACGCAAGCCCAAGCTGCTCCATTCAAGGACACGCACTGCAAAACCCAGACGCTGAAGGCACTTGCCGGCCAGAAGCTTTGAGGCCGTTTTTTAAAACCACCCCGCTTGCGCTACCTTTCAAAGCCCGCTGCCTTCGGGCTGCAAGTGTTTTATTCTTGTCAGGTTCCCACCACCAACAGGTGATTTCCATGAATTGGCTTAAAAAACTCACCAGCACCCAACGCGCTGACAGCGGTCTGGAGTACACGCTGTGGCGCAAGCTGCCGCTCATCGCGGGGGTAGGCACGGCGCTGCCCTTGTCGGGCCTGGCGCTGGCGCATCTGCTGGCCGATGCGGAGCCCAGCGCTGCAGAGGCGCGCTGGCTGCAAATGATGGACTACATGGTCAGTGGCATGGTTATTTTTCATTGGTCAATGGTGGGCACTGTCGCCATTGGCTGCGTGATCGTTATGGTGATGAAAGGCCCGGGCTATGTGGCCGACGGCTACAGGGTTTCGCACAGCGACCAGCCACGCGCCAGCATGGAAACCGACGAGGAAGCCGCAGGCTACCGGCTGCCGACGGACGACGCCGTGTCCTGAGCCGCTCACGCCTTGACCCCACCCGCACACGGCGGCGTACAGGCCTGCGCCGCATCGCCACCCCCGAATGCCACAAAGCATGTCCCCAAAGCTGCGCATGAAAGGCGCGAACGGCAAGCGGTTTCACACCTGACAGTCGCTTCGCCGGGCAAGGTTTACTCGAAGGCCGGGGCTTCGGGCGTGACGACCGGTTTGCCTGCGGCCACCCAGGCATCAAAACCGCCAGCAATCGACTGCACGTTCAGGTAACCCATGTCTTGCAGAGCGACCGCGCTCAGGGCGGCGCGGCCACTGGTTTTGCAATACAGCACGATCTTGAGGTCGCGCGGCTGCAGCGCAGGGTTGCCGCTGAACTTGAATTCGAGCATGCCGCGCGAGATGTGTGTGGCACCGCTCAGGTGGCCGGCGGCGTATTCATCGGCTTCGCGCACGTCGAGCAACAGGTCGGCACCCTGAATGGCGCGCTCGGCATCCTGGACAGGAATTTCATGCACGCGGGTTTTGGCGGCAGCTACAAGGTCGTGGGCAGTTTTCATGGTGCAGTCCTGGTTTTAATAAATAAATTGCTATTAAATAAATAGCTGTTAGCGCCCATGTACAAAGCGCCAGAAGCCATTTTGATTGAAAAATGCGGATTTATCCTGTATTTGACGTGCGCCAAACCTGGGTGTTGGTCTATATGCCATTCTGGCACCCCGTCCGCAGGGCTGTTGGCCGTTCAAGTACTGAAAAGCCAGGCCTTTTCCTGATCGGAACAGCGTAGCGCTGCACTTTGCAGGTCAAATGGTCAATTTTTAGGCATTCCCCGCCAAGCCAGTGCTGGCGCGGGTTTGCCGGCTTTTGAACAGGGTTATCCACAGGTTGATCCACAGAAAATGAGGATAAACCCGTGCAAAGCGACTACAGTGCCCGTCCACACGCCAGACACCCGCCGCGCCTTTGTTCTTCATGGCGGATTGCCGCGCTGCCTTCGCAATGGCAGAGCCAAGTGGGCAATAACGGGCCGCGAGTCGCCGCGCTGCAAAGCTGAGGCCCTGCAAACACCCGCTGGTACCCATGCTTTAAGAGGCGCGGCGACAATCCGGCTCATATGAAAACCATTCTTCCCCTGCAATTGCTGGTTGCCCCCAGCCTTAACGATCCCCAGCCGCTCATCATTTACCACGGCCGCCGGTGCCCCGACGGCTTTGGCGCTGCGCTGGCCGCGTGGCTTTTCTACGGCGACAAAGCTGACTATTTGCCACTCGACCACGGTGAAATCAAGTCGCTG
This sequence comes from Polaromonas sp. CG_9.5, assembly GCF_035984465.1. Classification (NCBI taxonomy): domain Bacteria; kingdom Pseudomonadati; phylum Pseudomonadota; class Betaproteobacteria; order Burkholderiales; family Comamonadaceae; genus Polaromonas; species Polaromonas sp. CG_9.5. The sequence continues at coordinate 67,249 of NZ_JAXCHR010000008.1, forward strand.
GAAGACCTGCCTGCGCTGGCCGGTCGGGCCGTCTACATCCTTGACTTCTCGTTTTCAGCCGATATCCTGCGCGGCATTGACGAAAGCGCGGCCAAGCTCGTCATGCTTGACCACCACAAGAGCGCCGCCGAAAAGCTCACCGGCTTTGCCTGCCGCTGCGGCGTCGTTCACTTTGACATGGACAAGTCCGGTGCGCGCCTAGCGTGGGAGTTTTTCTACCCCGATGCGCCCGTGCCCGCGCTGGTGCGCTACGTCGAAGACCGCGACATCTGGAATTGGCAGTATCCTGAGAGCCCCGGTTTTCTGGCCGCGCTGGACATGGAGCCGCTGGACTTTGCCCGCTGGGCCGAAATTGCCGCCTACAGCCCGGCGCAAACTGCCGAATTCATGGCGCGCGGCCAGGCGATGGACGAAAAATTCAGCAAGCTCGCCGACGACATTGCCGAGGGCGCGCAGCCCGTTACCTTCAACGGCCAGGCCGGTTTGATGCTCAACGCGCCCGGCGTGTTTCACAGCCTGATCGGCAACCGCCTGTCCGAAAAAAGCGGCACCTTTGCGCTGATGTGGCATGTGGGCAAAAGCGGCGGCGTCAAGGTCGGCCTGCGTTCGCAGCGCAACTTTGACTGCATCCCGCTGGCCGAAAGCATGGGCGGCGGCGGCCACGCGCAGGCCTGCGGCTTCAAGATGGGACTGGAGCGCCTGCCCGAGCTGCTCAGTGGCGTGTTCGTGGCCACGAGCACTGACCCGGCAGCGTGAGCCAAAGCAGATTGAGTCCGCAACGGCTGCGCCTTGCCGTGAGCCGGGCCAAGCCTGCACACCATTTACCAGTAAGCTCTGGCTAAACGCGACGCAAAATATATGAACTCATCTACAGGCTGGTTCTACTGGGCAGTTCTTTCGGCAGTTTTTGCCGCCTTGACTGCGATCTTTGCCAAGATCGGGATTCAGGGCGTCGACTCCGACCTGGCCACCCTGATCCGGACTGCGATCATCATCGTGGTGCTGTCGGTCTTTGTGATGTACGCGGGAAAATGGTCAAACCCGTTCGAGCTTTCCGGCAAAACCTGGCTGTTTTTGACGCTGTCCGGCCTTGCGACAGGCGCTTCATGGGTGTGCTATTTCCGCGCGCTCAAGATTGGCGAGGCTTCCAAGGTCGCGCCAGTCGACAAGCTCAGTCTGGTGCTGGTGGCCGTATTCGCGTTTGCGTTTTTAGGCGAGAGGCCCTCGCTGCGCGAGTGGACAGGGATTGCGATGGTGGCCGGCGGCGTGCTGGTGCTTGCCTTCAAGCGGTAGAAAACCAGCCTACAGAATTTCCGAGGGCGGCGTGGGCTCAATTCCCAATCTGAACGCTCGAATCACCTCAAGCGAGTTGTCCAAGTCATAAATCATGGGCACTGCGTTCGGCACTTCGACTTGAGTAATGTCATCGTCTGCGATGTGAGAAATGAGCTTCATCAGCGCACGCAAACTGTTGCCATGCCCGGTAATGGCTACCCTCTTGCCGGCACGCAGCGAAGCGGCGATGGTGGTTTCCCACAACGGACGCACGCGTTCAACGACCTGCGCCAGCGACTCACCTTGCGGAATTTCCTCCGCCTTCAGGGCGTTGTAACGCGCGTCAACGATGGCATGGTTCCCACCATCGCCATTTCCTAAAGGCGGTGGAACCAAGAACGAGCGCCGCCATTGCTGCACAGCCTGCGCACCGAAAGTGTTGATGGCTTCGGTTTTTGACAGCCCCGTCAAGGCGCCATAGTGGCGCTCGTTGAGCCGCCAATCGAGCACCGTTGGCACCCATACGCGTTGCATTCCTTCCAGCAAAGCCCATTGCGAGACGATGCACCGACTGAGCAGCGACGTAAACGCCAGGTCAATCAACAACCCTTCCTTGCGAAGCAGGGCACCTGCAGCCTGCATATCGATGCGCCCGCGCTCGGTCAGGCCGACATCAGCCCAGCCGGTGAACCGGTTGTCGCGGTTCCACTCGGACTCCCCGTGTCGAATCAGGATCAGTTGGGGCATTGACTTGCCAAACACCGCCGGTGGCTCCGGTTCGGTCTTGATCTGCCCAAGGCCCGCGTCATAGCGGTAAACCCGTTGCGGTCACTTTCAGCATGGCCATTTTCGATCGACCCGATGAAGTACTTGTCTACCCAGCGCTTGGCGTATGGTCGGGTCGCCGCGTGAGTCGAGAATTTCAGACGTGTCAAAACTTTGGCTGCATGTTTTTATGGTGACTCCAGTAATTGCTACCACTGGGCTTCAGCGCTGAAACGGGTTTGCGGATGAGCTCATGGGCTGCCCAGCACATGCCCGTTGACCTTTATGCCGTACAAGGAATCGTCGGTGTCGTGGTATTGCTTGCGCGTTTCGGCGACTGAACCCTTGAAGCGCGGGTCTTGCGGACGCTCATGGCTGTTCATGAACACGGCTACATCCCAGGCGTCTTGTTCGCTCAAAGTGCCGCCTTTTCCCAGTGGCATGTTGGCCTGAATAAAGCCCGACGCATTGGCCAGCTGATGCATGCCGGCGCCCCAGTTAAATGATTTGGGCCCCCACAGCGGCGGAAACACCTGCTTGTCGCCCACGCGCTGGCCGAGGCCGTCTGCGCCGTGGCACAGGGCGCAATTTTGCGCATACACCTTTTCGCCGCGTGCGTAGTCGGCGGGTTGCGCCGGTTTTTTGAGCTTGGGGTAGCCGCTGCCTGGCACAGCCGTTCCCACGGGCGCGCCCTTGGCCATCCAGAACGCATAGGTTTGCAGCGCCGTCATGATCTCGTCATCTACCGGCGGTGCCTTGCCGTTCATGCTGAACTCAAAGCAGCCCTGAATGCGTGAAGCCAGCGTATCCACCTTGCCGGTCTTGCTGCGAAAGGCCGGGTAATGAATGAACGATGCCCAGAGTGGCGCGGAGTTGGCCTTGCGGCCGGCATCCAGATGGCAGTTGACGCAGTTCAGGTTGTTGCCGACGTAGCGGCTGGCGTATTTGCCGGTTTCCATGAAAACCTTTTCGCCCAGGCGAATGACCTTGCCATAGTCCCCGTCGGGCATCGTGCTTTCGGCGGGCGGTGTGAAAGCGGCGGTGGTGGCGGCGCTGACGATAGCGGGTTTGGCGCTCGCCACGTCACTGGCTGGCTGCGCAGGCGGGCCAGGTCGGGCCGCAACAGAGGCGGTTTCAGGGCCGCTGCCAGAAGCCTGCGGCATGCTGGCAGGCGTGACCAGCTTGTGCGAAAAACGTGCGAACAGCACATTTCCGCCAATCGTCAGCACTGCCAGCAAGGCCAGCAGCACACCCGCAAACAGCATCAAGCCGTTCAGCGGCAACTTGGAAGGGGTAGGCTGTGGGCTCATGGACGACTTTCCGTTTTTGGGGGCTGGACAGCGCCTGCAGAACTCGCACCGCCTGGGGCGGCAAGTTTTTCGTAATACGCGGCGACGGCGCTCACTTCGGCATCGGAAAGCTTCTTGGCGATGCCCGGCATCAGTGCCAAGGGGCCAGGCGGGCGGCTGCCTGCTTTCCAGGCCTGCAACTGGCCGGTGATATAGGCCGCTGAAAGCCCGGCCAAGGGCGGAAACTGCTCGCCGACGCCGCTGCCACCCGGGCCGTGGCATTGCGCGCAGGCTGGCACCTGGTCTGTCCACCGGCCTCGCGTCGCCAGCCAGGCGCCGGTATCAGAAGGGGTTGGCTGGGCGGGATCGGATGCGAAAAAAGGCGCTGGCAACTGGCTGAAGTACAGCGCCACCGCCTGGCGCTCGGTGGCGGTGAGGTTTTTGGCCATCGGCTGCATGACGGCATTCATGCGGTTTCCGTTTGCGAACGCGTCAAGCTGCGCCTGCAGGTACGCCTGGCCGGTTCCGGCGAGGCGCGGAAAAGCGGCCATGCCTTCGCCCTTTGCGCCGTGGCAGCTGATGCAGGCCGCCACGCCTTGGGGCGTGCCCTGGCTGGCTATTTGCTGGCCTTGCTGGCTTTGCTCTGGGGTGGGTTTTTGCGCGAAGCCGGGCGCTGAAAGCGCCACGGCCAGCACGATCAGTGCGGATCGCCAGGCTTTTAGGCTGGCACGGGGCTGCGGCGGCGCGGCGTTGCGAAATGCAGGGCAGGGCGTTTGTGGAGTCACTGGATAGGCCTTCCTGGAGGGTGATTCGATGCCATGCGCTCAGCCAGAACAGGCTGATGCCGCTGTGTGTGGGTTGCCTCGTAAAAAGTTTAAAATGCAGTGCGTGCCGTGTGCTGTAGGACAGCATCGGAATTGACGCCCAAATGGAACTAAAAAAGAACCCGGGTTTTTGTATTTTTCGCTTGCAGGGTTTCAGTCTGGTTTTTCAAGCCCGGCAACCGCAGCCTTGGTTTCAGATGCAATCGGCTGCGTCCGGATCGGAATGGACTTGAAGACGGATTGCGGCGCAGCCGGGCTGCTGGTGGCCATCAGGATTTCCAGCGTGACGCCATCAAGCACCGCCAGGTAGGCAGCCGTCGCCTGATAGAGCGTGTCTTGCAAAATGCAGTCGCTGCTCAGGCGGCAATTGCTTTTTCTGGGGTCAAAACACTCGGCCATGTAGAAGTCGGGTTCGGTGCTGCGCACCACCGCCCCAATGTTGATTTGCGCGGGTTCCTTGCCCAGCCTGAGGCCGCCCTTGCGCCCCCGCAGCGACTCGACAAAGCCCAGAATTCCCAGCTGGTGTACCACCTTAGTCAGGTGGTTTTTGGCGATTTCATGGGCATCGGCAATGTCCTGGATGGTCACCAGCCGGTCGCGATGAGCCGCAAGGTACATCAGGGTGCGCAAGGCGTAGTCGGTGTAGGTGGTCAGTCGCATGACGTGATGAATCTCTGTTGAAGACAAGAAAGCAACGCGTCAGGCCAGCCGCGTTGAAAACCCGCCTGATTTTAAAGAGGGCAACAGATTTTCAATCAGCCAGAAATTAAATGTGTATTTGGCCTCGATCTTTCATTAAAGATGCAATTAAAATACATGTTATTAAATTTGAAGTTTTTTGAATTTTTCAACCCGCAACCACCAAGGAAATTTGCCATGCAAGCAACGCGCAAACTCTGGACCTGGCTTGCTGTCATCTGTGTGCTGTCTTTTGCCGTATTGGGCTGGGTCGGAACAGAGATTTACCTGACAGCACCGCCAATTCCCAAACAAGTCATCAGCACCAAAGGAGTCGTGCTTTTCTCCGAAGGACAGGTTCAGCGCGGCCAGAAAGCCTGGCTGTCTGCCGGTGGCCAGCAACTGGGTTCGGTCTGGGGCCACGGCAGCTATTTGGCGCCTGACTGGTCCGCCGACTGGCTGCACCGCGAGGCGCTGGCTTTGCGCGGTGTCTGGGCGCAACGCGATTTCGGGAAAGACTTTGAGGCACTGGGCGTGGGCCAGCAGGCCGAACTCAACGCCAGGCTGAAAACCGAGATGCGCGGCAACACCTATGACGCCGCCACCGGCAACGTCACCCTGTCGCCCGAGCGCACCGAGGCCGTGCAGCAAGTGGTCAAGCATTACACCGACCCGTTCGGCGATGCGCCGTCGCTCGACAAGCTGCGCGAACAATACGCCATGAGTTCAGGCTTGCTGCCTGACGCGGACGACCTGAACGCACTGCCAGCGTTCATTTTCTGGTCTTCCTGGTCTGCCGCCACCGACCGGCCGAATGAAACCGACCTGAGCTACACCAGCAACTGGCCGCATGAACCGCTGGTGGACAACACGCCGACCGCCAGCGCCGGCATGTGGTCGATTGCCAGCATCATCTTCATGATTGCAGCGATTGCCGGCATGATTTTTTACCACTCGACCCACAACGAAGGCGGCGATCCGAAGCCGCCCAAGAACGATCCGCTGTTTGACCTGAAGCCGACGCCGTCGATGAAGGCCACGCGCAAGTATTTCTACGTGGTGATTGGCCTGATCATGGCGCAGGTGGGCATGGGGGTCATCACGGCCCACTATGCGGTCGAAGGCCAGAGTTTCTTCGGCTTCCCGCTGGGCCAGATCCTGCCGTTCACCGTGAGCCGCACCATCCACACCCAGTTCGCCGTGCTGTGGATTGCCACCGCCTGGCTGGCCACCGGCCTGTACATCGCCCCGGCCATTTCCGGCCACGAGCCCAAGTACCAAAAGCTGGGCGTCGATGTGCTGTTTTACGCGCTGCTGTTCATCGTGGTGGGCTCGACCGTCACCGGCTGGATCGGCGCCTTGCAGCATCTGGGCACTGAATTCAGTTTTTGGGTCGGCAACCAGGGCCTTGAATTCACCAGCATGGGCCGTGTGTGGCAAATCCTGCTGTTCATCGGGCTGCTGTTCTGGGTGACGTTGCTCGGTCGCGGACTGATGCCTGCTTTGAAAAAGCCTTCTGAAAGCCGTGGCCTGATCGCCATGGTGTTTCTGGCCGCGCTGTGCATCGGCGGCTTTTACGCCACGTCGCTGACCTGGGGCCAGACCACGCACTACTCGATGGTCGAGTACTGGCGCTGGTGGCTGGTGCATTTGTGGGTCGAAGGCTTCTTTGAAGTGTTTGCCACCGCCGTCATTGCGCTGCTGTTCACCCGTCTGGGCCTGATTCGTGCCAGCACGGCCAACAGTGCCATCGTGCTGGAAACCATCGTGTTCCTGTTCGGCGGCATCTTGGGCACGCTGCACCACCTGTACTTCACCGGCACGCCGACCTTCGTGATTGCGATTGGCGCGATGTTCTCGGCACTCGAAGTGGTCCCGCTCGCCATGATCGGGTTTGAGGCCTACAACAGCTTCCAGCGTTCCAAGGCCGCACCTTGGGTGCAGTCTTACAAGTGGTCGATCATGTGCTTCATTGCCGTCGGTTTCTGGAACGTGGTGGGCGCCGGTCTGCTGGGCTTCACCATCAACACGCCGATTGCGCTGTACTACCTGCAGGGCCTGAACATGACGGCGGCCCACGGCCATGCCGCACTGTTCGGTGTCTACGGCATGCTGGGCATCGGTTTGCTGCTGTTCTGCCTGCGCGGCCTGTCTGACCGCCTGGCCTGGTCCGACAAGCTGCTGGCGGCCATGTTCTGGTGCCTCAACATTGGCCTGGCCATGATGGTGTTCATCTCGCTGGTGCCTGCCGGTATTTACCAGGCCTGGGCCAGCATTACCCAGGGCATGTGGTTTGCGCGTTCGCCGGAAGTCGTGCATTCGCAATTCATGGAAACGCTGGTCTGGATGCGCGTTCCGGGTGACGTGGTGTTTGCCATCGGCACGGTGTTCCTGGCCTGGTTTGCCATTCGCCTGCTGACCGGCGGCAAGAAGCAGCCGGTGCTGGTGGCCCCAGGCCGCGTCAAACGGGCTTGATAAAGCGAGCGCAGCGCGGCAATGGATTGCCGCGCTGCGCTCGCAATGGCGATGAGTTAGCCCTCACTTTTGCATTCCTTGTTAATCCTTCAGGAGAATTTTCATGAGCCACAACTGCGCGCTTCCCGTCACATCCGAAGGCGTCTATCCCTTCGATGCACGCGGCGTTGCCAAGCGCTTTCGCCACGCGGCCATTTTTGGTGCGCTCGATTCGCTGCAACCCGGCGAAACCATGCGTTTTTGCAACGACCACGACCCGTTGCCGCTGCTGTCGCAGATCAACGCCCGTTTTGGCCCTAATGTCAGCATCGCCTATGTGCAGCGCAACCCGGGCGAAATCGTGATTGATTTCAAAGTGCTCGGCTAAACCCGCGCGCACGGCTTCGCTTCTGGCAGGCTGTCAGAATGGCGGATTTGCCATGTCGCCACCAGGTGCCAGGACGCGGGTTGAAGACCGGCGGACCTGGCACTGCTGTTTTCGCTGTTTCGCATTGACCTGCCACACCTGCGCATAGAACCATGAACTACCTCGCCCTGAAGCACCTGCACATTACCTTCGCCGTCCTGAGCGGCAGTTTTTTTCTGTTGCGCGGTGTGTGGATGCTGCTGGACTCGCCCCTGCTGCAGCGCCGCTGGGTGAAGGTGGTGCCGCACGTCGTCGACACGCTGCTGCTGACATCGGCGCTGGTGCTGATCTTCTGGAGCGGCCAATACCCGTTTGTGCAAGCCTGGCTGACGGCCAAGGTGCTGGCGCTGGTGGCCTACATCGTGCTCGGCACCATCGCGCTCAAACGCGGCAAGACCAAGGGCGTGCGGGCGTTTGCACTGCTGGCGGCGCTGGCAACCTTTGCCTATATCGTGGCGGTGGCACTGACGCGCAACGCCAGCGTGGTCGGGCAGATGCTGGGGCTTGGCAACTAACTGCCGGCAAGGGCCAGCAAGGCGTTTTAATGCCAAAAAGTGCCGCTTGCGCATACGCTGCGGGCGCAAGCAGCTATTAAAAATATAGTGTTATAACGCGACCTCAAGCCGGATGAAATGCGTTGTCAGCGGCTTGGCAAGCCAGACCGGACGCTTCCTTCGCCCGCATCTTGGCGCCAATATATTCGCCTTGCGTGACGTGCAGCAGTTCGGCAACCTTGCCGATCAGTCCGTTTTCATGGGCGTCCAGCTGGCCATCGGCATAGGCGATCTGCCACAGGTTTTCAACCATCTGGATTTTTTGCGGATGCGCAAAGCTGTCGTTAATGCGCGATGTGAACTGGAAATAGTCAGACGCACTTTTGGCGGTTAATTCGGCCAGCGCCATCAGCCGGTTGACTTCGGCTTCGGCCAGGGCAAATTTCTCGTGCAGGATTTTTCGCAGCATGGCGTGCTCTGCCGGCGCGTGGGCCTGATCGGCCCGCAAAACATCGACCAGCAGCACGGCCGTCGCCAGTTTGAGCGACGCATCGCGCTCCTGCGGCGACTCGCCGGGCGGGCTCAGGAAGGTATCGAAAAGTTCTTTCAAGGCAGACAGCATGGGGTTTCCTGGTGGGGCTGCAAAGCAGCGCAGTCAAAATATTATTGGATGTTGATTACCGGCTGGGGAAATGAGTTCCCGAAATTTTCAGCAGCCAGGGACGGGCAAGTCTTGCGCGAAAGTAGCCTTTTTCCTACATAGGGACGCCGGGCAGGGGCGCAAGATGACTCGGCTGATGGGCAAATTTCAGCCTTTTTCAGGCTGGATTGTTCAACCAAAGGAGTTGTTATGAAAAAAGCAGGTTTTAAGACAGCGTTGACGGCTGTTGCACTGGTTTTTAGTGGCCTTGCGCTGGCACAGGGAACACCTGCTCCCAACGCAGCCCCGGCAGCAGGTTCGCCGTCCGGATATGACAGCCGCCCCGCGTCCGGCCAGCCACCCGCCATGCACCAAGGCCAGCGAAAGCACATGAAAGACGGTCAGCGCAAGCGCATGAAGGACAAACATCACATGCGGCCCCGGCATGAAAGCGCCGAGTCCAGCCAAGCCATGCCGATGCACGGCCAGGCCATGCCGATGCACGGCCAGGCCGGCTCGGGCATGCAAGGGCAGGGCGCCGGCCCGGATCACAACTTGTACAAAGGCGCTCGGCTGTCTCAGGAATACCGCAACCGTCAGTATGTGGTCGACAACTGGCGCGACCACAACCTGACTGCGCCACCGCGCGGCCACCAATGGGTGCAAACCGGCGCTGACTACGTGCTCGTGGGAACTTCAACGGGCATCATTGCGCAGGTGATGATGGCGCAATAAGCGCGTCAGGTGTTTTTTGGGAAAGCCGCTTTTGGGCGGCTTTTTTTACGCCAGCATCCGTCTGAGCGCCGGGCGGCAGGTAAAGATTACATCTGAAAACCAATGAAATCGCGAGGTAAATATGGGGTAAACCTTGGCTTTCCTTACAGAGCCTTCACAAATGCAGGATAACAATGAAGCCACTGAATCACACGGGTGCTTTAGACCCGGATTGATTCAGGCACAGTTCAAGCCGCCGTTGGCCCAGTGAGCTGTGGCCAGTCCATCCAAAAATTGGAGAATCCCATGAAATCGAAATTTTTGACCGCTTCTTTGTTGGCTTCCGCCTTGTTTGCCGGGCTGGGCATGGCCCCGGCGATGGCCCAGGGCACGAATACGCCGCGCATTGACCAGGCGCAGCAGGCGATCAGTGCGCGCATTCAGCAGGGGCTGGCGTCAGGCCACATCACGCCGTCCGAAGCGCAGGTGCTTTACCGGCGCGACCGAGAAATCCAGATGCGCGAAAACCAGTACAAAGCCTACGGCAATATCAATCCGCAGCAGCGCCAGCAACTGCGTGACGACCTGAGCGCGCTCGGCGCTGAGGTTGAACGCATGATGAACAACCGCGATGTGGTCAGGCCAGCGGGCAATGCCGCGCAAACACCCGGCATTGACAACCGGGATGCGCAGATCAGCCAGCGCATTGACGAGGGCTTTCGCTCAGGCCGTATTACCCAGCGCGAAGCCCGCAAGCTGCAAAGCCGGCAGCGCGAGATTGCACGCCACGAGGCTTACTTCAAGTCTGACGGCATCGTGACGCAGCAGGAACGGCGTCAACTGCGCAATGAACTGGCTGCGCTGAGCGATGACGTAGAGCGGATGATGCGCAATAACCGCAACCAGCACAACGGCCGCAATTAACTTGGGCTAAAACGCAGTCCGCCTGCCTTCAGCGCAGGTGTGACTGCACCCAGCGAACGATGTCGGCTGCCCCCATCGCGCCCGGCTGGCGCGCAATTTCGCGGCCATCCTTGAACAGTGCCAGCGTTGGAATGCTGCGAATATTGAAGCGCGACCCCAGGCTGGGAACGGCTTCGGTGTCGACTTTGACTACGCGAACCTGCGGCTCCAGTTGCGCTGCTGCCTGTTCATAGGCGGGCGCCATCTGGCGGCACGGGCCGCACCACGGCGCCCAAAAATCAACCAGCACCGGAATCTGGTTGCGGCTGATGTGCTTGTCAAACGCCGCTTCGTCCAGCGCTGCGGAATGCGCGGTGAACAGCGCCTTCTTGCAGCTTCCACAGGTCGGTTCGCTGCCGAGCTGGTCGGCGTGAACGCGGTTGGTGGTGTGACAGTGCGGGCAAACGATGTGAAGTGGATCAGTCATGAAATGCATCTTTGGCCTGAAGGTGAAATTGCAAGCACGCCGGGCCGTGGCCCAGCGCGCCAAGCGCTGAATTCAGACAATTCAGGCCGGTGTTGTGAGCAGCATGGCGCGCAAGGTGTTGTCGCGTTTGAGGTAGTGGTCAAACAGCGCGGCGACCGCATGCGCGCCGATCAGGAAGTAGCCGATGTTGCCCACCAGCTCATGAACTTCCTTGATCTGGCCCGCCAGCGGCTTGTCGGGCCCAATCAGCGCGGGAAGCGCCAGGCCAAAAAATGGAATCGGCTTGCCGTACGCGCTCAGCATGAACCAGCCCGCCAGCGGCATGCCGATCATCAGGACGTAGAGCAGCACGTGCATGAGCTTGGCTGCCAGCGCCTGCCAGTGGGGCATGGCCGGCTCAATGCGCGGAGCGGCGTATTTGATGCGCAGTGCCAGGCGCAGCCAGACCAGAAAAAATATCAGCAGGCCGAACATGAAGTGCAGGCTTTTTATTGTCTCGCGCAGCGCGCTCCCTTTTTCAAACAGCCCGCGCAGCTCAATGCTGGCGTACACCACAACAAACAAGGCCAGCATCAGCCAGTGCAGCGAGATGGAGGCCATGTGGTAGCGGTTGGGCAGTTTTTGAGGGGTCATGACGGGTTTTTTTCATCGGTGGGTGGTGCCAAAATTATAAAAATTGCCAGATTAAGAGCGGCTTAAGGTCTTCATAAATGTATAAATTTTTCATTCTGAATCAAAGGGTTACGATGGTTTTGCCAGGGCGCAGCGCTCGCGTTATTTGTCCATGTCGGCGTCTGAAACGACAATACGCGTTTGATACTTCCAGGAGTGCCCGGTTTTGAATTTTTCTTGTATGTGCTGCCGTCCCGTCGTCTGGCTGGCGGGGCTTTTAAGCAGTGCAGCCCTGCTGACGGGTTGCGCGGCTCCGCTGAAAGCCTTTCCATCGCAGGAAGATTTCAGCTCCACCGTGACCTACTCCCGGCTGTTTGACGCCACGCCGGCGCAAACCTGCGAAGCCGCCAGACGGGCGCTGCTGAGCCAGGGTTACCTCATCGGCACGTCGACCAAAGACCTGGTCGAAGGCCGAAAGAGCTTTCAGCCCGAGCCGGAGTCGCACCTGCAAATGGAAATCAGGATTGTCTGCGCGCCCGACACGCCCGACGGCAAAGTCAGCCTGGGTTTTGTGACCGCCCTGCAAGACGTTTATGCGCTGAAGAAGAGCAACAATTCGGCCAGCCTGGGCGTGGGCGCGCTGGGGTCGGTGTCGCTGCCTTTCAGCTCCAGCAACGATTCGATGGTCAAGGTGGCCAGCAAAACCATCTCCAGCGACATTTTTTATGACCGTTTCTTTGACCTGGTCAGGCGATTTTTGGTAGCCGACGAGGCGCAAGAGATTACCGAGTGATGCGCGCAGAAGTTCAGCCCCGCGCCCGCGCTGTACTTCACCGATTCACGGACGCGTTTCATCCCCGCGCCAATGGCCCGGCGGCAGATCAGCCAGCGCATAAGGCCCGATGGCGGCGCGAATCAGCCGCAGCGTGGGAAACCCCACCGCCGCCGTCATGCGCCGCACCTGGCGGTTGCGGCCTTCGCGGATACCCAGTGCGATCCAGGCGGTCGGAATGGACTGGCGAACCCGAACCGGCGGGTCGCGCTCCCACAATCCGGGCGGCGGCGCCATCAAATCGGCCCGCGCCGGCCGGGTCGGGCCGTCGTTGAGCTGCACGCCGCGCCGCAACGCCTCCAGCGCGGCTTCATCCGGCAAGCCTTCGACCTGCACCCAATAGGTTTTTTCCATCTTGAAGCGCGGGTCGGCAATGCGCGCCTGCAACGGGCCGTCGCTGGTCAGCAGCAGCAGGCCTTCGCTGTCGGCATCCAGCCGCCCGGCCACATAAACGCCGGGCAGGTCGATAAAGTCCTTCAATCCGCGCCAGCGGCCTTCGGGCGTGAACTGGCTCAGCACCCCGTAGGGTTTGTTGAAAAGGATCAGGCGCGGCGGGCTGTCGGGGCGGGAAACGGTCATGGCCGGGGAGAATAGCACTTGCCATGCGGCGAGAGCGCCAAACTCCGGATTTATGCATTAAACAGGCTGTTAGCGCACGGCTGGCGTGCGCTAACAGCTATTAAAAAAGAAGCGCCTTGCGGTCTTGGGCGCCTCAAGCCATCCGCGTCCACACCAGCAGCAGGTTATTGGCCGGCATCGCGTGGCGGGCAGCCAGTTGCAAGCCGGCGCGGGCGGCTTGCTGCTCTACATCTTCACGGCGGCGCAGGCCCCAGTCGGGGTTTTGCTGGCGCAAATGCTGGTCAAACACCTGGTTGCCGGTCGAGGTGGCAACGCCATTTTCCAGATACGGGCCATAGGTGATGAGCTGCCCACCGGGTGCCAAGTGCCGCGCGCCGAGTTGCATCAGCGCCGCGCAAGTGGCCCACGGCGCAATGTGCAGCATGTTGGCGCAAAAAATCGCGTCGAACAGCGCGTCGTCAGGCAGCCACTGCGCTGCCAGCACATTGAGCTGCAGGGGAATTTGCACATTGCGCAGACCTTCCTGGGCGACCCACGCCGAAATCGACGGCAGCGCATCGGCCTGGGCGTCGCTGGGTTGCCAGCTCCAGCCGGGTAGGCCGGCAGCAAACCAGGCGACATGCTGGCCGGTGCCCGAGGCAATTTCCAGGGCGCTGCCTTCTCTAGGCAATAGTTGCCGCAGCGCATCGAGCAGTGCTTGCTTGTTGCGGTCGGCGGCAGGGCTGAAATCGGGTCGGGACATGGCAGGCGGCTTGAAGCCGAGGGTTTTAAGAGTAAAAAGTGGTGTGGGCGCATGCAGTGTATGCGCTGACAGCTATGTAAAACATAGCGTGTTCAGCCTTGCAGCGGATTTCCAAATCCACATCAAACCGCGTGAGAAATTTTCCGGCAGGGCGGGTGGCGGGAAGGCAGTTTTATCATGCCAAGTCACCGCGCTCCTCTGGGCACGGCTTGGCGCGCAGCTTTTAAAAGTCACTGCGTTCCGCGCGACCGGGCTTCAATCGCACCGGGGCCGACGCCAAATTTTCAAATCCATCCGCTTTAAGGAAACCTCCCCATGACCCCAGAACAACAAAAAGCGCTGCTTGGCATTGCCTTGTTTGCGGCCTTTTCTGATGGCAACAAAGCCGATGCCGAGCGCGAAGAAATCCGCCGCATCGCCGAATCCCTGTCCACCGAAGCCGGCGCACCCAACCTGACGCGGCTTTACCAGGATGTGCTGCTCAAGCGCCTGGACATGGCCGGCATGGTGCAACAACTGACCGACCCCGGCCACCGCCAGCTGGCCTACGAAATGGCCGTGAGCGTCTGCGATGCCGACGGGCAACAGACGGCGGCAGAACGCAGTTTTCTGGCCGACCTGCGGCGTCAGCTGGGGCTGGACGCCGCGCAGACCGAGGCGTTTGACCAGCAGGCCGAGGCGCTGGCCGGCGTGGCCGCGCCGGTTGCCGTGGCTGCGCTGCCTGTGGCTGTGCCTGTTTCAACGCCCGTCACCGCCCCAGCGGCTGCCGCACTTGCCGTGAATGCAGCGGAACTGGACCGTTCCATCCTGAACCATGCGCTCATCAATGGCGCGCTGGAACTGCTGCCGCAGTCGTGGGCGTCGATGGCCATTATTCCGCTGCAGGTCAAGATGGTCTACGGCATCGGCAAGGCGCATGGTGTCACGCTCGACCAGGGCCATATCAAGGAGTTCATTGCCGCTGCCGGCGTCGGCCTGACCTCGCAGTACCTGGAGCAGTTTGGCCGCAAGCTGCTGGGCGGCTTGCTCGGCAAACTGGCGGGCAAAACCATCGGTAACGTCGGCAGCGCGGGCACGGGCATGGCGTTTTCGTTTGCCACCACCTATGCGCTGGGGCAGCTGGCCAAACGCTATTACGCCGGTGGCCGCGTCATGAGCACTGCGCTGCTGCGCGAAACCTACCAAGGCCTGCTGGAGCCCGCCAAACAAATGCAGACGCAGTACCTGCCGCAAATTCAGCAAAAAGCCGCTACGCTGGATGCGGCGCAGGTCATGGCGATGGTGCGCGGCGGTTAATGTCAGGCGGGCGATAGTCCTTGGGTTTGAGTGTTTGAAGGGCAAGGCGCGCATCACCGGCACGCAAGAGCCGGTCTATAAAATAGCCGGTTTTTGGCCTCGGGCGATGTGTTTCAGGTGGTGTACTGCATCGCAAAGACGGGTCTGCCTTGACCACTCAACCGTAAAGGAGCCCCCGTTTTGATCACTCTTCAGCTCGACATCGCCCAGACCGTCGGCACTGCCGCCGTGTTGCTGGTGGTGGGCGAATACATCAAGAACCACGTCAGCCTGCTGGCCCGCTACTTCATTCCCGGCCCCATCATTGGCGGCATTCTGTTTTCGCTGATTGCGCTGGTCGGCCATGAAACGGGCAGTTTCACCTTTCAGTTCTACGACAACATGCGGGCGTTTTTGCTGCTGGTGTTTTTCACCACCATCGGCTTTTCGGCCAGCTTTGAGCTGCTGAAAAAAGGCGGCCTGGGCGTGGCGCTGTTCCTGGCTGCGGCCGTCGGGCTGGTGCTGATCCAGAACACACTGGGCGCGGCGATGGCTGCCGCCCTGGGCATTAATCCGCTGATTGGCCTGGCGGCTGGCTCGATTGCCCTGACCGGCGGCCACGGCACCTCGGCCGCCTTTGGCCCCTTGCTGGAGCAGGCTGGCGCTGTGGGCGCGCTGCCGGCGGCCATTGCTGCCGCCACTTACGGGCTGGTGGCCGGCTGCGTGATTGGCGGGCCGGTCGGCACGCTGCTGATGCGCCGCAACGGCCTGAAAGGCCGCAGCCTACAAACCACCTCCGACGGCCCTGGCGTTATCGAGACCGCTCCCGACGCGGGCCTGACCAGCACCGATACCGTGATGTACGCGACCATTCTGGTCACCGTGTCGATTGGCGCGGGCACGCTGCTGGTGAACTGGCTCAAGGATTTGGGCCTGACGCTGCCCGCCTACCTCGGCCCGATGCTGGTGGCGGCAGTGGTGCGCAATATCATCGACTGGCGCAACTGGCAGCTGCCGATGCGCCAGTTCGAGGTGGTGGGCAACGTGTCGCTGGCGTTTTTCCTGGCGATGGCGCTGATGTCGATGAAGCTCTGGGAAATGGCGCAGGTCGCCGGCCCGCTGCTGCTCATCTTGCTGGTGCAGACGGCGGTGATGTTTGCCTATGCCTACTTTGTCACCTTCCGCGTCATGGGCAGCGACTACGACGCTGCCGTGATTGCCGCCGGCCACTGCGGCTTTGGCATGGGCGCCACGCCCAATGCCATGGCCAACATGCAGGCTTTTGCCGGGGCCAACGGCCCGTCGATGAAAGCGTTTTTCGTCATCCCGCTGGTCGGCTCGCTGTTCATTGACTTTTTCAACGCGGTGATCATCACCGGCTACATGAACTATTTGAAGTAGTGCGCACGGCAGTGCCTGATCCAAGCTCAGGCACCACTTTTTAGGTCATTTAACGCGCTTGCGCAGGCTGGACGGGCGCTGCCAGCTATTAAAAATAGAGCAATTAAAAAGTTGGCACCAGTGCCTCAAGCCGCGCCGCCAGCAACGCCGGAAAGCGCTTGAACCACACCGCATTGGCGGGCGACGGATGCGGCAGCGGTGCCAGCCGCAGTGGGCGCGTCTGCCCGTCGTTTCGATAGTCAATCGACAACGTGGCGGTGTAGCGGTCTTCACGCAACCAGAATGCTTGCAGCGCTGCGGCTGTTGGCGCGGGCTGACCGATGCCGAACCAGAAAAACGCCTCGCGCCCCAGCATCATCACCGTGTGGCCTTGCCAAGCATGCAGCAGCAAACCGGCCACCAGCGGCTGAAACCGCCGCTTCGCCGCCATTGACCAGGCTTTGTTGCCCACCGGCTTGTAGGGCACGGTGTTGAGCCAGAAGACATTTGCCCCAGCGGCCACTGATGCGTCAAACGAGGGCGCGGGTGCGGCTTGCGGCAACCCCAGCGCGTGCCGATACAGCCCGGCGCGCACCAGCTGGCCGCCCCGACCGACAAACGGCAGCTGGTGTTCGACTTCGGTGCGGCCCGGGTCGCGGCCAAAAATGCACAGCGGCGCGCTGGCGGGGCCTAACCCGAATATCGGCGCGCGCCAGTCGCGGTGATGGGCGGTGTAGGCGCTCCGGTCAATGCCCGCCAGCGTTTCGGCCAGCTGGCCGAAGGCGGTGCGCTGGGCGGCCGTCAGTTCAACAGGTGTTGCAGTCATGCGCGCAACATAGCAGACTGCGGGCTATGCAACATTCTTCTTCCTCTCGCGCCGCGCCCACCGCCTCGGCTGCATCGACACTTTCGCACGCTCACGCCGATGGCCGCGTGACCCGTTCAGCCGCGATGAACCGCTGGCGTTGGGCGGGCCTGGCGTTTGTCTTTTTGTGGTTTGCCATTGGCGGCGTGGCGCATTTTGTGCTGACCGAGACTGAAATGCGCATCGTGCCGCCTTACATTCCCTGGCCGCGCACCACCGTGCTGGTCACGGGCGTGCTGGAACTGCTGGGCGCTGCCGGGCTGCTGTGGCGTGCGCCCCGCCGGGCGGCAGGCATCGGCCTGATTTTGCTGACGTTGGCGGTGACACCGGCCAACCTTTACATGCTGCAGCACACCGAGCTGTTCCCGACCGTGCCGTATTGGGCTCTGGTGGCGCGGATACCGCTGCAAGTGCTGCTGCTGGCGCTGATTGCCTGGAGCTGCGGGGTGGTTGGCCGGCGGCCCAGAATTTAAGTCAAATCGGCCTGTAGCGCATACAGTGCGTGCGCTGGCAGCTATTTGAACCATAGCGCCTGCTTGCGGCAACCCAAGCGCCTCAAGCGTCAATGAACAGCGCCGGGTCGACCATGGTGCGGTTCAGCATCACGCCCCAATGCAAATGTGGCCCGGTGACGCGGCCCGTGGCGCCCACGGCACCCAGGCGCTGGCCGGTTTTGAGCGTGTCGCCGGGCTTCACGTCGATGGCGCTGAGGTGGCAGTACATCGTCAACAGGCCGCAGCCGTGATCGAGCCAGACGGTGTTGCCGTTGAAGAAATACTCGCCCGTGTCAATGACCCGGCCCGGCAGCGGCGCGTTGACAGGCGTGCCGGTGGCGGCGGCGATGTCCATGCCGCTGTGCGGATTGCGCGCCTGCCCGTTAAAAATGCGCCGCAGCCCGAACGAGCTGGAGCGCCGTCCCGGCACCGGCACTTTCATGTGCAGGCTGGCGGGCAGCGGCAGGGGTTCGGTGAAGGTGGCCATCACGCCGGCCTGGTGGTCGCGCTCGCGTTCATAGCGCGCGTTGTCGTTGGCCGACAAATCGACGGTCTTGGGCGAGACTTTGAGCCGCTGCTCGGTGTAGAGCTTGGATGCGATGCGGTAATTAAGGGGGCGCGGTGCGGCATCCGGGGTTTCTTTGACGGTGATGCTGGCCGTGCCGGGCGTAGCCGACAAGGGAATGCCGACCAGCGCCGTCCACTCGATCACATCGCCCAGCACCAGCAACGGCATCGTGCCCGAATGCGCCAGTGGCCGTGCCGCCGCTGGCCCCAGCGAAAGCCGGGCCACGCCGCCGGGCACCTGCAAGTCGTGCGGCCACAGCGCAGGCGCGGGCGGTGACGCGGCGTGGGCGCTGGCCGCCCAGACGGACGCGGGCAGGGTGAGCAAGCTGGCAGCAGCTGCAAGCGCCTGGCGGCGGTTGGGTTGGGTGAGCAGCGTGTGCGAAAGAGGCAGGGGCATGGCGTGTCGATCCATAAAAAAGGCAGCGGCGTTAAATTTAATGGCTATTTCAACGGCGTATTTTCAGCGCTTTTGGCGGCTGGTGGCTGGCAGTTACATGGGCGTGAATACCGTCACCGAAACGCGGCAGGCAGCGCCAATCCTTGGCGCAATAAACGCCGACATGGATTGATGCGCTGCGCATGCAGTGACGGCTGCCCGGAAGGCTCACTTCAAATAAACCGCCTCAAAGCGCGCCAGCACCCGCGTGCCGCCCAGCAGGCTGAGTCGCTGGCCGTCAATGCGCTGGCCGGTGGTGGCGATGAGTGCGTCAAGCACCTGGCGCTCCAGCGTGTTGAGCGCCGGCTCGCACAGCCGCATTGAGCTGGCCAGCTGGTCAAACTTCAGCGCGTTGCCGTTCAGCGCATACGCGCCGCCCAGTGCGTTGCAGCCGCTGAAGCCCATCAGGCGCTGGTCTTGGCTGGCCAGCGTGATGCGCACTTCGCGTTCCTGACCGGGCTGCATGGCGACGGCTTGCCCGCCCAGTTCAACCAGTTTCCAGTAGGTATCGCGCAGCGTGGCTGTGGCCGGGTTGGCGGCTGATGCTGGGTTGCCCGTCGGAGCAGCAGCTTCATTCACCGGATCAATTTTGGCGGTTCGGCGCAGGTCATGGTTAGCCGATGATTTCAGGGGCTGCCCTTTGTCGTCGAGCTGGCGCAGTGCGCCCTCTGCAGTCAACCTGAAAAAAGAAGGCGTTGCGGCACCGCTCATCAGCGCAATCAGCTTGCCCTGGTGGTCGGCGGTCCAGCGGCCCGCCTCGGCCATCGGCTTGACCGGCCCGACCGTTGTGCCCAGATAGGTGCGGCGCAGGCGGTAGCTGCCGTCGGCTTGCATGGTGACGGTGTAGGCAATGCCCCTGCAGCCCGCGCAGGGCAGCACGCCGGCAAAGGTGGCGGGCAGGACAAACGCTGATGCTGGCGCAGACGAGGCCGCAGGCGAACGCGAAGGCGTGTACGCAGGTGCAGGTGCAGGTGCAGGTGCAGGTGCAGCCGCAGGGGTGGATACCGACGCGCCTGCCGGGTGGGCCACTTCGGGCACGGCGGCCAGCAGCAGATTGACCCGGTTCGGCGCGCGCTGCGTCAGCACCGGATAGTCGCGCGCAGTGGCAAATTGGGTTTGGCCGTCCACGCTGATGGTGGCGCGCAGGCTGTAGCGCATGCGCGGGTTGATGGCGCTGCGCGGCACCAAAACGCTGTAGGCCAGCGGCACTTGGCGGCGACCGAAGGCTTCACGCGACTCCCCCAGCACGGTGGCGGCCACATCAGCGCGCGAAACGTCTTGCACCTGAACTGTCAGTACCGCGTCTGGCGGCATGGCAATGCGCTGCAGATAAGACACGTTGCCGCTGACAGTGACGTAATCTGCGGGTGGCTGCGTTTGCGCCTGCGCCGCCGGGCTGAGACACAGCATCAGCGCCGTGCTCAGGCCGCCGAAGAAAAGAGGGGAGTTTTTGAGGCTTTTGAAAATCATGGCGTCTGCAACTCGCTTTCGTCAAGTGAACGGAAAAATCGTAAAAATTGGCGCATCAGGAGCCAGCTGGCTTTGCGCAAGGCATCCTGAGCATCGGGCAGCCATTGTCAGACAGGCGATTGGCCGGGTGCGTCATCCAACGCCGCGACTTGGGCTGCCTTGGGGCCAGTCGATGCGGTCAAAATATGGTTATCTTTCACCCACTGCAAGCCCGGCTTGCCAACGCCCCATGCGCCTGCTTGAACTGAAAATCCCGCCGCCTTTGGTGACCCTCATGACGGCGGCTGCGATGTATGGCGTGGCCAAGCTGCTGCCGGTTTGGGCCCTTTTGCCCACTTTGCGCACGGGTGCCGCGCTGACGCTGGTCGTCGTGGGCGTGTCGTTTGACGCGGCGGGGCTGATCGCCTTCAGGCGTGCCAAAACCACCGTCAACCCGATGACGCCGCAGCGCAGCACTTCGGTGGTCAGCACGGGCGTTTACCGCTTCACCCGAAATCCGATGTACCTGGGCCTGGCATTTTTGTTGACGGCCTGGGCCGTTTACCTGTCGTCGGCGTGGGCGCTGCTGGGCGTGCCGGTGTTCATGGCGTACATCACCCGCTTTCAAATCCAGCCTGAAGAACGCGCGCTGGCTGCCCTGTTTGGGCAAAGCTATGTTGACTATTGCGCTAGAGTGCGGCGCTGGCTGTAGCGCAGGCGGGGCGGTCGCAAGCAGCTATTGTTTTTATAGAATTTTGGCGCGCGCCGGCATGACCGGCAAGACGCGCTGGCTCAGCGTGAAACGTTTTGCGCAGGTTCTGGCGGCAGCGTTTCCGGCGTTTCGGTCACGGGTGGCACTGGCGCCGCGCCTCGCACGGGTATCGGTATTCCGCCCCGCCAGCGCCGTAGCACCCGCTGAAAAATCAAGGCATTGGGAATTTGCAGCAGCGTGCCTTCTGTGGCGTTGTCGCTCTCTTCCAGCGTGGTGTAGAGCAAGTTGATGTCAACCACCCGCCCGCGCGGGCCGGGCTTGTCGGCGGCGTCCATCAGCTCGATGCCTTCGCCCAGACGGAAAGGCCGTGCGGTAAAAATCAAAAACGCACAAAATAGATTCGACAACACGCTCCACGCGGCAAAAAACGCCACCGCACCTACGGTGGCAAAGCCGGTAAACGCCGTCCAGAGCACCGTGGCGGACACGCCCATGCGCTCCAGCACCATCATCGTCGCGGCCATCATCAGCGTCCAGCGCAGCAGGCCCTTGAGCGTCATCGTCAGCTCTTGCGGCAACTGGTAATGCCGGTCCAGGCGGTTCACCAGCCGGCGCAGCATGTACTGCAGCAACCAGGCACCCAGCAGGATCAGGAAAATCTGCACGCCCGGAATGATGATTTCAAGCCAGTCCAGCGTCCAGTCGGGCAAATAAGTCGTTAACGGTCGGCGCATGTCGGGGAAGTGGTGGGCAAGGGGGGTTTAGTTTCAGATCGCAAGCGTGGCAATCTCGCGTTGGCAGTAACGTCGGTCTTGAGTGGCGTGCCGGGGATGCGCAGATTGTCGAGCATGGGCGGCACGCGCCGGTGCATGCCGGCGCTCAGTGCGCTTTTGCGCCGCTGACAGGGTTGTGTGGCCGATGTGCTGTCCGGTCTGATTCCGGCGTCCAAGGTCACGAGCGTAAACGCCCAGGGTTGGCACTTCGACCGCGTTTAGCGGCGGCCTGCAACGCGGCCAGGCGTCACGCCGCTGGCCTCAAGCGTTAATCAGTGCGATTTTCAGGCCACCCGGCGTCGGGGTTGACGCCGTGGGCTTTAGTCTTTCGCCAGGGTGATCTGGCCGGCTTTGACGTAGTCGTTGAACTGCGTCAACGGAATCGCCGCCACGCCCGGAATGCCCGGTGCGGCTTCCCAGCTCAGCGTTGCGCTGTCCGGTGCCAGCTCGACTTCAAGCGGCCCTTTCGGAATTTTGATCGGCGCGCCATCGCCTGGCGTGAAGGTGACGGGGCCGGTAACGGTAGCGAATTGGGTCATGCTGAACTCCTGCAAGGTTGCGGCGCTGTCGGGTGAAGCGCCAGCGTGCCATTGTGCGCAACGGATGGCGCAATGGATGTCGGCAAAAGTCGTTGATGTGAAGCCAGCAAGCGGGGCAGGCAAAGCGTGGCTTCTTTCATTCACATCGTTTTGAACGCACTTGCCGCCGAGCGCCCTGTCAATTCTCTGGGCATGACCGCAGCGATTGACGGCTGCACTGCGATAGCATCAGCGTATGAGTACCCGTTACGAAAGCGTTCACAGCGCCTTGCTTTACCCCGATGCGTTCCGCGTGGATGCCCCTGCTGTTGCCGTGGGGCGCGAAGTGTGGCCGCGCCAACCCGGTGTTTTTATCCGCGTGGGGCCAGCCCCTGAAACCGAACCCACCGAGCAGCCCGCAGACATTGACCCGCCGCCGCGCGAGCCGCCCAAGCGTGAACTGGCAGCCGGCCAGTTTGGCCTGGTGCCGCGCTGGGTCAAGTCGGCTTCTGACGCCAAGCTGCGTTCGACCAAGCTGGTCAATGCGCGCTGCGAAACCGTGACCACGTCCACCAACTTTCGCGAGGCCTGGCTCGCCGGACAGCGCTGCATCGTGCCGATGACCGCGTTCATGGAAGACGACTGGCGCAGCGGCAAAGCCGTGCCCACCCGCATTGCCCGCGTCGACGGCCAGCCGATGGGCGTGGCAGGTTTGTGGGAAAGCTGGACGGGGGCCGACGGCGAAGTCATCATCAGCTACACCTTGCTGACCGTCAACGCCAACACCCACGCGCTGATGAACCGCTACCAGCAACCCGGCAATGAAAAACGCATGCTGGCGATCTTGAACGAAGGCGCCTACGACGCCTGGCTGGGCGCCCGCCCTGAAAAGGCCAAAGAGTTCATGCGGGCCTATCCGGCCAACTGGCTGACAGCCAACCCGATGGAGAAAAGCCGGCAGTGAGGGGTTGGGGCGAGGATTGGGGGTCGCATGAGCCTGTTGCGTCAAGTTCATGCAGTTTAGGCACTTGCGTTAGCTGAAAAATTTATGCGAAAAGTGCCTGTAACCGTTTAAGAGGAAGCGGAACCAGCTACGAAATTCGTAGCGAATTTCAGGGTTGACTTTCCGTCCAACTCAAACCGGATGAAAGTCGTGCGGCCACAAAAAGTAAGGCCCGAAGCGTGACTTGGCGACAAATTCAATTCCGGCGCTGGCTCCTTTCGATGTCAACGCATGTTTATCGCCTTCAAGCGCCAAGTAGCCTTGCCCTGCCGCGCGTTCCATGAACTGCACCGTCTTCAAACCCAGCTTTTGGGCCAATTTGGAAGTGGTCAGTTTCTCGCTTACGGCTTCAGCTTCGGCTCCTTTGTGGGCATCCGGGCTGATGGCTTCAGGCTCATTCGTCACCCGTTCCAGCGAAATGCGCACCTCGTCACTGATTCGGATGATGCGCTGGGCTTCTTCATAGGCGTCTTTGTACAACTGGCCGTCTTCGGAGCGCTGAATCAGAATGCCCATCTCGTTGTTGTTGACCTGGCTGAACTCATACAGGTTCAGGCTGGTGACGATACACATTTCCTCGTTCATGTAGCACTTGGCATGCAGGTTTTTGCAAAAGCTGGTGCGGATATAAGTCAGACCACGCAGCCATTCAATCTCTTGCGGCTGTAATTCGCTTTTTCCATAGACGATACGAACATCAATTTTTAGCCGGTTTTTATCCGCCAGCAACTCCTTCATACGGTCGTTGAGCTTGAGGAAGGGGCTGATCAAAATCAGTCGGTCTGACGCGCCTTTAATCATTTCCTCAAGAAAGTAGTTGGTCGCGCTGGTGTTCAGAAACTTTGCCATGTCGTGTGTTGTTCTCAGGTTCAAGTCGGCGCGTTGAGCGCATCAGCCACTTTTTGTGTGGCAGCTATCAGGTCCAGCACCAGACGTAGATCAATCTCCAGCAAGCCTTCGTATTCGCCCAGATTGCGTTTGTTGTGGCACAGGTCCAGCACCCGCCAAACCTCGGGGCCCAAGCCGAGCGTGTGGGGCAGCAGCTGGAAAACGATGTATCGGTTGCTGGCGCGAAAGCCTTTGGCGCGCAGCGCGGCCAGGCACAGCGCATGGGCTGCGTTGTAGGCCAGATCAAAACGGCTCTCCAGCGCCAGCGCGGTGTTGCGGGCATCCGTCAGGCGGGCGATGCCGGTGCGTGTCAAGCCGGCCAGTTCAGCGGCGTCTGGCGCTTCGGCTTTGAGCGCTTTGCCGGGGCCGCTGAGGTTATCAAGTGGTGTGTTGTTGGCCATGCGGCAGAGTGGTTTCCTGGCCTATCAGCCAGACCTTGGGTTGTTGCATCACGCGGGTGATAAAAGCATTGTCGCTTTGCAGCCGCGTCGCAAAATCAACCGGCGTATAAAGCGCCGGGTTGATGGTGCGGCTAAGGGTTTGGGAGGCAACTTCCAACGCCGCGAACATATCGCCATAACCCAGCGAGTCACTGACCACCAGCAAATCGACATCACTGTGCGCGGTATCGGTCTGCTTGGCGATGGAGCCAAATACAAAAGCATGTTCAATTTGCGCAGCCAGCGGCACCAGCGCAGCGCGCAGCACATCGGCCAAGCCCGTGGTTTTCAGCACCAGCCCGCGCAATTCGGCAAACACGGGAGCCGCTGCGTTGGCCTGGTAATGTTTCTGGTTGCCCTGCTTGCTGATGGTCAGCAAGCCTGCCTCACTCAACCCCGCCAGCTCGCGCTGCACTGCCCCGGTGCCCGATTGCGCCAGTGCAATGATCTCGTTGGCGTAAAAGCTGCGGTCCGGCGCGCCAAACAGAACGGCCAGAACCCGCTGGCGCACCTTGGGGAAGAGTGCGTCGGCGATAGATGAGGAATCAGGTTGTGTTGTTGAAATACCCATATTGGGGTGTATCGTACCCTGATTGGGGTTTTTTTTGATTAATTTAGTGAAAAAAGCTCTTGGCGCATACAGGGTAAGCGTAAGCAGCTATCAAAACCGTAGTGAATATCAGTTTGACGTGGCTATCGACTGCCGTTTTACTTTATGCAGCGTTTTGCCTTTGGCGTCTTTTCATTCCATCCATCCGTTGGCAGAGGGCCTTGCAAAGCCACGGCGGCCATTATCAGATTAAAAAAAGATAGTTTGGGGGAAAAGGTAATGCATGCAAGTGCAGTACTTTGTTTGTGACCAGTTACTCTAAAAAGAGCTCTTGCGATGGAACTGATAGAGCGTCATATTGTTCAAGCGTATAGTCAAATTATTGTGCTGATCAAAGCTATTTGAACTAATACAAGTTGAAAATTAGTTTTCCAAATCTATTTGAGTTAATTAGTCTATTTATTTACTAAAAATCAATTTGTAGTTGGAACAACTTCAAAACAATTATTGCAAAGCTGCTGCTTAATATAAGCTAAATGCATTGTGTCGACTGGCTTTTTGCAACTAGGACAGGAAAAAGCTTCGCCAATTTGCATCTGAAATTTTTGTAAGAAAGAATCTGGAAGAAAAATTCTACGAATTTGCCTAATATCATCTTGAACAGTTATTGTTTCCAAAGAAGTATGGTTGAGATTTGTACGAGTTATATTCAGATGGTTATAGCACCCGTAATCTATAGAGTAAACGTTGAACGTTTCTCCCGGCATGTCTTTGTGTGAGTATCCTTTCTTACGAAGGTGAAGAACTCTAAAATCAATAAGACTCAAAATGTGAGGATTTGATGAATGCTTTTCACTAAGCATAAAATGGCTAGATTTTTTCTTTATAACAATTTCTTCAACGATTAATTGAAGGAGAACTTTTTCAGATTGATGCTCATCGATTTGTTTTTTCTTATCGGTTTCGTACCAGCCAGAAGTAGCCAGTCGAACATTTTTTACTGATATGTGTCGTGACGTAGTTGATTTAAATTGATCATAAGAATGAATAAAAAGATTTATAAAATCTCTAGGTATACCTGCGCTTGCAATACAAAGTTCACCTAGCGCTTTGTTCGTTAAGAAAGCGTTGATAAAAGTAGCTGGAGATTTATTGTTTGACTTAATTATTGCTGCTACCACTTGGGGATTTATTGCAGATAAATGTTTATATAAAAGATCATTAAAAAAATCTCTTGTCTTGTTTTTCTCTAATTCAAATATATAGCGATTGTCGAGTTGATAGCCAAAAATATCTCCCCCATCCTCTAGGCCATAAAATTTCTCTTTTGTTTTATGACCTAAATCTGTTCTATTCGGGATTGCACCGATCTTAAAGCTGAATTTGCTTGAAATGAAAACTCGCTTGATAAATTCAGCCAAATGTTTCTGAGTTTCGATGGGTATTTCTGACCATTCGTCAATTAAACATATTATGCGATTTAAATCTAACCAAGAAATTAGTGCTTGTAAAGATGTATGTATTTCTTGGATACTTACATAAAGAATATCTGATTTTAGTTCGATCTGTTTCGATAAGTTTTTGTTAGATGCAGATGCCTCGGGCATGGCTGCTAATTTTAATTGAAACTCTGAGTTTGAATTTTTTTCTTCAGTAATTGATATGCTTCCGAGCCGCTTTAAAGATCGTCCTTTAAGTTCTAAGTTAATTTTTTTAATTCTTGAGAAATATTTTTTAGTGCATCTTGATCTAGTACGTCTGATGCTATAGTTATAATGTGATCTCTCCCAAATATAAGTCTCACATTTATAGAGAATGCATCAACTATTGACTGTATTATTCCTTGAAAGATAAGTAGTGCGGATTCTTCAGGTGTAGTGACTGAGCTATTAATGAGCGGTAAAATATTTCTAGCATCGATATAAATACTTAGTCTTCTGCTTACTTCAAAATTCTCGTTAATTTTTTCTTGAAGTGCTTTGAGTAAGTGCGTTTTACCAGACCCACGTCGACCATATATTGTCTGATTATTTACGTTATCTATACTTTCTAATGAATTTTCTCCTACATATAATTCTAAATAGTTTGAAGATATTATATTTTCTGCGCGAATGACGTCAGCTAAGCCACCAATAAGGGTTCGAACTGATTTTTCATTAATTTTCATAGTTTTATTATTTGTATTAATTGTGATTAATTGTGATTAATTGTGATTAATTGTGATTAATTTTATTTGTTACTAATTTTATTGGTAATAAAAAGATTAAAAATAAAAAGTATTCATTTTCCCCAAGAATCCTTCAACCCCACAGCCAAATTAAACACCGGCTTCCCCAATTGGTGGTCCTCGCAATCAGCCACAAAGTAGCCATGCCGCTCAAACTGAAACTTGTCATCCGCTTTGGCATTGGCCAATGACGGCTCGACGATAGCGGTCACCACCTTCAAGCTGTTCGGATTCAAACTTTCGAGAAAGTCCTTGCCACCTGCATCCGGCTGGGCATCCAGAAACAGGCGGTCGTACATGCGCACTTCGGCTTCTATGCCGTCGGCCACGCCGACCCAGGTGATGGCGGCTTTGACTTTGACGCTGTCTGCACCTAGCGTGCCGCTTTTGGTGTCGGGCACCAGGGTAGCCAGCACTTCGGTGATGTGGCCGTTGGCGTCTTGGGTCGCGCCGGTGCATTCGATGACGTAGCCGCCTTTCAGGCGCACCTTGTTGCCGGGGAAAAGGCGCTTGTAGCCTTTGGGCGGGACTTCTTCGTAGTCTTCGCGTTCAATCCAGACTTCCTTGCCAATGGTGAAGTGACGCACGGGTGATTCGGTGCCTTCGGCCGGGTGGGGCAGGGCGGGCAGGCTGCAAGGCTCCAGGTGGCCGGCACCCATGACTTCGTCCCAGTTCGTCAGCACCAGCTTGACCGGGTTCAGCACCGCCATGCCCCGGTGAGCCGTGAGTTCGAGCTTTTCGCGCAGTGCGCCTTCCAGCGTGCTGTAGTCAATCCAGCTGTCGCTCTTGGTCACGCCGATGCGCTCGGCGAACAGTTGCAGGCTTTCCGGCGTGTAGCCGCGCCGGCGCAGGCCGACGATGGTTGGCATGCGCGGGTCGTCCCAGCCGCTGACTTTGCCTTCATTGACCAGTTGGGCGAGCTTGCGTTTGCTGGTCAGCACATACGTCAGGTTCAGGCGCGAAAACTCGTACTGGTGCGGGTGCGGCGTGGCAACCAGGCCGCCTTCGGCCAGGCGGTCGAGCAGCCAGTCGTAAAAGGGCCGCTGGTCTTCAAATTCGAGCGTGCAAAAGCTGTGGGTGATTTGCTCCAGCGCGTCTTCAATCGGATGGGCAAAGGTGTACATCGGGTAGATGCACCATTTGTCGCCGGTGTTGTGGTGGGTGGCGCGGCGGATCCGGTAGATGGCCGGGTCGCGCAGGTTGATGTTGGCGCTGGCCATGTCGATTTTTGCTCGCAAAACCATAGCGCCATCCGCATGCTGGCCGTCGCGCATTTCGCGAAAGCGGGCCAGGTTTTCAGCCGGGGTGCGGGTTCGAAACGGGCTGTCGGTGCCGGGCTTGACGAAGTCGCCACGATTCAAGCGTATTTCTTCGGCGGTTTGCTCATCGACGTAGGCGTGGCCAGATTCGATCAGGTATTCGGCGGCGCGGTACATAAAGTCGAAGTAGTCGCTGGCCTGGTACAGGTTGGTTTCGCCGTGGTTATGCCAGTCAAAACCCAGCCATTTCACGGCGTCGATGATGCCGTTGACATATTCGGTGTCTTCTTTTTCGGGGTTGGTGTCGTCAAAACGCAGGTGGCACACGCCGCCGTATTCGCGCGCCAGGCCAAAGTTGATGCAGATGCTTTTGGCGTGGCCGACGTGCAGGTAACCGTTGGGCTCGGGCGGAAAGCGCATGCGCACTTTGGCCGGGTCGGGCTGGCCGGCGGCGTGGTGGGCGGCATCGCCCGGACTGCCCCCCCAGCGACGGCCTGCATAGGTGCTTTCTTCCAGGTCTTTTTCGATGATCTGGCGCAGGAAATTGCTGGGCTTGTGGGCGTCTTTGTCGGCAGGATTGGCGGCTTTGGAGGGGGCAGATGAGGTCATCGGCTGATTTTAGGCGGTAGTCGTCAGGGCACGTTACGTTTGGCAACTCTCTTCACTGTGCGTGCGGTAGGCCGCTGCAGCTTTGCCGCGTTTAATAACTTCATGGGCGTTTTTCGCCCTTCCTTCAGGAGAATTTTTATGAAGACAGTCATCCAACCCAACCGTTCTGTCGTCGTAGCCGGTCTTATGGCTACGCTGGCGGTGGCTGCCATGAGTTTTGCGGGTAATGCGCAGGCACGGGACAACGTGTATTGGTCGGTCGGCGTGGGCACGCCCGGTGCGGTGGTGAATGTGGGTAACGCGGGGCCTGTCTATCAGCCCCAGCCGGTCTATGTTCAGCAGCGGCCTGTTTATGTGCAGCCGTCCCCTGTCTATGTGCAGCCTGCGCCGGTTTATTACCAGCCGCGTCCGGTGTTCGTGCGGCCACAGCCGGTTTATGTAGAGCAGCAGCCGGTTTATTACCAGCGCCCGTATGGCCATTACAGGCGTCATGAAGGTCACGGCGGTTATTACCGGCCTGAAGCGCGCGGTGAAAACAGGGGCTATGGCCCCGGCTATGCGCCTGTGTATTACGAGCGCGACGGTCGCTACGACAATCGGTATGACGGTCGCCGTTAAGCCACCCCACTGAAAAAAAGCCTGCTTCGTGCAGGCTTTTTTATGGGACAGTCTCGCACGCGGATGACACCAGAATGGCTACTGACCAAAGCGCGGGCCGATGCGCAAAAACTCATCCTCTTCGGGCGTACTGCGCCGCCCGCAGGCTGCATTGCGGTACGGAAAGCGCCCAAACCGGGCCATGATGTCGTGGTGCTGATGCGCAAAGTCCAGGCTGCCTTGCAGCCTGGGTTTCAGGTCAGCAGGGGCTTCGGCGACCAATTGGGTAAAGCAGGCCACGCTTTGTTTTTGCAGTGCGCCGTCTTCAGCATGCATCAGCGGCAGGTAGATGAAGACGCGGCCCACCCACGGCAGTTGCCGGTCTTCTTCATGTGCCAGCGTTTGCAGCGTGAGTTGCTGCGCGCGCGCGTCGCCGTCAAACGCCCGGCTTGTGCCGCGAAACATATTGCGCGTAAATTGATCGAGCAATAAAAGCAGTGCCAGCCGGCTGTGAAGCGGTGTTTCCCAGTCTTGCAGCCCGCCTTGTACGGCAAGGCGCACGGCGACGCCAAAGCGGTCACTGATCTCGCGGTCGAGTGCGGGGCCGCCACGAAACCAGCGTTTATTGAAATTTTGGGTGGGCCAGCCAAGCGCCAGGCCATCGCCCAGCCAGAAATCGAGAATATCGGTGCAAAGCGTGGGCGCTGAAGCGCTGGCGGGCGTGGGTTGGGTCATGCCCGCCAGCTTATCAGCGGTTTGGCCAAGCCCTCAAACGCAGCGGGCCTTGCGTGCGTTCAACGGCGTTGCGGAGCAAGGGCGAAAGCGCTTGGTGCTCTTCAGCTTCGCTTAAGCGCAACGGCGATAATCAGGCCCATTTTGAATGGAGCCAGCGTGGATATTGCACTGTTGATCAAAGCCGCCATCATGGGCATTGTTGAGGGGTTGACCGAATTTCTTCCTATTTCTTCGACCGGACATCTGATTTTGGCCGGCGCATTGCTGGGTTTTGACGATGACAAGGCCAAGGTGTTTGACATTGCCATCCAGACCGGCGCTATTTTTGCGGTGATTTTGGTGTACTGGCAAAAAATCCGCAGCACCCTGATTGCGCTGCCAAATGAAAAGCAGGCGCAGCAGTTTGCGCTCAATGTGCTGGTGGCTTTTTTGCCGGCGGTGGTGCTGGGCTTGTTGTTTGGCAAGGCCATCAAGGCGCATCTGTTTACGCCGGTGGTGGTGGCCACGGCCTTCATCGTGGGCGGCTTCATTATTTTGTGGGCTGAAAAGCGCCAGAAGCGCAATCCGGCCAGCGTGCGTGTGCATGAAGTCGAGTCGATGACCACGATGGATGCCCTGAAGGTCGGGCTGGTGCAGTGCCTGGCCATGATTCCGGGCACCAGCCGCAGCGGCTCGACGATTATTGGCGGCATGCTGCTGGGCTTGTCACGCAAGGCGTCTACAGACTTTTCGTTTTACCTGGCCATTCCCACGCTGATTGGCGCGGGTGTCTACAGCCTGTACAAAGACCGTGCGTTGCTTGCCATGTCTGACTTGCCGATGTTTGCGGTTGGGCTGCTGTTTTCATTCCTCAGCGCGTGGCTGTGCATTCGCTGGCTGCTGCGCTATATCGCCACGCACGACTTCGTGGCTTTTGCCTGGTACCGCATTGCGTTTGGCATCGTGGTGCTGGCGACCGCCTGGAGCGGCCTGGTGGTCTGGGCCGATTGATGGCCTGCGCGCATTGCCGGCTTTGGCGGCCGGAATGCGCGGTTGATGGCAAGGCAAATGGGCGGCTTGCGCCTTAGCCCATCAGGTTCAGCAGCATCGCCTCGATGGCTGCCGCCGTCGCCAGTGGTTTTTCCATGGGGAAAAGATGGCTGCCGTCGAGCATCATGATGCGGCCTTGCGTGACTCTTTGGGTGATGGCCATGCCCACCTGTTTCATCTCGACCGACTGCCGCCCGCCGATGAAGGCGACCGGGCATTTGAGCGGATTTTTCTTGAGCAGCTGATCCATGTTGTCGGGCAGGGTGTTGTAGATGCTGGTTTCCACATCGCGGTCAAAACTCAGCAGGCGCTGGCCTTGGGCGCTGCCGTTTTCGTCGTGCGTGCCGTGTTCGATGTAGTCCCGCAGCACCTGTTCGTCCCAGCGCGCAAAGGCTTTTTTGCTGCGAAAGTGCGCCAGCACTTCATCGCGGCCCAGCCACTGGTGGCGGCGCTTGCGGCTGATGGCACCGGGCGAAATCGAACCCACCAGTTGCGCGCGTTTGGCCACGCTCAGCGCTTTGGCGCGCCAGCCGCCCACAATCGGCGAATCCACCATCACCACGCCCCGCACCGGCTGGCCGCCCAGCACCGGGTTGGACGCCGCACACATCAAACTTAAAAAGCCGCCCAGAGAATGGCCGACCAAAAAAGCCGGCTGGCCGGATTTTTCGACCTCTGCCTTGGTGAAGTCCGCCAACTGCTGCACCAGGTTGGGCCAGTTGCTGGTGACCGGATAGCGCGGGTCGTGGCCAAATTTTTCAATCGCCTTGACCTGAAAACCCCGCGCCTGCAGGCTCTGGAACAACACGCCGTAGGTGCTGGCCGGAAAGCTGTTGCCGTGGGAAAAAATGATGAGGGGTTTGGAAGAGGTGGACACGTCGGTTTAAAGAGCCCATCAGCGCGGGTTGCACCTGAAGGGCCAAAAGTGAAAAAAGTTCGATGGACACGGGCCGGTATGCTGGCGCGCATGCGTTTTGACCAGAAAACGACTCATTAATGCTAAAAAGTGCCGCTTGCGCACGCTGTATATGCGTTACTAGCTATTAATAAAGTAGCGAAAATACCTGATTTTTGTATTCTGTGCTGGCCAGTCAAGCGGGTTGGCGCGCTAGATCAGTTTGTCATGGGCGGTGTTGATTTTCCTCAGCGCTGCATGGCGATTGACCGGCATCTTGATAGGCGTGTCAGTATGCGCGTCGTCCCACACCGGGTCTTCAATGCTGTCAAACACCTGGCGCAATTTTTGGCCCCAGCTGTTGTGCATCATCTGGTAGTAGGGGTTGTCGTGGTCAATGCAGATAATCTTGTCGGTTTGAAACGCATTGGCTTCATACACCACCAAGTCCAGCGGCATGCCGACGGACAGGTTGGACTTGATGGTCGAATCCATCGACACCAGCGCACATTTGGCGGCTTCGTCCAGCGGTGTTTCGGGGGTAATGACCCGGTCCAGCACGGGCTTGCCGTACTTGGACTCGCCAATCTGGAAGTAGGGCGTCTCGTCGGTGGCTTCGATGAAGTTGCCGGCTGAATAAATCTGGAACAAGCGCATGCCCTCGCCCTTGATCTGGCCACCGAACACAATCGACACATTGAAATTCACGTCGTCATTCTTCAGCGCCTGGGCATCGCGCGCATAGACGCGGCGAATGGCCGAGCCCAGAATGCGGGCGGCGTCGAACATGCTTTTGGCATTCCAGATAGTGATCGGCTCGCCGCCTTCGCGGTCTTTGATCTGCTCGGTCTGCAGCATCTCGCGCACTGATTGCGAAATCGACAGGTTGCCGGCGGTCAGCAAGACCATGAAACGGTCGTCAGGCTTTTCGTAAACAATCATTTTGCGAAAGGTGCTGATGTGGTCAAGACCGGCGTTGGTGCGGGAATCGGACAGAAAAACCAGTCCGGCATTGAGCTTGATGGCGACGCAGTAAGTCATGGCGTGATGAGGGGGTTGGGCGTACAAAAGAAAACCTGGAGTTCAAGCGGCATTAGCCAGTTTTTTGAGCTGGTAAAGGGCGTCAAGCGCTTCTCGGGGCGTCAAGATATCAGGGTCGAGAGCGGCCAGCGCCTTGTCAAGGGCGCTTGGGTCGGCAGCCGGTGCTTCGGGCGGCGGGGCAAACAGGTCGACCTGGGCGCTGGCCTGGCTTTGCTGGGTTTCCAGCGCCGCCAGCGCATGGCGCGCATGGTTGACGACGGCGGCGGGCACGCCTGCCAGTTTGGCGACGGCAATGCCGTAGCTTTTGCTGGCTGGGCCGGGCTCGATATGGTGCAAAAAAACAATGTCGTTACCCGATTCGATGGCGCTGACATGCACGTTGACCGCCGCGTGGTGCTGGGCCGGAAATTCGGTCAACTCGAAGTAATGCGTGGCAAACAGCGTGAAGGCTTGACCTTTGTTGTGCAGATAAGCGGCAATGCCGCCGGCCAGCGCCAGCCCGTCAAACGTCGAGGTGCCGCGCCCGATCTCGTCCATCAGCACCAGCGAATGCGGGGTGGCGGCATGCAAAATCTGCGCGGCCTCCAGCATTTCCAGCATGAAGGTGGATTTCGCGTTGGCCACGTCGTCAGCCGCACCAATACGGGTGTGAATCGCGTCAATCGGCCCAAGCCGGCAGGCTCTGGCGGGCACATACGAGCCGACGCTGGCCAGCAGCACGATCAGCGCCACCTGTCGCATATAGGTCGATTTGCCGCCCATGTTCGGGCCGGTGATGATCTGCATGCGGCTTTTGCCGGTCAGGTTGCAGTCGTTGGCGATGAAAGCGCCGCTGCCCGTCTCTAGCAGGCGCGCTTCGACCACCGGATGCCGGCCCTGGCCGATGTCAATGCACGGCTCTTTCACGAAACTGGGCGCGCACCAGTTCAGCGTCAGTGAGCGTTCGGCCAGTGCGCACAGCGCATCGAGCGCAGCAATCGCGCGCGCCAGACGGCTCAGGCTGGGTACAAACGCCTGCAGCTGGTCGAGCAACTGCTCGTACAACCACTTCTCGCGCGCCAAAGCGCGTTCCTGCGCCGACAGCGCCTTGTCCTCAAACGTCTTGAGTTCGGGCGTGATGTAGCGCTCGGCATTTTTCAGTGTCTGGCGGCGGCGGTAGTCGGCGGGCACTTTGTCGAGCTGGCCCTGCGTGACTTCGATGTAAAAGCCGTGCACCTTGTTGAACTGCACACGCAGGTTGGCAATGCCGGTGCGCAGCTTTTCACGGCCTTCCAGTTCCAGCAAAAAACCGTCGCAGTTGGTCTGGATGGCGCGCAGCTCGTCCAGATCCGCATCGCAGCCGTGGTTGATGACG
The DNA here is from genome assembly GCF_035984465.1 of Polaromonas sp. CG_9.5. Classification (NCBI taxonomy): domain Bacteria; kingdom Pseudomonadati; phylum Pseudomonadota; class Betaproteobacteria; order Burkholderiales; family Comamonadaceae; genus Polaromonas; species Polaromonas sp. CG_9.5. The sequence continues at coordinate 102,060 of NZ_JAXCHR010000008.1, forward strand.
CCGCCGTCGCGTATCAGCGCAGCCGGTTCATCGAGGATGAAGCGGGCCAACAACTCAGCGCAGCCTGCCGGGGGCTGAATATCTTCAAAAATAGTGGTTAAAAGTGGCGCTGGCGCACTGTCCACGGGCGCAAGCAGCTCTGCTTTTTGTAGCGTCAGCTGCAAGGCGACCAGTTCGCGGGGCCGCACCTGGCGCAGCGCGATGCGGGCGGTGATGCGCTCCACGTCGCTGCAGCCCTTGAGCCGGGCGCGCAAGGTTTGCTGCGCACCGCCGCGCAGCTGGGCGATGGCTTCGAGCCGGCTGGCAGCTTGCGCGCGGTCGCGGCGCGGGCTCAGCAGCCAGCTTTTCAGCGCCCGGCTGCCCATGCCGGTGGCGCAGGTATCTAACAGTGAAAACAGCGTGGGCGCGTCTTCGCCGCGCAGCGTTTGCGTGAGTTCGAGGTTGCGCCGCGTGGTCGGCGGCAGCTCGATCAGCTCGCCCGAGCGCACCACCTGCAAACCCTGCACATGGGGCAGGGCGCGGCCCTGGGTGTGTTCGGCGTAACCCAGCAGGGCCGAGGCGGCGGCATGCGCTTCATGCAGGCTTTCGGCATTCCACGCGGCCAGCGACGCCACCTTGAATTGCTCCAGCAGGCGGCGCGCGCCCAGCGCGGCGTCAAACTGCCAGGCCGGCCGGGCGCTGGCGGCGCAGCGCTGGCTTTGCAGCCGCTGCTCGAACGCGGGCGTGACATCAATGTTGTAGACCAGCTCGCTTGGGGCAATCCGGGCCAGCCAGGTTTCCAGTTCGCCGCTGGCGCAGTGGGCCAGATGAATCTCGCCCTGCGTCACGCTGAGCCAGGCCAGCCCGCAGGTGTTGCGCGCGCCCTGGTGCACGGCCAGCAAGATGGATTCGGTCTTGTCGCTCAGCAGTTCGGTGTCGGTCAGCGTGCCGGGCGTGACCACGCGCACCACTTTGCGCTCAACCGGGCCTTTGGAAGTCGCCACGTCACCGATTTGCTCGCAAATGGCCACCGATTCGCCCAGCTTGATCAGCTTGGCGAGGTAGTTTTCAAGCGAATGAAACGGCACGCCCGCCATGACGACCGGCCCGCCCGCTGACTGCCCGCGCCGGGTCAGCGTGATGTCGAGCAGGCGCGCGGCCTTTTCGGCATCGCCAAAAAAGACTTCATAAAAATCGCCCATGCGGTAGAAAACCAGCGTGTCGGGATACTCGGCCTTGATGGCGTGGTACTGGGCCATCATCGGCGTATGGGGAGCCTGGGCGGTTGGGGCAGGAGAGGCTGAAAAATTCTCTTTTGGCATCAATGACTTATGTTTTTAAAGACAAGTTGCACCGCAACTACCCAGCGCAGGTTGGGATTTGCTTTCTGTGCAATTGTGTTTTCCGCATCAACTTGAAACTCGTTGGGTTGCAAGAACTTACGGGTTCAACATTGTCGGTCATCGGTTATTCCAGCGTTTCGCGTCGACGTGGCGGCACTACTTCGCGACATTGCGTGAGCCGGACATGCCGGCTCACGACGCCTTTGCACGGCGCAGCGCAAGGACAAGCAACGCTATTGCGCTCAATACCGCTCCGCCATAAAAGGTCGCCTGCGACCCGTGCGCATCCCACAGCCAGCCTGCCAATCCACTGGCGATCAGCATGGACAGGCCGCTCACGAGGTTGAAAAAACCGTAAGCCGTTCCCCGAAGATCGGCGGGCGCCGTGTCTGCCACCATCGTCGCCAGCAGTCCTTGCGTCATCCCCATGTGAACGCCCCAGAGCGCCACGCCTACCAGCAGGGTTTGCCACCCTTGGCCGCTGGCCAGCGTCAGGTCGGCGGCTATCAGCACGACCAGCCCCATCGCCAGGAGCTTGTCATGGCTCATGCGGTCAGAGAGCCATCCAAAAGGATAGGCCGAACCCGCATAGACCAGGTTCATGGCCACCATCACCAGCGGAACCAGTGCAGTGGCGACACCGGTTTGTTGAGCGCGCAGCACCAGAAATGCTTCGCTGAAACGGGCCAGCGTAAATACGGCGCCGATAGCGACCACCCACCAGTAACCGAGTCCAAGGCGGCGCAGGTTGTCCCGCTTGATTGGATTCGTCCTTTTTTCATTTGCAGGGCGCTCGGGTTCCTTGACGCCGAACATCAGCAATGCAACGGCCAACAACCCCGGAATCACGGCCACCCAAAACACTTTGCGGTAGTCGTTGGCCCAAAGCAGCATGAGACCCACCGCCAGAAGGGGGCCGGTAAATGCCCCCACGGTATCGAGCGACTGGCGCAAGCCAAAAGCGGCGCCGCGCATTTCAGGCGGAGCGATTTCGGCCACAAGCGCATCGCGCGGAGCGCCCCGGATGCCTTTGCCGACCCGGTCAAGCAGCCTGGCCGCCACCACGACCCCCGTGCTGGTCGCGATGGCGAAAATCGGTTTGGTCAAAGCGCCCAGCGCGTAGCCAACGACCGCCAAGCCCTTGCGTTTGCCCAGATAGTCGCTCAACGCGCCAGAGAAAACCTTGACGATCAACGCCGTGGATTCGGCCAGGCCCTCGATGATGCCTACGGTGAATGCACTGGCACCGAGCGTTCCCACCAGGAACAAAGGCAGCAGGCTGTGAACCATCTCGGAGGAAATATCCATGAGCATGCTGACAAAGCCTAAAACCCAAATTCCACGGGGAATACGGGCAGGGGAGGGGGCGGGTTTAATCATGGGGATGCCTATTTGCGGTTAGCAATACGTCCTGTGGCGGCTGTCAGAACTTACGGGGTTCAGGTTTGATTTTGTACAGTGCCTGCAAGCCCAGCAAGGAAAACATGGCCATTTTCTCCTGCTTCGCGGACTTTTCCGGTCCGCCCTAAACTGTGCAATTCTGAAAAACTCCATGCATCTGCCCAACCGACGCCACCCCGAATTTTCGCCTGCGCTGGCCTATGAATACCCTGTGCACCTGCGCGAAGCCATCGCGGGCATGCCGTCTGCGCCTGGGGTGTATGTGTTTCATGGCGAACCTGAAGACGGCTTGCCGCTTTATATCGGCAAAAGCATCAACCTGCGCAGCCGGGTCCTGTCGCATCTGCGCAATCCGGATGAAGTGCGTCTGTTGCGCCAGACCCGCCGCATCAGCCACATTCGCACGGCGGGCGAGATTGGCGCGCTGCTGCTTGAAGCCAGCCTGATCAAGCAGCAGCAACCGTTGCTGAACCAGCGGCTGCGGCGTAGCCGGCAGCTGTGTTCCTTGCGCATCGTGGGCGGGCTGCCGGAGGTGGTTTATTCCAAAGACATCAATTTTGCGACTACGCCGTGTTTGTACGGTTTGTTTGGCAGCCGACATGGCGCGCTCGAAGCGCTGCGCCAGCTCGCTGACCAGAACCGGCTGTGCTATGGCGCGCTGGGGCTGGAAAAGCTCAGGCCGGGCCGGGCCTGCTTTCGGGCCATGCTGCATCAGTGCGCCGGCGTGTGCCGGGGTGACGAAAGCGCAGACGCGCACCGCAGCCGGCTGATGGCCAGCCTGAACGGCCTGCGCGTGGCCTGCTGGCCTTATCCGGGTGCCATTGGTCTGGTCGAGCGCGATGGGGACGACTGCCAGATTCACGTCGTGCGCAACTGGTGTTACCTGGGCAGCGTGCGCAGCGAAGCAGAAGCCCGTCAACTGGACGTGGTGGCAACGGGCTTTGATGCCGATGGCTACAAGATACTGTGCAAGCCCGTTTTGAGCGGCAAGGCCGAGATCATCCCGCTGTGATTGCGCGCCAGGCGCAAGCCCGTCAGGCGTGTATCCGGCTGGCCGCCAGACGCAGTTCACGGGCCATGGCGCAGGCCAGTTGCAGGCGGCGCAGGAGCCAGGGCGTCAGGTCGGCGGCCACCAACATGTCGGGTCGCTCCACGTAGGGCTGGCCTGCCATGCTGAAACCGGGCGGAGTTTGATTTGATACGGCGGGTGCCTGGCCCAATAGCTCGGCTTCAATGCATTGCGCGGCGTGTTCCAGCGCCGGTGTGGCCTGGGCCAGGTCAAGCTGACCACGGCGCAGCAGCAACAGGGATTTGACAGCGGTTAACTGGGCCAGCAACTGGTAGCTGCGCGCCTGCAGGGTTTCCAGCGGCTCCAGCGGCGGGCGAACCTGGCGCGGCTCAGCCATGCTGCGCTGCGTAGCCAGCGTCAGCGCTGACAGGCTGTCGTAGGCTTCGCGGCGCGCCAGCCGCCAGTTCACGTCGGTGGTCTGGGCGGTGTCGAGCAGCGCCAGGGCGAGCTTGGCATGCTCGCCTTGCGCCTGCATGCTGCGCTTGACCAGTCCGGGAATCTGGCTGCGCTCCCAGGACGGCAGCACATAGCTGAACAGCCAGGCCAGCAGGGCACCGAGCACGGTGTCGGCCAGCCGCTCGCCAATCGCAAACGTGGGTTGCAGGCCCACCAGCAACAAGTGCGCCTGCAGCAAGCCGCTGATGGTGGCGGCAATCGTGGTGTACAGATAACGGCGCAAGGCAAATGCATGCGCCATGCCGGCGCTGAGCGCGACGATCAGGAACAGCATCTTGCCGCCGGGGTGCGTCATGAGCAGCGCCATGACCAGCAGGCAGCCCAGCACCGTGCCGGCGACGCGGGCATTGCGGCGCTGGACCGTCTGCGCCAGATTGCCGCGCATTACGACCACGATGGTGATCAATATCCAGTATTCATGCGTGGCCCACGGCAGGTGCAGCGACACCCCATAGCCCACCGCCACGGCCAGCGTGGCGCGCAGCGCATAGCGCAGGGTCGGGGCGCGCCAGCCCAGTTGCCCGAGCAGGGGTTTCCAGCTCCATTGCGTGGCACTGACAAACAGCTGCCACTGGTTGCGCACCAGGCTGAGCTCAGGCGCAACGTCGCCGCGCGCCAGTGCCGCCATCTTGACGGCCTCGTCATTGATGTGGCCGATGCGGTCGGCCATGCTGTGCAGCAGGGCCGCTGCATCGGGGGCGTCCGTGCGGATCGGTTGTGGCGCCAGCGCTGCAGGGGTTTGCGTCCTGGCCGGCAGCACGCCAGCCAGTTGAGGTCGCAAATCGCGGATCGGCGGGATGGATTTTTTGCGTCGGCCCAGCAGCAGCGCCATGCCGAGTGTCTCCAGTTCGTCGGCGGTGGTGTTCAGCGTTTGCTGCAATGCGGGCAGCACGGACACCGCGCCGCGTTGCGTCAGCAGCACATCCAGGTCCAGGTCACAGGCCAGCTGGTGGTCGCGCGCTTCCAGCAGGCTCAGCAGCATGGCGGCGTATTGCTGGCGCGGGGCGGTGGTGGGGGATTCCAGCACCACATCGCGCGCGGCCTGCAGTTGGTCGGCCAGGCTGGCTTGCCGATTCAGCATGGCTTCGAGCAATGCTTGGTAGTTGGGGTCGATGTCGAAGCGCTGGGCCTGCGTGCGCAAAATCTGCGCAAAACTGTGCAGGCATTCCGCCAGCAATTGCGCCCGAAAGCGCTGGTTGAGCAGGTGCGTGGTCAACACGGCCCACAGCAGATACAGCCCCGCGCCAGCCACAAACCAGGCGGTGTGCTGCAAGACTTGCTGCAGTGAACTCATCGGCGGCGCAGCCATCGAAAACAGCATCGAAAACAGCAGCGAAAAGCAGATCGGGCCGCCGCGCTTGCCCCAGGCCATCAACATTACGGCCAAAAACGTGCCGGCCACCAGCACCGCGCCCAGCAGCAGCGTGTCCTGGCGCGTCAGCTGCACCAGCATGAACAGCGGTGTGCCCAGCAGCGGCGCGGGCAGCACCTGCATGACTTTGCGCCGGCGTGGCGAGGGCACGTCCGGCAAGCTGGTGATGATGACGCCGACGGCTGCGCTGGCAGCAGCGGCGACGCCAGCTGACTCGAACAGCGCCAGCATGATCAACACCAGACCGAGCGCGACCGTCAGGCCATTGGTCACGTAGTGGCTCAGGGCAATGCGCAATGCGTTCTGTGTCCTGCCGTGAAGCCGCGTGACCTGCTTGGCAAGAAAGGTCGGGTCAGTCGGGTGTCGGTTCATGATGCGTGGCTTTTACGTTGGCGAATCAGGGCCAGTCCGGCTTGGCTGCGCAGCGGCCTGCAGGCTGCAGGCATTTTGGCAAATTCGCCATGAAGGGCAATGCGGGCCGCGCTGGCGAAATCAGTGTAGCTGCGTGCCGTGGCCATCACAGCGCGGTGGCGCAGACACGCTTTATTCAAGGCAATTCGGGTTTTCCGCGTAAAGACGGAGCGGCGTGGCGGTCCGTGAAATGCTTTTTACGGCAAATCTGCCGTGGGGCCAGTGGGTTGATGCGCCGCCCGACAAGGTGCGTCTTGACAGCGCGCTGGTGCATTGTTTTCAGCGCAGCGAAAGTAATGCAGGGAGCATCAACTGGCCCAGGCACTGAGGCCCGGGCGGTTGGTGTGGACGCAAACTGTGCTTGCCGGATATTTCGGCAGGCTTCACCTCAAGCGGGTGATTAGAACGGCGCGTCAGGCGTCTGTTCGGCAACTGTGTCGGCAACCGGGTCGGCGCTGGCCGGGGCCGCTGGGCTGGCGCGCTGGATGCGCTTGGCCTTGAGGGTTGGCTTGGCAACCACAGCGGGTGCTGATTCGCTGCCTTCTTCTGTAGGGGCCGTCGGGGCTGACGCGTCTTGCACGGCCTGGCGTACCGTGGCCTTGTCGCCGGCACCGGCAAACTTGCTGTACTTGCCCAGCGTGCTGATCAGCTGGCCGTAAATGCGCGGGTTGCCGGCCACGCATTCGCCGTGGTCCATGAAGTCGGATTCGCCGGTGAAGTTGCCGATCAGGCCGCCCGCTTCGGTAATCAGCAACGAGCCGGCTGCCACGTCCCAGGGCTTCAAGCCGGTTTCAAAAAATCCGTCGGTCAGACCGGCGGCAACATGCGCCAGGTCGAGCGCTGCCGCACCGGGGCGGCGCACGCCGGCGCACTGGCTCATCACTTCGCCCAGCATGTTCAGGTACGGTTTGAGCTTGTCGCCGGGACGGTAAGGAAAGCCGGTTGAAATCAAACATTCCTGCAGGCGCGTGCGCTTGCCAACGCGGATGCGACGGTCATTGACATAGGCGCCACGGCCCTTGCTGGCGCTGTAGATATCGTTGCGCATCGGGTCATAGACCACGGCCTGCTCGATTTTTCCGCGCACCGACAGCGCAATGCTGACGCAGTAAAACGGAAAGCCGTGGATGAAGTTGGTGGTGCCGTCCAGCGGGTCGATGATCCAGACGAATTCGGAATCTTTCGCCCCATGCTCGCTGCCCGATTCTTCGGCCAGGATGCCGTGGCCGGGGTAGGCGGTGAGCAGCGTTTCGATGATCGCGGTTTCAGCGGCCTGATCGACTTCGGTGACGAAATCGTTGGTCTGCTTGAGCGAAACGCGAACCGCCTCAACATCAAGTGCAGCGCGGTTGATGAGGGCGCCGGCGGCGCGCGCAGCCTTGATGGCCACGTTAAGCATGGGGTGGAGATTGCTGGACATAAAAGGTAGTAAAGAGCGGCCAGGAAAAACAGCCAAGGCTGCTGCCCGGTAACCGGACAAGCAGAAAACCGGCTATTTTACCGGTTCACTGTCTGGCTGCAAAACGACAGGTTGCCGGCGGCGATGGCCTGGCTAACCCAGGCCGCGCCGGCACGGGTCAGTCGATGCCGTTGGCGCTTTCCACGGCCCGGTTGTATTCCTTGACCATGTCGTTGTAGTCTTCGGCCTTTTTGGACTGCTTCATGTCGCGGTAAGCGCCCACCAGCGACACCAGATTGGAGGCCATGCTTTCATGGCCGGAGTCGGGCCGGGGTTCTTGCCCTTGGCCGCCGCATACAGTTCGAGCTGCGCGGTGAGGGTTTTTTCAAGTTCCGCCACCAGCGCATCGCCCTCGGTGTATTTGGCAGCGCTCTTGATGTCGCTTTCAGTGTGGAAAAGGTTGATCAATTCCTCGCCTTGTCCCAGCGCCAGTTTGCTGTTGTAGCCCAGCAAGTCACCGCTGGCTTTCAGGCGGGCCAGCATTTCGGTATTACGCTTTTTCTGCTCCTGACTCAGCACTTCGTTGAACGATTTCATGGCCGACATGCTGGCTTCAAAATGGGTGCGCAGCGACGCATCTTCGGATTTGCCACGCGCCAGGTTGTCGTTTTTATAAGTCTTGGACTCGTAATAAATATTCAACGCCTTGAGCTGCACCACCAGCTTGTCCAGCGCGCCAATCAGCTGGTCAGCCGACTGGTTCAGCGCTTCCTGGCCACCTGATGCCAGCGCGCGGCCTTTTTTGAACTTGTCCAGCGCAATTTCTACCCAGCCGTCAGTAATGGAAATACTGTCGGTTGCGGTGCGTTTTGGAATGTTGTCTTTGAGGTAGCCCTCATACGTTTCGGGCAAGCCAAAAGTGCCAATCAGCTTGTTGTAGGCGTCGGTGTAGGCATTCATTTTCTGGCTGGCTTGCTGCTCGGTGTTGCCCGCTGGCTTGGCATTTGCCGCTGGCGCAGGTGCGCTGGCGACAACTGGGGCACTGGAGTTGCTGCCAGCGGCAGGGGTCTCAACGCCACTTTTTCCGCAGGCTGCCAGCAATACGGCGCTGGCTAGCAAGCTGCCCAACAGGGCGGGACGGTAAGTATTTCGGATCGGGCGCATGGACTATTTCCTGTTGTTGAATGTGATGCCAGCCGGGGCACGCTGCAAAGGGCGCCGCCCGGCCGGCAGAATCGAAAAGCTAACGGCTGATTTTTGTCCGATTCGTAGGATGAAACCGGATTGATGCGCTTGAAGCGTCGCGATTTGCCTGCGCTGTTTTGGCGCCTGTTTAGGCCGCAAAAAGACCGGCGACAATCAGCCTATGCCGCTTTGGCGCACCGCACATGCACCGGCCCGGCGAATGCCTGCCTGCCTTGTTTCCATTTTTTGAGTTGCTGTTTCCGCCATGAAAACCCGTTTTGTCCTGATCAACACCAGCCACGCCGGCAATGTGGGCGCCACCGCCCGCGCCATGAAAACCATGGGCTTTGACGACCTGGTGCTGGTCGCGCCGCGCTGGGCCAATGTGCTGCGGCGCGAGGAAACCATCCAGCGGGCCAGCGGTGCGCTTGATGTGTTAAACAACGCCCGCATCGTCGAAACGCTCGACGAGGCGCTGGACGGCATGGTGCATTTATGCGCCACGGCCATGACGCCGCGCGACTTCGGCCCGCCCACGCTGGCCCCCCGGCCGCATTTTGCCGAGCTGCTGGCGCGGCCCGAAGTGCTATCAGAACAGGAGCTTCTTGCGCCCGTCCATCAAGCGCTCAAGCCCGATTCGGTTGCTTTTTTGTTCGGTTCCGAGCGTTTTGGCATGCAAAACGACGATGTGTACCGCTGCCATGCAGCACTCAGCATTCCGACCGACCCCAAATTCGGCTCGCTCAATCTGGGCGCAGCCGTGCAGCTGATTGCCTACGACTGGCGCGAGGCGCTGGGCGGCTTTGGCGTGCAGGCGGCGACCACCGAACCCCGGCTGGCCGATGCAGCCGCCGTGGCCGGCATGCTCGGGCATTGGGAGCAGGCGCTGGCCGACATCGGCTTTCTGGATCCGGCGTCGCCCAAAAAACTCATGCCGCGCCTGAACCAGCTGTTTAACCGCGCGCAGCTCAGCCCCGAAGAAATTCACATCCTGCGCGGCGTGGCCAAGGCCATGATGCGGCATGCGCCGGATAAAACGTTGCCTGCTCCGGACAAAGCGTCCGCGCCAGCGAACACGCCTCTCACGCCATAAACTCCTTTTATGTTTTCCAGACTCCGCTCCGACATTCAGTGCATTCTTGAACGTGACCCCGCTGCCCGCACCCGCTGGGAGGTGCTGACGTGTTACCCCGGCCTGCATGCGCTGGTGCTGCACCGGCGTGCGCACTGGTGCTGGACGCATGATTTCAAATGGCTGGGGCGTTTTATCTCGCATATTTCGCGCTGGCTCACGGGCATTGAAATTCATCCGGGCGCACAAATCGCCGGCTGCGTGTTCATCGACCACGGCATGGGCGTGGTGATTGGCGAAACCGCTGAAATCGGTTCGGGTTGCACGATTTACCACGGCGTGACGCTGGGCGGAACGGCCCTGTACAAAGGCGCCAAGCGCCATCCGACATTGGGGAAAAATGTCGTGGTGGGCGCAGGTGCGCAAGTGTTGGGTGGATTTTTGGTCGGTGACGGCGCCAGAATCGGCTCCAATGCCGTGGTCGTCAAGCCCGTGCCCGCTGGGGCGACGGCAGTCGGCAACCCGGCCCGTGTCATCCAGGCGGGCGCCGATGTCAAGCGCGAAGAGGCCGCCAGCCAGATGGGGTTTTCAGCCTATGGCGTGACGCAAAACGACGACCCGCTGAGTCAGGCGTTGCGCGGCCTGATCGACAACGCTTCCGGTCAGGAACACCAGATTGCGCTGCTCTGGCAGGCGATTGAAAAGCTCTCGACCCTGCCGGCTGCACAGCACCGGGATTGCGTTCCCGAAGATGCTGCGCTCAAAGCCAACTTTGAAGCCGACAAGCTGAACCAGCTGGTCGGCAAATAGCCGGCTGACGCGCCGACCCTGATAAGGCTTATTTGGCGGCTGCGGGCGCGGAGGCCGCCGCTGCTGCTTTTTGCGCGGCGGCTTTTTGTTTTTCTTCCGGGTTCATCGCGCCGGCAATGGCGCTTCCGGCCATCGTTCCGACCACTGCACCCACGGCCATTGAACCCATGGTGCCCATCATGCCCGACCCGGCTGCTGCAGGAGCGGCAGCAGGCGCTGCTGCGACAGGCGCTGCGGCCGGAGCCGGTGCTGCGGCGGGAGGCGCTGCTTTGGCAGGCGCGGGGGCTGACGTGCGCGGCGCAGACTTCATGCCACCACCCATGCGTTTGGCATTAGCCAGTGAAGGCAGCGTCAGGGAAGCGACCGCCAGAGCGACGATGGAAAGGCTGGTGCGAAAAGAAGCGTTCATGAAATCACTCAGGTAAAAAAACCAAACAAAAATGCCAGAGTCATGGCGACTCGGCTTTTTCCGCTGCCTGCACGGTGTGCGCCTGCAGCGTTGTCGGCTTTTATACCGCGCGAAGTGCGTTCTTGGGCCTAAAGGCCTTGCAAACCGACGGGTCGGTTTCCAGATACGGGCCGCCAATCAGATCGATGCAGTAAGGCACGGCTGCAAAAATGCCGGCAACCACCGATTCGCCGGCCTCGTTCTTCAAGCCTTCCAGCGTTTCGGCGATGGCCTTGGGCTGGCCGGGTAGATTCAGGATCAGGCTCTGGCCGCGAATCACCGCGACCTGCCGCGACAAGATCGCCGTCGGAACAAATTTCAGGCTGATCTGCCGCATCTGTTCGCCAAAGCCTAGCATTTCCTTGTGCGCCACGGCCAGCGTGGCCTCCGGCGTCACGTCGCGCAGGGCCGGGCCGGTGCCGCCGGTGGTGAGCACCAGACAGCAGCCCGATTCGACCAATTCAATCAGCGCGGCGCTGATGCCCGCCTGCTCGTCGGGAATCAGCCGTTCTTCAAACGTGATCGGGTTGAGCAGCGCGCGTGTCAGCCAGTCTTTCAGGGCGGGCAGGCCCTTGTCTACGTAGACCCCGCTGGAGGCCCGGTCGCTGACCGAGACGATGCCGATTTTTACGCCATCGTGCGCTGTGGGGCGGGCGCTATTCATGCCTCGGGTTCCTTCGCCATCGTTTGCTTGACCAGCTGGAAAATTTCGCGATAGGCTTTGTTGTGACGTGGTGCTTCGCCCGGTGTTTCAGGCTTGGCGATGTCTTTGCGGGCCTGGCGAATCAGTGCGCGCAGCTGCTGCGAATCGGTGGCCGGGTATTCGTCGAGCCACTGGCTCAGCGCCTCGTCGGCAGCAATCAGCTTGTCGCGCCACTGTTCGGCCAGGTGCAGCGCCAGCGTCAAATCAGCGGAGCCGTTGGCCTGCTCGTCAATGGCCGCGCGAATGGGCGTCATGTCCAGCGGGCGCATCAGCTTGCCGATAAATTGCATCTGGCGACGCCGCCCTTCAAAGTTGGTGATGCGTTTGACCTGCGTCAGCGCATCGAGCAGCTTTTCGGGCAAGTCCAGACGCGCCATCAGGTCGGTGCGCAGGGTCAGCAAAGCTTCGCCGAGCGCTTGCTTTTCGTCGGCTTCGGCTTTGAGCTGGGTTTTGCTGGGCGGCCCCACTTCTTCGAGGGCGATTTCTTCGGGTTTCACGAACCGGCCGTTGGACCAGTAGCCTTTGATGGCCTTGGCGACAGGCTTTGTATTTTTGATGTTCATGGCAGTCAGTATCATAGCTACCCATATGACCCAAAAATCCACAGTCCGTCCATCCCGCACCACTTCGCGCACCAAAACCAGCCAGCCGGAAGCCGGTTTTAGTTACAGTCGCGGTTTTTTTGAAGAGCTGGTTGACACCGCACTGAGTCACGCCAAAAAGCTGGGCGCCACCGATGCCGCCGCCGAAGCGTCAGAAGGCTTCGGTTTGTCCGTCAGCGTGCGCAAGGGCGAACTGGAGACAGTTGAGCGCAACCGCGACAAATCGCTGGGCATTACCGTCTATGTCGGCAAAAAACGCGGCAATGCAGCCACCAGCGATTTTTCAAAAGCTGCCATCCAGCAGACCGTGAAAGCCGCCTACGACATTGCAAGTTTTACTGCAGAAGATGCCACCTCAGGCTTGCCTGACGAGCAGGACATTTCCCGCCATCATCCCGAGCTAAACCTGTTTCACCCGTGGGCCATCAACTCGGAAGAAGCCGCCCAGCTGGCGCTGCAATGCGAAGCCGCCGCCTTTGCCACTTCCAAGTTGATCACCAACAGCGAAGGCGCAGGCGTATCGGCGCAGCAAAGTCATTTTTTCAGCGCCCACAGCGGGGGGTTTCGTGGTGGTTATGCCAGTTCGCGCCACAGCATTTCAGTGGCACCGATTGCCGGCAAGGGCAAACAAATGCAGCGCGACGCCTGGTACAGCTCGATGCGTGACGCCAGCGAGCTGGCGCCTCCTGAAGCCGTTGGCCGCTATGCCGCTGAACGCGCACTGGCGCGCCTGAAAGGCCGGAAAATTCCGACCACCGAATGCCCGGTGCTGTTTGAGTCGCCGTTGGCGGCTGGCCTGTTGGGTGGGTTTGTGCAGGCGATCAGCGGCGGCGCGCTGTACCGAAAAAGCACCTTCCTAGCGAACAGCCTGGGCAAGATGGCATTCCCCAAACACATCGACATCCACGAAGACCCGCATTTGCTCAAGGGCAAGGGCAGTTCGCCGTTTGATGAAGAAGGCGTCAAGACCAGCGCCCGCCAGGTGGTGGAAGCCGGGCGCGTGGCCGGTTATTTCTTGAGCACCTATTCCGCCCGCAAGCTCGGCATGCGCACCACGGGCAATGCCGGCGGTTCGCACAATCTGGTGATGAGCAGCCGCAAGACGGGCGCGGGTGACGACCTCGAAGCCATGCTGCGCAAGCTGGGCCGGGGCTTGTTTGTCACGGAACTGATGGGCCAGGGCGTGAACTATGTGACGGGCGACTATTCGCGCGGCGCATCAGGGTTCTGGGTTGAAAACGGTGAAATCGCCTTTCCTGTAGAGGAAATCACGATTGCCGGTAATTTGAAAGACATGCTGATGGGCATTCAGGCCGTGGGCGCAGATGCCTACAACTACGGCGCCAAAACCGTAGGCTCCATTTTGGTGAACCGGATGAAGGTCGCTGGCAGCTGAAAATCTGTATTTTTAAAGGAATAGGTGCTTTTGCGCACGCCAGTTGTGCGCTAGCAGCTATTTAATTAATAGCAATTTGTAGCAGTGGCTGCATCAGTCAAAGCACTGTTTGCTGATGCTTCTTTTGAACATATTTGGAGTTCTCCGGCACATCAGATGCGCAGTCTGGAGCGGGTGACGACTTGAAATAACCCGTCAAATAGCCCAGTTATTGAAGCCGCTTTATTTTGCAAAAGTAAAAAAATGTAATCTCACCGCTTGCCTATCTTGGCGCTCACGAAGAGATTAAATTGTCAATAAAACACACACTGATTGCAGCGCTCGCAGGCTTGGCACCTTTGCTTTGCCTGGCGCAAGCCAGTCCGGCACCGGCTACCGCCAGCGCTTCCCCAAACAGCGCCCATACGCTGTTCAAGTGGCAGGCCAGTCCGGCTCGCCAGGGGGCCGAAGCGTATTTCACCAATCTTCAGAACGGCGCAAAAATTGAAACGCCTTTTCGGGCCACTTTTGGCCTGACCGGCGGCTGGGGGTCTGGCGCCGATCAGCGTGCCGCAGGACGGAAAAAGCGGCCACCACCATTTGTTGATCAATCGGGATCTTCCGCTCGACTTTAAAAAGGCCTTGCCTTTTGATGACCAGTACATGCACTTTGGCAAAGGCCAGATGGAAACGGTGTTGACGCTGGAGCCCGGCACCTACACCTTGCGACTGCTGCTGGCAGACAGCACCCACTTGCCGCATTTTGTGTACAGCAAGCCGCTCAAAATCACGGTGACGCGCAAGAACAAGGACACTGATCCGGCCACGCTGATCAAAAAAGGCATCAGCCTGCCCAATATTGCCGCCAATGCCGAGCTCAAGCCCCCGTTTACGGTGCAGTTTCAGGCGTCAGGCTTGAACGTCGCCCATCTGCAGCAAAAAGAAAAGGATACCGGCCATTTCCGCCTGACAGTGTCGCCGCAGGACGGAGGAAAACCGGTCGAAATGGACTTCACGAATGGCGAGACCGAGACGCTCCTGGCACCCCCCGCCGGGGCCTATGTGCTGAAGCTGGATTTCATGAACAACACGGCAGCAGGAAAAACGCTGGCTGAATCGGTTTCCACGCCGATACGCGTGCAGTAATCGGTACGGCTTGCCGCAGGCAGAAGGGCGTCCAAGCCGCCCTTGCTACGCTCAAGCTGCCAGCGCCGCTTTCACCGCGCTAGATACCTGGCCCATGTCGGCCTTGCCGGCCAGCCGGGTCTTGACGGCGCCCATGACCTTGCCCATGTCGCCGGGACCGACGGCGCGGCCCAGTTCAGCGGCCAGCGCAGCGACGATGGTTTTGACTTCAGCCGTGACTTCCTCAGCGCTCATGCGGGCGGGCAAGTAGGCCTGCAGCACCAGCATCTCGGATTTTTCCTTGTCGGCCAGCTCCTGACGTTGGGCTTTTTCAAACGCTTCGATGGAGTCCTTGCGCTGCTTGATCAGCTTGTCCACGATGGCGATGGCCATCACGTCATCAACCACCACGCGCTCGTCCACTTCCTTTTGCTTGATGGCCGCCAGCAGCAGCCGGATCGTGCCCAGGCGCTCGCTGTCCTTGGCACGCATGGCGGTTTTCATGTCTTCGGTGATTTGTTCTTTGAGGGTCATGGCGGTGGCTCCTGAAGGGTTTTGAATTGAAATTTGCAATGGATTGCGGAAAACAAAAAAGCCCGCAGAGCGTCCTCTTGCGGGCTTGAGCTGCCGTGAGGCAAGTACTGGATCAGTACAGCTTCTTGGGCAACTGCATGGCGCGAATGCGCTTGTAGTTACGCTTGACGGCGGCTGCCTTCTTGCGCTTGCGCACGGCGGTTGGCTTTTCGTAGAACTCTTTGGCGCGCAGTTCGGTCAGCAGGCCGAGTTTTTCGATGGTGCGCTTGAAGCGGCGCAGTGCCACGTCAAAGGGTTCGTTGTCTTTTACGCGAATGGTGGTCATTGATGAATCGATTCAAAAGATGCACTTTTCATTGATCTGATCAGGATCAGGCCAGGTGCGGGTTTGCTAGCAAAGCCTGCGATTATAGCAGGCGGTAAAAGGCCCCCACGGTCGTTCGCTTCGCGTAACTCCCTGCCCCCCGAGGGGGCCGCTGCGCCTGCGGTCTGGCAGAGCCAGTCCCGCGGCCCCCGCTGGCATGGAAAAGTGCATTCCGATAGTAGATTGCTTTTCAGCTGTTCACCCGTGCCGCCAGCGCCTGTGCGCAGGCAAAGCCGCTGGCCCAGGCCCACTGAAAGTTGTAGCCGCCCAGCCAGCCGGTTACGTCCACCACTTCGCCGATGAAATACAGCCCTGGCTGCTTCGATTCCAGGGTTTGCGACGACAGGTCGCGGGTGTCCACGCCGCCCAAAGTCACTTCGGCTTTTTTGTAGCCTTCCGAGCCGTTGGGCGTGAGTTGCCAGTCGCTCAACCGCTCTGCCAGCGCCAGCAGCGCCTTGTCGGGGATGTCGCTGATCGGGCGTTGCAAAGCGGCATCTTCGCTGACCCAGGCATCGGCCAGGCGGCCGGGCACCAGACTGGCCAGTTCGTTGGCGATCAGCTTTTTCGAGCTGGCCTTGGCGCGCAGCAGCAGGGCGGGCAAGTCCACGCCGGGTGCCAGATTGATGCGCACCGGCTGGCCTTCGCGCCAGAAGCTGGATATTTGCAGCACCGCCGGGCCGCTCAGGCCCCGGTGCGTGAACAGCAGGTCTTCAGCAAACACCACGGCTTTTTTGCGTTGCTTGGGGCTGGCGTCAATCGGGCCGGTTTCGATGCGCACCGGCAGCGCCAGACCGGCGAGTTGCGCGTAAGGCGTCCAGCCTGCGCCGTCAAAAGTCAGCGGCACCAGCCCGGCCCGGGGCTCCACCAGGCGCAGGCCGAACTGTTGGGCGATGCGGTAACCGAAATCGGTCGCGCCGATTTTGGGAATCGACAAACCGCCGGTGGCAATCACCACTTGCGCCGCTTCAATCAAGCCGTGACTGCTCTCGATTTGATAGCTGGTAACGCCCGCCTGTTCTGCATAAAGCACGCTTTTGATACGGCAAGGCTGCCAGCGTGTGACCTGGCCGGCATCGCATTCAGCCAGCAGCAGGTTGATGATGTCTTCCGCTGAACGGTCGCAAAACAGCTGGCCCTTGTGCTTTTCGTGGAAGGGCACGCCGTGGCGCTGCAGCAGTTCGATGAAATCCTGCGGCGTGTAGCGTGACAGGGCGGAGCGGCAAAAATGCGGGTTTTCGCTCAGGAACTGGGCGGGCGTGGCGTCACGGTTGGTGAAGTTGCAGCGGCCACCGCCCGAAATGCGGATTTTTTCGGCGACTTTCTCGCTGTGGTCAACCAGCAAGACCTTCAGGCCGCGCTGGCCCGCCTGGCCGGCGCAAAACAGGCCGGCAGCGCCCGCGCCAATCACCACTACATCGAATTTATGAGTCAAATCGGCCTCTTGCGCAGTCAGGATGGGCGCAATCAGCTATTAAAAATATAGCGTTTTGGTGCATGCTGCCGCTGCGTTTCATGAAACACGGGAGTGTAGCTGCGCCCGGGCGCGCAAGCCTGCCTGGCGTTTTCAGGCGCTGTGGCGCACCTCGGGATGCGCGGCGGCTTGTGCCAGGCCGCTGACGACATCGCCCACGACGATGACCGACGGGCTGGCGATACCAGATGTTTTGATCTGTTCGGCCAGCGCGCCCAGCGTGGTGGCGATGTGGCGCTGCGTGGCCAGCGAGGCGTTCTGGATCACGGCGACCGGCGTGGAGGCTGGCAAGCCGGTCAGCAACTCGTCCTGAATGTGGCCGGCGCCGCTGACACCCATATAGATCACCAGCGTCAGCCTGGCGCTGTAGGCGGTGGCGGCCAGGGCGCGCCAGTCGGTGCCGCTGTCGCCGGGTTTGGCGTGGCCGGTGATGAACACCACGCCGTGCGCATGCTGGCGGTGTGTCAGCGGCACGCCCAGCGAGGTCACGGCGGCCAGCCCGGCCGTGATGCCGTTGATCACCGCCACTTCAATGCCGGCTTCGCGCAAGTGCTCGACTTCTTCGCCGCCCCGGCCAAAGATAAACGGGTCGCCGCCCTTGAGCCGCACCACGGTTTCGCCTTCTTGCACGGCGGTCAGCATGAGTTTTTCAATGAACGACTGCGGTGTGGATTGGCAGCCGCCGCGCTTGCCGACCAGCACGATGCGCGCATCCGGCTGTGCAAAAGCCACAATTTCGTCGCTGACGAGGTCGTCGACAAACAGCACGGTGGCGCGCTGAATGGCTTTGAGGGCCTTGAGGGTGAGCAGTTCCGGGTCGCCGGGGCCAGCGCCGACCAGCGTGCAGGTTCCGTAGCCGGTGCGAGGGATGTTGTGGTGGTTCATAGGTGCTTGATCAGATGCACGATGTGTGCCACCTGCTGGGAAATCGAAGGCGGGATTGGGCTGCTGCCGGCCAGTACCGATTCAATATAGGCCGCTGTGCTGGCCGCATCAATGGCTTTGGGCAGATCGGGCACTGAAGGCAGCGTGCCCCTCAGGCC
Organism: Polaromonas sp. CG_9.5; assembly: GCF_035984465.1. Taxonomy (NCBI): domain Bacteria; kingdom Pseudomonadati; phylum Pseudomonadota; class Betaproteobacteria; order Burkholderiales; family Comamonadaceae; genus Polaromonas; species Polaromonas sp. CG_9.5. Next base: position 120,222 of record NZ_JAXCHR010000008.1, read on the forward strand.
TTCTTCGTTCAGCACGCGCTGCCCGCCGATAAAGCCCTGCATCTGCGGCAAGCGGCGCGGATCGGCCACGCCTTCGCCTTCGGTGCCGCGCAGCAGCAGCGCATTGGCCTGCACGCGTTCAAACGTAGCGGCCATCGACACCGCATATTCCGGATGCGTGTAACTGCTGACCACCAGCGACTTGCCCTGCGCCGGGTTGATCAGCTTGACCAGGCTGTGCGCCGGATTGCGCAGGCCCAGCACGCGGCGCACGTCCAGCAAGCGCTTGAGCGCCGGGCTGAGCAGCTGGGTCGGCGCAAACACCACTTCGCCGGGCGCTATTTTTCTGATAGCTGCCAGCGCAGGCACACCCAGCACCGCCAGCACTTCGGATGAAAAAACCCGGCTCGATTCGGTCGGCGTGCCATGCACCAGCACGCTCAGGCCCTCACGCGCCAGCAGCAGCGCCAGCAGCGGCGTCAGCACCGGCAGCTTGCGCGCACCGTTGTAGCTGGGCAGCACCACCGTGGCACTGTCGCTGGCCGGCACGCGCTCGAGGCGCTGGTACACAGCGTCCATGAAGCCGGCCATTTCGTCAGGCGTTTCGCCCTTGATGCGCATGGCGATGCAAAAGCCGCCGACTTCCAGATCGCTGACCGTGCCGTCCAGCACCTGGCCCAGCAGGTCGGCCGCCTGTGATCGGGGCAGGGCGCGCGCGCCGTCTTTGCCGCGCCCGATTTCCTTGAGGTAGTGACTGATGCTCATGGCCGGCATTGTGCGTGAAGGCAGATAACTTGCCGTTATGAGCTTAAGCCTGCAGCTTGGCCCGGCGCGGCAACCGCTTGCTGCAGCGTATTGACAAAACTCGCCTTGCCTTCGGGCGCGGGGGAAATGCTGTTTTCATCCCGGCGTGCCTTGTCGGTGACTTGATCTTTCCAGCGCGGCCACTGGCGCATTGGCTGCTTCAGCAGGGCGCGGCGGATGCTGATGATGTTCAGGTCACGCCGCTGCGCCAGTTTGCGGTGCTTGTGTGAGCGAGCTTGTGACGTTGCACAGGCAGCCTGCATTCGCAAGCACTTATCGGCGCGCACGGGAGGGGTTGCGTTTTTTATCCCTCTACGGGTAAAAACCGGGCGGCTTGCGCTGCAAAACTGACAAAATGCAAAAGTCCCGCTGCCCGCAGTTCTGGTTAATGCCGAAGTCAGCATTTCAAGACATCTTGAAATGGCGGCAGGGCAGACTACGGCGAAACAGGCAATCGTTAACCTTTCAAGAGAGAAAATTTATGGATCGTCGATCACTCATCAAAAACGCCGGCATTGCTGGCGTACTGGCTGCCGGCATTGCGCCTGCGGTGCATGCCCAGACTACCGTTCGCTGGCGCATGGCGTCGAGCTTCCCCAAATCGCTCGACACCATTTTTGGCAGCGGCGAAAAGTTTGCCAAGACCGTCAAGGCCCTGTCCGGCGGCAAGTTTGAAGTGTCCGTGCATGCCGGCGGTGAATTGATGCCGCCGTTCGGCGTGGTCGATGCCATTCAAAACGGCACCGTTGAAATGGCCCAGACCGCGCCTTACTACTTTTCTGGCAAAGACCCGATCTTTACCTTTGGTTGCGCGGTGCCTTTTGGCCTGACCGCCCGCCAGATGGATGCCTGGATGGAGCATGGCAACGGCCGCAAGCTGATGGATGCGTTTTACGCCAAGTACAACATCAAGAGCCGCAGCGCCGGCAACACCGGCACCCAGATGGGCGGCTGGTATCGCAAGGAAATCAAGAGCGTTGCCGACCTGAAAGGCCTGAAAATGCGCATGGGCGGCGGCCTTTTCGGCGAAGCCATGCAAAAGCTGGGCGTGGTGCCGCAGAACATGCCCGCTGGCGATGTCTATCAGGCGCTTGAAAAAGGCACGCTGGACGCGGTGGAGTTTGTCGGCCCGTACGACGATGAAAAGCTCGGCTTCAACAAGGTGGCACCGTACTACTACTACCCCGGCTGGTGGGAGGGTGGTGCTGAACTGGAATTCTTCATCAACACCAAAGCCTACGCCGCCTTGAGCCCGGAGTTTCAGGCTATCGTCGATGCCGCTACTGACGTTGCCGCCCGTGACATGACCGCCAAGTACGATGCGGTCAACCCGATTGCCCTGAAGCGCCTGGTGGCTGCCAAGACCCAGCTCAAACCTTTCCCCAAAGAAATCATGGATGCGGGTTTTAAGGCGTCGATGGAAGTCTTTGCAGAACACGAAGCCAAGTCACCCGAGTTCAAGAAGATTCACCAGGACATGCGCGCTTTCCAGCGTGACCAGTTGCTCTGGGCGCGCTTCTCCGAGTTCCGTTTTGACAGCTACATGACTGGCGTCAAGCTGTAAATTTGTAGTGCAAGGGCTGCATGGCTTGCAGCCCGGCAGGGCAGGCGCAACCGGCGGCGCCTGCGCCAATTACCGTCACATCGAATTTATGAGTCAAATAAGGCTCTTGCGCAGGCAGGGAGAGCGCTGGAAGCTATTAAAAACATAGCGTCCGGCGCGCACTTCAGCTGTATTTCATGAAATACCGGACTGTAGCCGCGTCAAGGTGTCCAAGCGTGCCCCAATTTTTCAGGCGCTGTGACGCGCCTGGAAATGCGCGGCTGCTTGCGCCAGACCACTGACCATATCGCCCGTGAAGGTGACCGACGGGCTGGCGATGCCGGATGTTTTGATGGCTTGGGCCAGCGCACCCAGCGTGCAGGTTCCGTAGCCGGTGCGAGGGATGTTGTGGTGGTTCATAGGTGCTTGATCAGATGCACGATGTGTGCCACCTGCTGGGAAATCGAAGGCGGGATTGGGCTGCTGCCGGCCAGTACCGATTCAATATAGGCCGCTGTGCTGGCCGCATCAATGGCTTTGGGCAGATCGGGCACTGAAGGCAGCGTGCCCCTCAGGCCTTCTTCGTTCAGCACGCGCTGCCCGCCGATAAAGCCCTGCATCTGCGGCAAGCGGCGCGGATCGGCCACGCCTTCGCCTTCGGTGCCGCGCAGCAGCAGCGCATTGGCCTGCACGCGTTCAAACGTAGCGGCCATCGACACCGCATATTCCGGATGCGTGTAACTGCTGACCACCAGCGACTTGCCCTGCGCCGGGTTGATCAGCTTGACCAGGCTGTGCGCCGGATTGCGCAGGCCCAGCACGCGGCGCACGTCCAGCAAGCGCTTGAGCGCCGGGCTGAGCAGCTGGGTCGGCGCAAACACCACTTCGCCGGGCGCTATTTTTCTGATAGCTGCCAGCGCAGGCACACCCAGCACCGCCAGCACTTCGGATGAAAAAACCCGGCTCGATTCGGTCGGCGTGCCATGCACCAGCACGCTCAGGCCCTCACGCGCCAGCAGCAGCGCCAGCAGCGGCGTCAGCACCGGCAGCTTGCGCGCACCGTTGTAGCTGGGCAGCACCACCGTGGCACTGTCGCTGGCCGGCACGCGCTCGAGGCGCTGGTACACAGCGTCCATGAAGCCGGCCATTTCGTCAGGCGTTTCGCCCTTGATGCGCATGGCGATGCAAAAGCCGCCGACTTCCAGATCGCTGACCGTGCCGTCCAGCACCTGGCCCAGCAGGTCGGCCGCCTGTGATCGGGGCAGGGCGCGCGCGCCGTCTTTGCCGCGCCCGATTTCCTTGAGGTAGTGACTGATGCTCATGGCCGGCATTGTGCGTGAAGGCAGATAACTGGCTGTGATGCGCTCAAGCGTGGCGCTGGATTGGAAAGATGCGCCGAACGGGTGCATTTTGAGCCGGCGCTTCGGCTGGCTGGGAGCGGATGCGCCGCTTGAGTTCCGGAATGCACGAACCGCATTGCGTGCCGCATTTGAGCGTTTGCTGCAAAGATGCCAGTTGTGCTTCGGCGGTGCTTTGGGCCGTGTCTGCGTGCGGGTGGCAGGCGGCCAGATGCGCCTCAATGGCCAGGTCGGTGACCTGCAGGCAGCTGCAGACTGTTTTGCCGCGCGACTGCACGGCCACCGGCGGCTTGGCACCCGGCAGCAGCAACAGCCGGCCATAGGCCTGCGCGGGAAGTGCTTCCTTGAGCAGCGTAGCCATCCAGCTTTCGGCACTGGTGTCGCCGGCCATCACAAAGCCGGTCAGCTCGGCTTGACTGCCATGGCGGGCCAGCCGGACGGTGCGGTGCTGGCCTTTTTTGCGGTCGGCATAACGCAGGGAATAGCTGCCATCGAGACCCAGAATTTTTTCGATCTCCGCCAGCAGGGCCGTGGGCGGCGCTTCATGGCCGGCAGCGCGAAACAGCACGCCGGTGCGCGCAGGGCTGTCTGCCAGCGCGGCGCTGCTGGAAAACGGCACGCAACTGGTGAAGGCAAATGCAGCCATCAGCGGTTTGAGCTGTTCGCGGGCGGTCAGCGCATCGGCTTCGGGCAGCCAGGCCATCGCCAGCAGCGACCACGGCAATTCAGCCTTCAATATCTTGACGGCGGTGTGTTTGAGTTCGGGCTGTTTGGAGCTTGGGCAATAGGCTGACGTGCTCAAGGCATTGACGCCCGCCAGCGGCTGGCCAATGCTGGACAGACCGCCCAGGTATTCGCTGCCCCAGTGCATCGCCATGAACGCCTGGCTGAGCGCGACTTCAGGCGACGCCTGTACCGGCACCACAAGGGAGCCGCGTCTGGAGGTCACATGCACCAGATCACCCTCTTTGAGCAGCCGGCGCGCCATGTCTTGCACGTTCATCTGTACGCTGGCTTCCGCTACATGGCCGAACAGCCGGCCCAGCGTGCCGGTGCGGCTCATGCCGTGCCACTGGTCGCGCAGCCGGCCAGTGGTCAATGCGAACGGATAGCGCGATTCGCGGGGTTCGGCGACGGGCCGGTACACGGTATTGACGAAATTCGCGCGGCCATCAGGCGTGGGGAAGATGCCGTCTTCATACAGCCGGACTTTGCCCGCTGTTTCACCTTCCGGCATCGGCCATTGCAGCGGCGATTGTTCCAGCAAGGCGTAGCTCATGCCGGTGATGTCCAAATCACGGCCACGCGTCAACTCGCGGTGCTCGTTCCAGACGGTTTCGACGCCTTGGGCCGGGGCAGTGAGTGAATACGGGAAAAGGGCGACGGGGCTTTTTTTGGGCAAAAGCCGTTCGAGTTGTTGGGCAAATTCAGTCGCAATTGACCAGTCATGCCGCGTTTCACCGGGCGCGGCAATGGCGGGCCGCACGCGGCTGATGCGGCGTTCACTGTTGGTCACGGTGCCGGTTTTTTCGCCCCAGGTGGTGGCCGGCAGCAGCAAATCGGCAAACGCACAGGTCGCCGTGGTGGCAAAGGCTTCCTGCACGATGACCAGCTCGGCCCGCTGCAGCGCGCGCCGCACGGTGGCCTGGTCGGGCATCGACTGCGCCGGATTGGTGCACGCAATCCACAGCGCCTTGATTTCACCGTCGGCGGCGGCCTGAAACATCTCGACGGCGGTTTTTCCCGGTTTTTCGGGCACCTCTGGAACGCCCCAGTGCGCGGCGACTTCGGCGCGGTGCGCGGGGTTGCCCAGATCACGGTGGCCGCTGAGCAAATTGGCCATGCCGCCGACTTCGCGCCCGCCCATCGCATTGGGCTGGCCAGTCAGCGAAAACGGCCCGGCACCGGGTTTGCCGATCTGCGCGGTGGCCAGGTGCAGGTTGATGAGCGCGGCGTTCTTGGCCGTGCCGCTGCTGGATTGGTTCAGGCCCTGGCAATACAGGCTGAGCGTGGCGGGCGAAGTGGCAAACAGCCGGGCGGCTTCAAACAGGTCTTCTTTTTTGATGCCGCAGGTTTGCGCCACCAGGTCGGGCGTGCAGTCACGCACGGTGGCTTTGAGCGCCTCGAAGCCGCTGGTGTGGGCGGCCATCCAGGCGGCATCAAGCCAGCCTTCCCACAGCATGATATGCAGCATGCCGTTGAACAGCATCACATCGGTGCCGGGCTGAATGGGCAAAAACAGGTCGGCGATTTCGGCGGTGTCGGTGCGGCGCGGGTCTACATAAATGATGGTCAAAGCCGGGTTGGCGGCCTTGGCGTCTTCAATGCGCCGGAACAGCACCGGATGCGCATAGGCGGTGTTGCTGCCGACGATGAAGATGCACTGCGCGTGCTTCACGTCGTCATAGCAGCTGGGCGGCGCATCCGAACCCAGCGTTTGCTTGTAGCCGGCCACGGCGCTGCTCATGCACAGGCGCGAGTTGCTGTCGATGTTGTTGGTGCCAATCAAGCCTTTGGCCAGCTTGTTGAAGACGTAATAGTCTTCGGTCAACAGCTGGCCCGAGATGTAGAAACCGACGGCGTCGGGGCCGTGTTCGCGGATGATCTGCGCGAAGCGTGTGCTGGCAATATCCAGCGCGTTGCCCCAGGTGACGCGTTGGGGCGCGTCGCCCCGGTTTGCGCGCCGCATCGGATACAGCAGCCGCGTCTGCCGCGTGACGGCGCTTGATGCGGTCAGGTGCAGGGTTGAGCCCTTGGTGCACAGCCGCCCAAAATTGGCCGGATGGTCCGGGTCGCCGCGCACACCGGTGATGTCCCGGCCCTGCGACGCGATGATCACGCCACAGCCGACGCCGCAATAGGGACAGGTTGATCGCGTTTCAGTCATGGCGGCTCCTCGCAGGCGTGGGTCAAAAAAAGGCAGGTCTAGGCGCTGTGCGGGGCCTGCACGGCAAACGTCTGGTCGCCGACTGCGCCGGTCGAAGCTCCCGGCCCGGCCCGGGGCGGCAATAAATCAATCGCCAGTGTGGCCAGCTCGGCCGTGTCGAGGAATACCTGGCCGGCATCGACCTTGCAAGCGAACCGGGGCGTGCAGCCTTCGTCGGGCGCACGGGCGCAGCCGTCGGCCAGGCCGATGGTCATGTTGTGCAGCGGGCAAGCCACGGTTTCGCCAAAGACGATGCCCTGGCTCAGCGGGCCGCCCTTGTGCGGGCAGCGGTCAAGCAGCGCAAAGACCTTGTCTTCGCTGCTGCGGAACACGGCCACATCCATGCCCTGCGGGCGGGCCACCCGGCGCGCACCGAGCACCGGAATGTCGTTGACGCGGCAAATCGTTGTCCATTCAGTCATTGCTATTCCTTTTGTAGCTGGTGGTGTACGTGGAGCGTGCGCTGGAGGTGCTTTTCATTGAATTATTGGACGGCAATCGGCATGAACTGACGCGTGTCCACTGCCGCGTCCTTGAAGTCAAACCATGGATCGGGCTCGCCATCAAGCGCAAACTGGAGTTGCTCCCACAGCGCCTTGCGGCCCTCGTGGTCGTCGAGGATTTTTTTCTTCACATAGTCCAGGCCGACGCGGTTGACGTAATGCACGGTGCGCTCCAGGTACCAGCCTTCCTGGCGGTACAGCTCGCAAAACGCGCCGGTGTATTCGAGCACTTCGGCGGCGGTTTTGACCTTGACCAGAAAATGCGCCACCTCGGTCTTGATGCCGCCGTTGCCAGCCACGTACATTTCCCAGCCCGAATCGACGCCGATGATGCCGACATCCTTGATGCCCGATTCGGCGCAATTGCGCGGGCAGCCGCTGACGGCAAACTTGACCTTGTGCGGCGCGTACATGCGCCACATGGCGCGCTCCAGCATCTTGCCCATCTCGGTCGAATCCTGCGTGCCCATGCGGCACCATTCGCTGCCGACGCAGGTTTTGACTGTGCGCAGCGCCTTGGCATAGGCGTGGCCGCTGGGCATGCCGATGTCCTTCCAGACATTGACCAGGTCTTCTTTTTTCACGCCCAGCAAATCAATGCGCTGCCCGCCTGTGACCTTCACGGTCGGAATGTTGTATTTGTCCACTGCGTCAGCGATGCGGCGCAACTCGCTGGAGTTGGTTTCGCCGCCCCACATGCGCGGAATCACGCTGTAGGTGCCGTCTTTCTGGATGTTGGCGTGGCTGCGCTCGTTGATGGCGCGGCTTTGCGGGTCGTCTTTGGCTTCTTTGGGCCACGTGCTGGTGACGTAGTAATTGATGGCCGGGCGGCAGCTGGCGCAGCCGTTCGGTGTGCGCCATTCCATGAAGGCGTACACGTCGGCAATCGCCAGCAGTTTGTTGGCGCGAATCGCATCGCGCACCGCCTGGTGGCCGTGGTCGGTGCAGCCGCACATCGCCTTGAGCCGGGGCGTGGCCGAGTAGTCGCCGCCGGCGGTGAACATCAAAATCTGCTCGACCAGGCCGGTACACGAGCCGCAGCTGGCGCTGGCCTTGGTGTGCTTGCGCACTTCGTCAAGCGTGAACAGGCCTTTGTCCTTGATCGCCTTGCAGATCGCGCCCTTGGTCACGCCGTTGCAACCGCAGACCTCATCCGTATCCGCCATGGCGGCGGCTTTGCTGTGGCCTTCGTGGCCGGTGTCACCGATGTTGGATTCGCCGAACATCAGCTTGTCGCGGATGCCTTCGATGCTGCGGCCGTCGCGCAGCAGCTTGAAGTAGTAGCTGCCATCGACCGTGTCGCCGTACAGGCAAGCCCCGACCAGTTTGTCGTCCTTGATCACCAGCTTTTTGTACACGCCGCCAAACGGGTCGGACATGATGATTTCTTCCGCGCCGTCGCCGCCCATGAAGTTGCCGGCGCTGAACAGGTCGATGCCGGTGACTTTCAGTTTGGTCGAGGTGAGCGAGCCGGTGTAGCGGCCAATGCCGAACTGCGCCAGGTGGTTGGCCAGCACCTTGCCCTGCTCGAACAGCGGCGCGACCAGCCCATAGGCAATGCCCCGGTGCGCAGCGCATTCGCCCACCGCGTAAATGCGCGCATCGGTGGTGGTTTGCAGCGTGTCGCTGACGACGATGCCACGGTTCACATACAGGCGCATTTTTTCCGCTAAGGCAGTGTTGGGACGAATGCCGACGGCCATGCAGACCAGATCAGCGGGAATCTCCATGCCGTCCTTGAACTTGACGGCCTTGACGCGGCCGTCGCTTCCCCCGATCAGTTCCTGCGTCTGTGCGCCAATCAAAAACTTCATGCCGCGCTCGGCCAGCGACTTTTGCAGCAGCTTGCCTGCCACGTCGTCGAGCTGGCGCTCCATCAGCCAGTCGCCGACATGCACCACGGTGACTTCCATGCCGCGCTTCATCAGGCCATTGGCCGCTTCCAGGCCCAGCAGGCCGCCGCCGATGACGACCGCATGCTTGTACAGCGTGGCCGCGTCGATCATGGCCTGCGTGTCGGCGATGTCGCGGTAGGCCAGCACGCCTTTCAAATCCTTGCCCGGAATCGGCAGGATGAACGGGTTGGAGCCGGTCGCCATGATCAGCCGGTCGTAGTCGGCGCTGACGGTTTCGCCCGTGGCATTGACGGCATGCACCACGCGGCGCACGCGGTCGACGTGGGTCACCGTCCAGCCGGCGTGCAGCGTGATGTGGTTGTCCGTGTACCAGGACCAGTCGTTCAGCACGATTTCGTCCAGCGTCTGCTCGCCGGCCAGCACCGGCGACAGCAAGATGCGGTTGTAGTTCGGGTGCGGCTCGGCACCGAACACCGTGATGTCGTAGAGGTCGGGCGCAATCTTCAACAGTTCTTCCAGCGCACGCACGCCGGCCATGCCGTTGCCAATCATCACCAGTCTGGATTTTTTCATCGTGCTCTCCGCAGGCAGTTTGCAAAAACAAAAAAGGCGTCCGCACGGAGCAGCCAAGGCGCGGGGCCTGCTTATCCGTGGGGACGCCATCGTCCTGTCTGCCCAATCCGCCATTGCACCGGGCCTACACGCCGCCAACTTTGGCAGCGGTGTGGTTTACGCAAGGGTTGTGCCAGCTGTGGGAATGCTGTGAATTTAGATAAAAACAGCCGCTTGCGCACGGCAGCAGGGGACACGCAGCTATCAAAAGCAAAGCGAATTGCGAACCCGCCATCACCGTGTTGGTGCATTCGTGACTTGAAATTGTGCATTGCAGCATGCCGAATTTTTGCTGGCTGCCAGCGTCTCTAGCCATACACAAGGGGTTGAGCGCAGGCCACTTTTGCAATCATCGCCTTGCCATTACCATGACGGCTTGCCAGCAATGATTTAAAACCCTTGTCCCCCAACCCAAAGGATTGACCCATGCTTTCTTCTTCCTCTTCCCTTGTCGATGAACTGATGGCGCAGCTCCAGGGTGCGCCGCTGCAGCAACTGGCGCAGCAACTTGGCACCGGCACCGAGCAAGCCCAGGAGGCGGTCGGCGCTGCGCTGCCGCTGATGCTGGGTGCCATGAGTCACAACGCAGCCCAGCCGCAAGGTGCCGATGCCCTATTAGGCGCTCTGCAGCGCGACCACAGCGCGGGCGGCGGCCCGGACCTGGGTGGCCTGCTCGGCTCGCTGCTGGGCGGCGGCGCTTCGGCGGGCAATGCCGGTGCGGCCAGCGACGGCGCGGCCATCCTCGGGCATATTTTTGGCGGCAACCAGCAGCGCGCTGAAACCGGGCTGGGCCAGGCCACTGGCCTGGGTGGCAGCAATGCAGGCCAGTTGCTCAGGCTGCTGGCGCCCATCGTCATGGCTTTTCTGGCGCAGCGCATGAACGCAGGCGGCATGAATTCCGGCGACCTGGGCCAGACGCTGGGCCAGGAGCGCGAACGGACTCAGCAACGGGGCGGACTGGGCGGCGGTTTGCTGGGCAGCCTGCTCGACCAGGACGGCGACGGCCAGCTGGGCATGGGTGATTTGATCAAGGTCGGCGGCAGCCTGTTCGGTGGGCGGCGCTGAAAATCAACTGCGCATAATGAACTGCGACCAGAGCCCGGGCCTTGCCTTCGCGCCAAGCCTGGCCTGAAACTCATCTCACTGCCAAGTCCAGATCATTTCAAAGAAGGAGGTAAATCCATGACCGCTGTAGCCAAGATTCTCCAGACCAAGCTTGATAACACTGTCCATGCCATCGGGCCGGACGACTCGGTGTTCGATGCGCTCCAGCGCATGGCTGACAAGGGCATTGGTGCCCTGCTGGTCACCGAGGGCGATGCGGTGGTCGGCATCCTGACCGAGCGCGACTATGCCCGCAAGATTGCCCTGAAGGGCCGCAGCTCGGCGCTGACGCTGGTGCGCGATGTGATGACCACCTCGGTGATGTTCGTCAAGCCCAGCCAGACCAGCGAGGAATGCATGGCGCTGATGACCGACAATCGGCTGCGCCACCTGCCGGTGATGGAAGGCAACCGGCTGATGGGCTTGATTTCCATCGGCGACCTGGTGAAAGACATTATTTCCGAGCAGAAATTCGTCATTGAGCAGCTGGCGCAATACATCTCGGGCCAGCACAGCTGAAACGCCTCTGGGGCCGCGTTGCGACGCGGTTTTTATGCAAAAAGTGCTTGTTGTGCAAGCTGCGTGTGCGCTAGCAGCTATTTTTTAAGGAGCAAAAAATCCTTTCTCTAGGCGCAGGACAGTACTTTCAGCGGGCGCTGCAAGCACCGACGTGCTGCCCTGAAACCGGCCTTTAGGGGTCAGGCCACTTTTTCCACATGCGCCTGGCGCGTGTACAAAAAGTCGATCACCGCCTTTCGGTAGTGCAGGTATTGGGTGCTTTCAGCCAGTTCAACCCGACTGCGCGGGCGCGGCAAGTCCACGCTCAGCACCTCGCCAATCGTGGCCGACGGCCCGTTGGTCATCATCACGATCTTGTCGGACAGCAGCACCGCTTCATCGACATCGTGCGTCACCATCACCACCGTGCTCTGCGTGTTGGCAACGATCTGCAGCAGCTCGTCCTGCAGCTTGGCGCGAGTCAGCGCATCCAGCGCGCCGAAGGGCTCATCAAGCAGCAGCACTTTGGGCTCCATCGACAGCGCGCGCGCAATGCCGACGCGCTGCTTCATGCCGCCGGAGATTTCACCGGGCCGCTTTTGCGCCGCTGCACTCAAACCGACCATTGCCAGCACCGCATCGGTGCGATTTTTGAGCTGCGCCTTGCTTTCAGTCGCCGAAAACACCCGCTCGACTGCCAGATAGACGTTCTCAAAGCAGGTCAGCCAGGGCAGCAGCGAATGGTTCTGGAACACCACGGCACGCTCGGGGCCGGGGCCGGCGATTTCGCGGTTGGCGCACAGCAGCACACCTTGGCTCGGCTGGGTCAGGCCGGCAATCAGGTTGAGCAGGGTGGATTTGCCGCAGCCCGAGTGGCCGATGAGGGCCACGAATTCGCCCTTGGCGACTTTCAGGTTGACATTTTGCAGCGCGCAGAACGGGCCTTTTTGGGTCTTGAAGGTTTGTTCGACGCCCTGGATGTCGATGTAGGCGGGATTGACGGGGGTGTTCATGGTCGTGATCCTGGAGTGGGTTGGCAAATCAGCTCTTGACTTCTTCAAACGTAAACGCCGTGGCCAGCTTGATCAGCGCGTACTCCAGCATCAGGCCGACGATGCCAATCACGAAAATCGCGATGATGATGTTCTTGACGTTCAGGTTGTTCCACTCGTCCCAGACCCAAAAACCAATGCCGACGCCGCCGGTCAGCATCTCGGCAGCGACGATGACCAGCCATGCCGTGCCCACGGCCAGCCGCACGCCGGTCAGCATGTAGGGCAGCACCGAGGGGAACAGGATTTTGGTGACGATTTTCCATTCGGACAGGTTCAGGACGCGGGCCACGTTCATGTAGTCCTGCGGCACGCGCTGCACGCCGACGGCGGTGTTGATGACCATCGGCCAGATGGAGCAGATAAAAATCGTCCAGATGGCCGCCGGGTCAGCGCCCTTGAACACCAAGAGGCCAATCGGCAGCCAGGCCAGTGGCGACACCGGCCGCATCAGGCTGATGAGCGGGTTGAACATGCGGCTCAAGAAGGCGAAGCGGCCAATCAAAAATCCGGCCGGAATGCCGACGATGGCCGCCAGGCCAAAGCCCAGCGCCACGCGCTGGAGCGACGACAGCACGTTCCAGCCGACCCCCTGGTCGTTCGGCCCGTTGCGGTAGAACGGGTCGCTGAACAGCACGACCGCCTGCAAGAAGGTGTCTTTGGGCGACGGGATGCTGCCCTTGGTGGTCATGGACACCAGTTCCCAGACCAGCACCAGCAGTCCTAGCCCGAGCAGCGGCGGCAGGACGCGCAGCCACAGCGCCGAAAAATCCCGCCGGGGTTTTGCGGACAAGACTACAGCCGTCTTGTCAAGGTCTTTTACGGGCTTGGCGCTTGTTCCGTCTGCGCCTGCAGCTATCGAATGCGTAGCGCTTCGTTCCGCACCGAAAGCGACTGGCGGGGCGCTTTCGCGCGGACTGTGAAATACGGCACTGACCATGGCGTCACCTCTTCGTTGGGGTTTCAATGAAATTTCAGGAGCGGTTTCAGGCGTGAATCTTGAAGCTGTCGGCGTACTTTTTCGGGTCTTTGCCGTCCCAGACCGTGCCGTCGATGAGTTTGCTGGTGCGCATCACGTCTTTCGGAACATTCACCTTGGCGGCGCTGGCGGCCTGCTTGTAGATGTCGATCCGGTTGATCTGCTTGGCGACCGCCAGGTAGTCCGGGTGCTCCTTCATCAGGCCCCAGCGCTTGTGCTGCGTCAAAAACCACATGCCGTCGGACAGGTAGGGAAAGTTCACCGCGCCGTCGTTGAAGAACTTCATGTAGTTCGCATCCTCCCAGGTCTTGCCCATGCCGTTCTGGTAGCGGCCCAGGATGCGCTGGTTGATGGCGTCCACGCTGGTGTTGACGTAGGCTTTGCCTGCGATGGTTTCGGCCATCTTGTTTTTATTCGCCGCGCTGGCGTCAATCCATTTGCCGGCCTCCAGAATGGCGGCGGTCACGGCGCGGCAGGTGTTGGGATATTTCTGCGCGAAATCGGCGGTGGTGCCCAGTACCTTTTCAGGGTGGTCTTGCCAGATGTCCTGCGTGGTCACGGCGGTCACGCCAATGCCGTCCATGATGGCGCGCTGGTTCCACGGCTCGCCGACGCAAAAGCCGTCCATGCTGCCAATGCGCATGTTGGCCACCATCTGCGGCGGCGGCACGGTGATGACCTTGGCGTCTTTCATCGGGTTGATGCCGTTGGCGGCCAGCCAGTAGTACAGCCACATCGCATGCGTGCCCGTCGGGAAGGTCTGGGCAAAGGTGTATTCGCGCTTTTCACTGGCCATGAGTTTTGCCAAGCCGGCACCATCGACGGCGCCCTTGTCCGCGAGCTTTTTGCTCAGCGTGATGGCCTGGCCGTTGTTGTTCAGCGTCATCAAGACGGCCATGTCCTTCTTCGGGCCAGCGGTGCCCAAATGCACACCGTAGATCAGGCCGTAGAGCACATGGGCAAAGTCGAGTTCGCCGTTGACCAGCTTGTCGCGCACGCCGGCCCAGCTGGCTTCCTTGCTCGGGATGATGGTGACGCCATACTTTTTGTCGATGCCCAGCACCGACGCCATCACGACAGAGGCGCAGTCGGTCAGCGGAATGAAGCCAATCCTGACCTCCTTTTTCTCCGGCGCGTCCGAGCCTTGGGCATAAACGGCAGCGCGCAAGGCGGGGCTGACGCCCACGACACCGACGGTGGCAGCCTGCAGCACGCTGCGGCGGGTCAGGGAAGATTTGAGCAAGTCCGTCATGTCAGCAACTCCTGGAAATGAAAACTACAAAACAAAAAAAGGCGTTCGACCGGAGCCGTCACACGGGGGGTGTGAGGGCAGGGGACGAACGCCTTTGTTCTTGGACTTTGCGCTTCGCCGTTGAAGCGCAAAGTCCGGTGCTGGATTCATTGCAAAAGCTGTGCCAACCGGGGCTGATGGCTTGGCCAGAGCTTGAAATTTTCATCAAATCAGGCTGTAGTGCTTGTCCTGCTTGCGCAAACAGCTATTAAATAAATAGCATTTCGGATTTTTGGTGGATCAAAGGTTGATTGTCCTGGAGGCGCACTGTGGTTGTGCACTGCACCATTTCGGCCTGGGCCGCCTAGCCAAGCAGGTCGGCCACATCCAGCATGCGCTGCGCCACGTCGCCCAGCCGCAGGCCCTTGTCCATCGCGGCCTTGCGCAGCTTTTCATAGGCGAGTTGCTCGCTCAAGCCGTGGCGTTGCATCAGCAGGCCCTTGGCCCGGTCAATGACCTTGCGGTCTTTCAGTTCGGTGCGCGCCTCGGCCAGTTCGCGGCGCAAGCCCTGCTCGTGCTCAAAGCGCGCCATCGCCACGTCCAGAATGGGCCGGATGCGCGCGGGCTCCAGCCCGGCGACGATATAGGCGCAAACGCCCGCCGCCACGGCGTCCTTCACATGCCGGGTGTCGTCGTCATTGGTGAACAGCACAATGGGCCGGCGCTCGTCGCGCGTAGCCATCACCACATGCTCAAGCGAGTCGCGGGCATCGCTTTCGGCGTCGACGATGATCATGTCGGGCTGCAACTGCGCCAGCCGCTCGCGCAAAAAGGTGTCGGCCGGCAGCGTAGCGACCAGGTTGAAGCCGCCTTCAAGCAGGCCGATGCGCAACTGGCGTGAGCGCTCGGCGAACGCCACGGCAGCCTCGTCACCGGCATCGGCAACCATCAGGTCCGGTGCAATGACCACCAGGCGCAGGGAATGGGGCAATGTCATGCTTCTTGACTAGCAAAATTTATGCCGATGGTTGGTTTGGCTGTGGAAGCAACAGCCTTGCATTCGCGGTGGCAGGGCATTTAGGCACGCTGTTTTGCATTGGCCACAACCTCTGCGCTACTGCGCACTCAATCCTCACCGGCAGTGGTTGGGGGCAAGCATCGCCTCGCACGAAGCGGCAGGTCGTTGCGCTTAGAATCGTTCCCGCTTCGGGGTGCAGTCCTGGCCAGTGAGGGCAGGGCGGCTGAGATGGTTTCACCAAACCCGCGAACTTGAATCGGGTCATGCCGACGTAAGAAGAGCTGTCAGGACAGGGTTCACGCCCTGGCCATCACGACTTCAGGAGCACCCTGCCACCGCAGACTTTTGAAGGAATGACGACCATGGATGCCCTTGACACTGCAACACCCGCCCGCTCGCCAGCGCTTGCCGATTCCATCGTTGACGGCGTGCTGGCCTTCATGGCGCAGGATGGCGTCACTGACGAGGCTTTCAACGCCCAGGCCTTGGCGCTGTTCGCCTACCAGTTTGCCCACAACGCACCGTTCCAGCGCTTTTGCCGGCAGCGCGGCAAGACACTGCGCACCGTCAAGACCTGGCAGGACATTCCGGCCGTTCCCATCAGTGCCTTCAAGGCTCTGAGCCTGAGCTGCCAGCCGCCCGCCAGCACCGACCGCGTGTTCATGACCAGCGGCACCACGCAGGGCGACGTCAAGGGCAAGCACCACCATCCGACGCTGGCGGTGTACGACGCCTCGATGCGCGCCAACTTCGCCCGGCGCTTCATGCGCGGCCAGAGCCGCATTGCCATGGGCATCCTGTTTCCGACCGAAGCGGTGATGGCCAACTCTTCGCTGGCGCACTACCTGGCGCTGGCGCTGCAGAGCTTTGGTGCGGACGGCAGCCGCTACTTCATCGACGCTGCCGGACTCGACACGGCGGGCGTGTGCGCGGCGCTGGCGCAGGCCGAGGCCACGGGCCAGCCCTATGCGCTGCTGGGTGCGTCCTACAGCCTGGTGCACCTGATGGATGCGCTGGAAGCGCGCGGGCAAAATTTTGCCTTGCCAGTTGGCAGCCGGGTGCTGGACACCGGCGGCTTCAAGGGCCAGTCACGCGAGATTCCCATGGCGCAGTTTTATGCGCAGCTGACGGCGCTGCTGGGCGTGCCGCCCGAGAACTGCATCAACATGTACGGCATGACCGAACTCAGCACGCAGTTCTATGACGATGGCAACGCGGTGCTGCCGGCGGTCAAGTCGGGTCCGCACTGGATACGCTCGCGCCTGGTCAACCCCTTGAGCGGCGCGGAAGTGGCGCATGGCGAGCAAGGCGTGCTGGCGCACTGCGACCTGGCCAATTTCAACTCGGTGACGACCATCCTCACCGAAGACGTCGGCGTGGCGGTCACGGGCGGATTTTTGCTGCTCGGCCGCGCTGAAGGCACGCAGGCCAAGGGGTGTTCGCTGGCGGTGGAAGAGTTTTTGCAGGCCGCGCGCGCATGACAACATTGCACGCCGTGGCCGGTTACCTGCCGGGTTTCAAGGCGGACGAGCTGGCATGGCAGACGCTGCATTTCGGGACCGGCGGCGAGCGGCTCGAAGTGGCCGTGCCAGTCTTGAGCCAGGCGCAATGGGCAGCACTGGCCGAGCGCGTCAAGCAAGGCAGCCGCGCTTACCTCAAGACGCGCAGCGTGTCGCAGATCATCGCGCTGGTCGATCGCGCCATCGCGCGGCTGCTGGACCGCAGCGACCCGTATCGCCAGCAGGCCGACCGGCTGCTGCCGCTGGTCACCGGCTACGACGCCGAGACGGTGCGGCTGGGCCTGACCAGTTACCTCAAGACTTTTCGCCAGCCGCAGCTGCAGCGCTTCGTGGCCGAGGACTTTGCCAACCCCAAGCTGCTCGATGAATTCCAGCCGCGCCCCAAGGGCGGCTTTGCCAAGGCGGTGGGGCCGGAGTTGCTGGTGCATGTCTGGGCCGGCAATGTGCCGGGTTTGCCGCTGTGGAGTTTGATCTCAGGCTTGCTGGTCAAGGCGGGCAGCATTGGCAAACTGCCCAGCGCCGAGCCGCTGTTGGCCGGCTGGTTCGCCCAACTGCTGGTGGAACTGGACCCGGCGCTGGCCGACTGCCTGGCGGTGGGCTGGTGGAAGGGCGGCGACGCGCCGCTGGAGCAGGCGTTGTTTGCGCAGGCCGACCTGGTGTTGGCCTATGGCGGCAATGGCGCGCTGCAGGCATTGCGCGCGCAGGTGCCCATCACCACGCGCTTTCTGGGGTATGGCCACAAGCTCAGTTTTGGCATGGTGGCCCACGCCGCGCTGGATGCGCGCAAGGCCTTGGTCACGGCGCAGCAGGCGGCTATCGACGTGGTGCGCTACGACCAGCAGGGCTGTTATTCCCCGCAGCTGTTCTATGTCGAGCGCGGCGGCAAGGTGTCGCCGCAGGACTTCGCGCACTACCTGGGGCAAGCCATTGCCAGCCTTGAGTCCCGGTTTCCGCGCCGCACGCTGCCGCTGAATGAGGCCAGCGAGGTGGCGCGATGGAGTCAGGCGCAGGAGCTGCGGCTGATGACGCAGCCCGGTGCCAGCCTGATCGGCGATGCGGATACGCCTTGGCGCGTGGCCTATGCCGATCAATTGCAAGGGTTGGAGCCCAGCGCGTTGAACCGCACTGTGCTGGTGGTGGCGGTGGACGACCTGGCGCAGGTGCTTCCCGAGATTGCCCGCAGCCGCGTTTATCTGCAGACCGTGGGGCTGGCCGCTGCGCCTGCCGAGCTGTTTGCGCTGGCCGAACAACTGGGGCAGGCCGGCGTGACGCGAATCTGCGCGCTGGGCAGCATGACCTCGCCCGAGGCCGGCTGGCACCACGACGGACGTTTCAATTTGCTCGATTTGATTCAGATGGTCGAGATTGAACAATCGGCTGAACTGGCTGCTGAAGGCTTTGCGCCTTATGTTGATTAACGCCGCGCGCCCAACACGCCAGCACCCGGCATGAGCTTTCTGGACATGGCGCAGGTGAGCTACACCTACCCGGGCTGGCCGGCCGTGGTCGACCGGGTGGACTGGCGCATCGCGCAGGGCGAATTCCATTGCCTTGTCGGCCGCAGCGGCTGCGGCAAGACCACGCTGCTCAAACTGGCTGCCGGCCTTCTGCAGCCGAGTGCCGGGGTGATTCGCCTGCAGGGCGTGCCGCACACCCGGCCTGGCCCCGAGCTGGGCTTTGTCTTTCAGTCGCCGACGCTGCTGGAGTGGCGCACCGTGCTGGACAACGTGCTGCTGCCGCTGTCGCTGCGCCATCCGCCCACGCCGCAGGACGTGGCCAGGGCGCGCGAACTGCTGTCGCTGATGGGCTTGCTGGACTTGCAAAACCATTACCCGCGCCATCTGTCAGGCGGCCAGCAAAGCCGGGTGGCGATTGCCCGCGCGCTGGTCGGCGAGCCCGCCATGCTGCTGCTCGACGAGCCGTTTGCCGCGCTCGACGCCATCACCCGCGAAGACCTGCAGGACGACTTGCTGGCGCTGTGCCGCCTGCGCCAGACCACGGTGTTTTTCGTCACACATGACATCCGCGAAGCGGTGTATCTGGCCGACCGGGTGGCCGTGATGGCAGGCGGGCGCATCTGCCAGGACCTACAGGTGGCGCTACCCCGACCGCGCAGGCGCGACGTGCGCTACAGCCCGGCCTTCAATGCGCTGTGCGCGCAGCTCAGGTCGGGCATGGATGCCGGTGGCGAGGGCGCGTCATGAGCGCCCGCCGGGCCCATTTTTTTGCCTGGCTGCTGTTGGCCGCCGGGCTGCTGGGCTGGGAAGTGCTGGCGCGCCAGCTCAAGCTGTCGGCGCTGGTGCTGCCGCCGCCCTCGCTGGTGTTTGATGCGCTGTACAAGGGCTTGCTGTCGGGCTACTTGTGGCCGCATATTGCGCAGACGCTGCTGGAACTGGTGCTGGGGCTGGCGGCCGGCTGCGTGCTGGGCTTGGCCGGCGGCGTGGCGCTGGGTGAATCGCCCAGCCTGCGGCGATTGTTGATGCCTTATGTCATCACCAGCCAGGTCGTTCCCAAGCTGGCGCTGGCGCCGCTGTTCATTGTCTGGTTTGGCTTTGGCATGACCTCGACGGTGGTGATCACCGCGCTGGTGTGCTTTTTTCCGTTGATGGAAAACACCATGACCGGCCTGGGTCAGGTCGATCAATCGCGGCTGGAGCTGTTTCGC
The DNA here is from genome assembly GCF_035984465.1 of Polaromonas sp. CG_9.5. Lineage (NCBI taxonomy): Bacteria > Pseudomonadati > Pseudomonadota > Betaproteobacteria > Burkholderiales > Comamonadaceae > Polaromonas > Polaromonas sp. CG_9.5. The sequence goes on from NZ_JAXCHR010000008.1 coordinate 139,870, forward strand.
ATGCTGGGCGCCACGCGCTGGCAGACGCTGCTGCGGCTCAAGCTGCCCTCGGCGCTGCCCGGCATGCTGGGCGGCTTTCGCGTCGCTGTGGTGCTGGCGCTGGTCGGCGCCGTCGTCGGTGAGTTCATCGGCGGCAGTTCAGGCCTGGGTGCGCTCATCATTGCCTCGCAGGGCATGATGGACACGCCGCTGATGTTTGCCGTGCTGGTGCTCATCACCTTGCTGGGCCTGCTGCTGTACCAGTTGTCCCTCGTGCTTGAAAAACGCCTGCTGGCGTCGCGTATCACCCTGCTTCCCAAACAAACTCCATCATGAAAAAAATCTTGAATCCTTCGCTTGCCCGTCGTTCATTTGCGCAGTTGGCTGCGGCCGCCACGGCTTGCGCTTTGCTGGGGCTTGGCCTGGCGGGCACCGCATTCGCCGCGCCGCCCGCCAGCCTGGAAAAATTCGTCGTCGCCGGCTGGAGCAAGCCGATCACTGAAGTGACCAACTTGCTGGTCGATGAAGACAAGGGTTTTTTCAAGGCCAAAGGCATTGCGCTGCACTACGTGCCGGGTGCGGGTGGCGGCGACGCGCTGCGCAACCTGCTGACCGGGCAGGCCGATATCGCCTTCACCGACCCGGGTTCCTTTTTCTTGGCGCTGGAAAAAGGGGAAAAGCTGCGCGCCATCTATGACATCTATCCGCAGAACGTCTTCAATGTGGTGTCGCTCAAGGGCAGCAACATCAACAAGCCGGCGGACCTGAAAGGCAAGAAGATTGGCGTCTACAGCCTGTCCAGCGGCACGCGGCAAAACCTGCTGGTGCTGCTGCACCAGGCCGGCCTGCGCGAGTCGGATGTGACCATCGTGGTAACGGGCCTGCTCAATTTCGCGCCGCTGATGCAGGGCCAGGTGGATGCCACAGCTGCTACCGACACCGGCTTGCTGGTTGGCCGGCAAAAAGGCCTGGCCGATGTCAACGTGATGGAGGTGAAAGATTATCTGAACGTTTCCAGCGACATGTTTGTGGTGCGCGAGGAGACTTATCAGCAGAAAAAGCCGCTGCTGCGCCAGTTTCTGGCGGCTTACCGCGACAGCGCCGCCTGGATGATCAGGCAACCTGACGAGGCCGCAGCGCTGGCGGTGAAGTATGCGATTGATGGCAAGGATGCAGCGGTCAATCGTGAAGTCATCGGCCTGCGGAACCTGGCCAGTGTGTCGGCGACGACGCGCAAAAACGGGCTGGGCGCTTTTGACCTGGCGGTGCTGCAAAAAGCAGCCGACACCTACCTTGCGTTGGGGCTGGTGCAGCGCCCCATCAAGGTCTCGGAAGTGGTGAGCCAAGACTTGCTGCCCGCGCCATGAATACCGCAGCCCACGGTGCAAATGCCCTGAAATTCCAGGGCCAGGTGGTGCTGGTCACCGGCGCCAGCCGGGGCATCGGTGCGGCCATAGCGCTGGCTTTCGCGCGCGAAAGCGCGCTGGTGGTCGTCAACTACTTAAGCAACGAGGCGGCTGCCAATGCGGTGGTGGCACGCTGCCAGGAATTGGGCGGCGATGGCCTGGCGATTCAGGCCGATGTCTGCTCCGAAGCAGCCGTCCAGGCCATGGTGGCGCAGGTATTGAACGAAGTCGGCCGCATTGACGTGGTGGTCAACAATGCCTTCAAGGCTTTCACCTTCGACGCGGAGCAGCGCAAAATGTTTTGGGAACTGGCCTGGAGCGACTACGAGGCGCAGCTGGACGGTGCGGTTCACGCCGCCTACAACGTCTGCCAGGCCGTGCTGCCGCATTTCAGGCAACGCGCCCGGGGCAGCATCATCAATATGGTGAGCGACCTGGTCGAGCGGCCTTCCATTCCTTACCACGACTACACCACGGCCAAGTCTGCGCTGGTCGGCTTCAGCCGCAACCTGGCCGTCGAGCTGGGGCCGTTGGGCATTCGCGTCAACTGCGTCGCGCCCGGACTGGTCTACCCCACGTCGGCCAGCCAGTACACGCCAGAAGAGGTGAGGGCGATGATCGTGGGCCAAACCCCGCTGCGCCGGGTGGCCACGCCCGACGATGTGGCCGGGCCGGTGCTGTTCCTCGCCTCGGACTGGAGCCGCTTCATGACGGGACAGGTGCTGTTTGTCGATGGCGGGCTGGTGATGAAGTAGGCTGGGCAATCACGTCTTCAGGGTCAAGCGCTTGACCTAAACTAGCCGCCATGTTTGAAAAAATGCTGGTTCTTGGAATTGAGTCGAGTTGCGATGAAACCGGCGTGGCACTGGTCGATGCCAGTGGCAGCGGCGTGCCGCGCCTGCTGTCGCACGCTTTGCACAGCCAGATCGTCATGCACCAGCCCTTTGGCGGCGTGGTGCCCGAGCTGGCCAGCCGCGACCATATCCGCCGCGTGTTGCCGCTGACGCAGGAGGCGATGCAGGGCGCGCAGCGCACGCTCGCCGATGTCGATGTGATCGCCTACACGCGCGGCCCGGGCCTGGCCGGTGCGCTGCTGGTGGGGGCTGGCGTGGCCTGCTCGCTGGCGGCTGCGCTTGGCAAGCCGGCGATGGGCGTGCACCACCTGGAAGGCCATCTGCTGTCGCCTTTTTTGAGTGCCGATCCGCCTGAATTCCCGTTTGTGGCGCTGCTGGTGTCGGGCGGGCACACGCAGTTGATGCGGGTTGATGGCGTCGGCAGTTACGAGCTGCTCGGTGAAACGATTGACGATGCAGCCGGTGAGGCTTTCGACAAGTCGGCCAAGCTGATGGGCATGCCGTATCCCGGCGGGCCGCATCTGGCCCGGCTGGCGATGAGCGGCGACGGCACGGCTTTCAAATTGCCCCGGCCCCTGCTGCACAGCGGCAATCTTGATTTTTCGTTCGCTGGCCTGAAGACTGCCGTGCTGACGCAGGCCAAAAAACTTGGCGACGACCTGGAAAGCCGCAAGGCCGACCTGGCCGCTTCCACGCAGGCGGCGATTGTGGATGTGCTGGTGAAGAAAACGCTGTCCGCCCTGTCACAAACCGCGCTCAAGCGGCTGGTGGTAGCGGGCGGCGTGGGTGCCAACGCCTTGCTGCGCAGCCAGCTCAATGCCGCTTGCCGGCAGCGCGGCATTCGCGTGCATTACCCCGAGCTGGCGTTTTGCACTGACAACGGCGCGATGATCGCCATGGCTGCCGGCATGCGACTACAGGCCGGACTGGTCGATTTGCAAAGGCTCCAGGACCGCTACACCTTTGACGTGAAACCGCGCTGGAATCTTTCCGAGATCCAGCCCGCACCCGTCCCGGCAGGCTGAACGCTTTGCCATTTCACCGGGCTTCACTACGCCCGGCTGGCGTCGTATTCTGACGCCAACAACACAGGAATTTTTCTCTTTTTTTATGCAAATTCTTTTCAAGCACACCGCTGCCGCCCTGGGGTTGGGCCTTTCATTGCTGGCCCAGGCGCAGCCCGTTTCCCAGCCGCCGGTGCGCATCGCGCTGATCGAAAGCCTGTCAGGTTCCTTTGCCAACACCGGAGAAGCCGTGTTCCGCAACCTGGTCTGGGCCACCGAACGCGTCAATGCGCGTGGCGGCGTCAAGCTGGCTGACGGCACGCACAATTTGGTGGTGGAGCGCTATGACAACAAGGGCCAGAACGAGGAATCGCTGGCAGCCCTGCGTTCGGCGATTGACGACGGCGTGACCGTCATCGCGCAGGGCAATTCATCGTCGGTGGCGGCGGCGCTTATTGACGCCATCAACAAGCACAACGAACGCGAGCCGGGCAAGCGGGTGCTGTTTTTGAACTATTCGGCAGTCGACCCGATCCTGACGAATGAGAAATGCAGCTACTGGCATTTCCGCTTCGACGCCCATGCCGACATGCGCATGGCCGCGCTGATGGACGTGTTCAAGGACGACAAAGCGATTAAAAAGGTGTACTTGATTGGCCAGGATTACAGTTTCGGCCAGGCGGTGCTGCGCGAAGGGCGCAAGCAGATTGCCGCGCAGCGGCCCGATGTCCAGATCGTCGGCGACGAGCTGCATCCGATTGGCCGCGTCAAGGATTTCATTCCGTATGCGGTCAAGATCAAGTCCAGCGGCGCGCAGGCGGTGCTGACCGGCAATTGGGGCAACGACCTGACGCTGCTCATCAAGGCGGCCAAAGAAGTCGGCTACGACGGCAAGTTCTACACCTTCTACGGCAATGCATTGGGCGTGCCCGCTGCGCTCGGCGATGCCGGGGTCGGCAAGGTGATTGCCGTGGCTGACTGGTTCCCCAACACGCCGGGCGCGGCTTCGGAGAATTTCTACCAGTCGTTTCGCCAGCGCTTTCCCCGGCCGCAGGACGACTATGTCCACATGCGCATGCAGCTGATGGTGGAAACGCTGGCCCAGAGCCTGGAGAAAGCCGGCAGCAGCGAGGCAGGTGCCGTCGCTGCGCAGATGGAAAAGGCCTCAGTGAATTTTTCCGGATTCAAGGGGACTATGCGTGCCGCCGACCACCAGTTCCAGCAGCCACTGGCCGTCGCCTTGATGGGCAAGCAGGGAACGCCGGGCGTCAAATTTGATGTTGAAGGATCGGGCTATGGTTTTCGCGTCATCAAAGCCATTTCAGCGCAGCGCGCCGAGCAACCGACTACTTGCCAGATGATTCGCCCCTGAGCGTTCGTCCCATCCATTTCACTTGTTTCAACCTCAAAAAAGGCGCACATGCGACAGACCGTCCTGAATCTTGAAGAATCCATGATCCGTCAGGTGGCGAATGCGGGCATGGGCCGCAGCGATGTGCTGAAGTTCTGGTTTGGCGAAAGTGACGAGGCCACACCGGCCTTTATCCGCGATGCCGCCATTGCCTCGCTGCAGTTGGGCGAGACGTTTTATGCGCACAACCTCGGCTTGCCGGAATTGCGCGACGCCATTGCTGCATATTCCACGGGCTTGCGTTGTGCAGGCGCGGCGGCGATTGGCGCCGACCGTATCGCCGTGACCTCGGGCGGCGTCAATGCGCTGATGCTGGCCGTGCAGGCGCTGGTCGATGCCGGTGACGAGGTGGTGGCGGTGACGCCGGTCTGGCCCAACCTGACTGCCCAGCCGCTGATCATGGGTGCCAGGCTGCGCTGCGTCAGCCTCAAGCCGGTGGCGGGCGAATGGCAGCTTGACATGGCCGAACTGCTCGCCGCCATCACGCCAGCCACCAAACTGTTGATCGTCAATGCACCGAACAACCCGACCGGCTGGACATTGAGCCGGGCCGAGCAGGAAGCCATCCTTGCGCATTGCCGTCAGACCGGCACCTGGATTCTGGCCGACGAGGTCTATGAACGCCTGTACTTTGATCCCACGCCCAATGGCTGCGCGCCCAGCTTTCTGGACGTTGCCGGCCCGGAAGACCGGTTGGTCGTCGCGCACAGCTTTTCCAAGAGCTTCCTGATGACCGGCTGGCGTCTGGGCTGGCTGGTGATGCCGGCGTCGATGACGCCGCACATGGGCAAGCTGGTCGAATTCAACACTTCCTGCGCGCCGGTGTTTATCCAGCGCGCCGGGCTGGTTGCGCTGCAAGGGACGAACAATGTCACGCCGCAACTGGTGGCGCACCTGAAAATCTGTCGCGACACCCTGGTGCCACTGTTGCAGGCGCTGCCCGGTGTTGAAGTGGCATCGGCCAAGGGCGGCATGTACGCTTTCTTCAGGCTGTCCGACCAGGACCGATTCGGTGATTCGCTGGAAACTGCCAAGCGCCTGGTGGTCGAGGCCGGGCTTGGCCTGGCGCCGGGCAATGCCTTCATGGTCAACCCGACGCCAGAGGCGCAGGGCTGGCTGCGCTGGTGTTTTGCCAGCCGCGATGTGGCCAGGCTGGAGCAGGGCGTGGAGCGGTTGCAGCGCTGGCTTGCGCTATAATCCGAGGCTCTGCGTTATGTGCGGCGGCTTGAAAAAGCAGCCCGCACAGCCCGGAAATCACGACGAAATCGGTTATCTCCCAATTGTGGGAACACTGCTTCGCTCGCCAGTCGCAACACCGTTGCAAGAGGAAAACCCATGATCGCAAAATCAATCAAGGCCGAAATTGTCAAGGACAACGCCCGTTCCGCCACCGACACCGGCAGTCCTGAAGTCCAGGTCGGCCTGTTGACCGGCCGCATCAATGAATTGATGCCCCACTTCAAGACCCACGCCAAAGACCACCACGGCCGCCGTGGCCTGCTGCGCATGGTGAGCCGTCGCCGCAAGCTGCTGGACTACCTGAAGTCCAAGGATGCATCCCGTTATATCGCGCTGATTGCCAAGCTTGGCCTGCGTAAATAATCGGTAAACCCATTTAAAAGCGCCTGAGTTAGTTCACTAGCTCAGGCGTTTTGCACTTTAAAACTGCAAAACAACCTGTTTAACCTTCAGTCATGCCTTGAGCGCGACTGATAATTTCGGAGCCAGGCCCAGCGAGCACGCGCTGTGTCATTCCACAAGACAAGCCCTGCAGATTTCCGCTTGCAGGCGTTTTATGGAATGGCATCGTGTTCAGCCAGCCGCCGCTCCGGGCTTTCGGCACCGCCTGACGTGCCTTGAAAAAATGGAGAAAACACATGAGCATTTTCAATAAAGTCACCAAGTCTTTTCAGTGGGGCCAGCACAAGGTCACGATGGAAACCGGCGAAATGGCACGCCAATCCGGCGGCGCTGTGCTGCTGGACATGGACGGCACTGTCGTTCTGGCCACCGTGGTCGCCAAGAAGGATGCCAAGCCCGGCCAGGATTTTTTCCCGCTGACCGTTGACTACCTGGAAAAGACCTACGCTGCCGGCCGCATTCCCGGCAGCTTTTTCAAGCGCGAAGGCCGTCCGAGCGAATTTGAAACGCTGACCTCACGCCTGATTGACCGCCCGATCCGCCCGCTGTTCCCTGAAGGCTTCTTCAACGAAGTGCAGGTCGTTATTCATGTGCTGTCGCTCAACCCTGAAGTCGAAGGCGACATTCCTGCCCTGATCGCTTCGAGCGCCGCGCTGGCGATTTCCGGCATTCCGTTCAACGGCCCGATCGGCGCCGCCCGCGTCGCCTACATCGGCGGCGAGTATGTGCTGAACCCCGGCAAGACCCAACTCAAAGATTCGACGATGGATCTGGTCGTCGCTGGCACCGAAGCCGCCGTGCTGATGGTCGAGTCCGAAGCCAAGCAACTGTCCGAAGAAATCATGCTGGCCGCCATCGTGTTCGGCCATGAGCAGGGCAATATCGCCATCAACGCCATCCATGAACTGGTGCGCGATGCCGGCAAGCCGGTCTGGGCGTGGCAAGCGCCCGCCAAGGACGATGTGCTGATCGCCAAAGTCGGTGCACTGGCCGAAGAAAAACTGCGCGCTGCCTACCAGATTCGCAACAAGCAGGCTCGCACGCAAGCCACGCGTGAAGTGACCGCCTGGACCAAGACGGGCCTGAAAGCCGAAGGCGTTGAATTCGACGGCGTGACCGTTGAAGGCATGCTGTTCGACATCGAAGCCAAGATTGTCCGAAGCCAGATCCTGGCCGGCGACCCGCGTATCGACGGCCGCGACACGCGCACCGTGCGCCCGATTGAAATCCGCAACAGCGTGCTGCCGCGCACCCACGGCTCGGCGCTGTTCACCCGTGGCGAAACCCAGGCGTTGGTCGTGACCACGCTGGGCACGGAGCGCGACGCGCAACGCATTGACGCCCTCAGCGGCGACTACGAAGACCGCTTCATGCTGCACTACAACATGCCTCCGTTCGCCACCGGCGAAACCGGCCGTGTTGGCTCGCCAAAGCGCCGCGAAATCGGCCACGGCCGTTTGGCCAAGCGCGCACTGATCGCCGTGCTGCCAAGCAAGGAAGAATTCCCGTACACCATGCGTGTGGTCTCGGAAATCACCGAGTCCAACGGCTCGTCGTCGATGGCTTCCGTTTGCGGCGGCTGCCTGTCGCTGATGGACGCTGGTGTGCCGATGAAAGCTCACGTGGCCGGTATCGCCATGGGCCTGATCAAGGAAGACAACCGCTTTGCCGTGTTGACCGACATCCTGGGCGACGAAGATCACTTGGGCGACATGGACTTCAAAGTGGCCGGCACGACGTTCGGCATCACCGCGCTGCAAATGGACATCAAGATTCAGGGCATCACCAAGGAAATCATGCAGGTCGCCCTGGCGCAAGCCAAGGAAGCCCGCATGCACATTCTGGGCAAGATGCAGGAAGCCATGGGCCAGGCGAATGCCGAAGTGTCCGACTTCGCGCCGCGCCTGTACGTGATGAAAATCAACCCCGAAAAGATCCGTGACGTGATCGGCAAGGGCGGCGCTGTGATTCGCGCGTTGACCGAAGAAACCGGCACGCAGATCAACATCGAGGAAGACGGCACCATCACCATCGCCTCCAACGACAGCGCCAAGGCTGACGAGGCCAAGCGCCGCATCGCCGAGATCACTGCCGAAGTCGAAATTGGCAAGGTCTATGAAGGCGCGATCACCAAGATTTTGGACTTCGGCGCGTTGGTCAACCTGATGCCGGGCAAGGACGGTCTGCTGCACATCAGCCAGATCGCTCACGAGCGCGTCGAGAAGGTGACCGATTACCTGAAAGAAGGCCAGATCATCAAGGTCAAGGTTCTTGAAACCGATGAAAAAGGCCGTGTCAAGCTGTCGATGAAGGCGCTGCTGGACCGTCCTGTTCATCAGGGTTGATTCTTAGACTGCTATAGATTTTGTAGCTGGTAGCGCATATGCAGTATGCGCCGCCAGCACAAATGACTGGAAAATACCATGAGAGTCATTGAAATCACTTCTTTTGGCCCCCCCGAGGTGCTGCAAGCCGGCACGCGTCCAGACCCTGTGCCGACTGCCGGCGAAGTACTGATCCGCGTGCGCGCCAGCGGTATCAACCGCCCTGACGTGCTGCAGCGCACGGGAAACTATCCCGTGCCGCCCGGCGCGTCCGACATTCCCGGGCTGGAAGTGGCCGGCGAGATCGTAGGTGGCGATGCAGCGGCCATGTTGGCAGCCCATCTGACAATTGGCGACCGGGTTTGTGCGCTGGTGGCGGGTGGCGGCTATGCCGAGTTGTGCGTGGCACCTGTGGGCCAATGCCTGCCGGTGCCAGCCGGGCTGAGCGATATCGAGGCGGCTTCGCTGCCCGAGACATTCTTCACCGTGTGGAGCAATGTTTTCGAGCGCGCGCGTCTTCAAAAAGGTGAAATCCTGCTGGTGCAGGGCGGCTCCAGCGGCATCGGCGTGACCGCGATCCAGATTGCCAAAGCGATGGGCGCGACGGTGCTGGTGACAGCGGGCACTGACGAAAAGTGTGCGGCCTGCGTGGCACTCGGTGCCGACCATGCGATCAACTATAAAACCAGTGATTTCGTCGAGCAGGTCAAGACGCTGACCAAAGGGCAGGGCGTCAATGTCATCCTCGACATGGTCGGCGGCAGTTATGTCGCGCGCGAAGTCGAGTGTCTGGCAGAAGGCGGCCGGCTTGTCATCATTGCCGTGCAGGGCGGCTTGAAGGCTGAATTCAACGCGGGTCTGGTGCTGCGCAGGCGGCTAACTATTACGGGTTCAACCCTGCGTCCCCGTTCGCTTGAATTTAAGACGGCCGTTGCCACGGCGCTGAAGGAAAAGGTCTGGCCGCTGATCGCCAGCGGGGCGATCAAGTCTGTGATCCACGCTACCTTTCTTGCGGACGATGCTTGCAGGGCACATGCGCTGATGGAGTCGAATGAACACATCGGAAAAATTGTTTTAACCTGGTAATTTTCCAGCAACCCAAAGAACAATATGAAAAAGCTGATTGCAGGAAACTGGAAAATGAACGGCAGCCTCGCTGCCAACGAAGCGCTGCTGACAGCGCTTGCTGCCGGGCTGGGCAAAATCCCGTCATGCGAAATTGCTGTTTGTGTACCTGCTTGTTATTTGCCCCAGGTTCAAGCTTTGAAATTGACTCATTCCGCACTGGGTGCTGTCGAAGTGGGTGCACAGGATATTTCTGCGCATGCTTCAGGCGCGTATACCGGCGAGGTCAGTGCAGACATGCTCAAGGACTTGGGTTGCCGTTATGTGATCGTCGGTCATTCCGAGCGGCGACAGTACCACGCTGAAACTGATGCGCTGGTGGCTGACAAGGCCAAATCTGCGTTGGCAGCGGGCATCACGCCCATCGTTTGTGTCGGTGAAACGCTGGATGAGCGTGAAGCTGGGCGCACCGAAGAAGTGGTGAAGCGGCAACTGGCGGCTGTAATCCATGCCAATGGTCATTGCATCAGTGAGGTGGTGGTGGCGTATGAGCCGGTATGGGCTATCGGCACCGGCAAGACAGCGTCGCCAGAAGAGGCGCAAGCCGTGCATGCTGTGCTCAGAGCGCAACTCAAGGCGGCAACCGATCAGTCGGCTCGTATCAAAATTCTCTATGGTGGCAGCATGAATGCGGCTAACGCGGCGACTTTGCTCGCTCAACCCGATATTGATGGCGGGCTGATTGGCGGAGCTGCGCTGAAACCCCAGGATTTTTTAAAAATTATTGCTGCTGTCCCGGTCTGACGGGCATAGTGCGCTACTAAATTAGGAGTAATGATGAATATTTTATTGACTGCTGTTCTGGCTGTACAAATGCTTTCGGCGCTGGGCATGATTGGCCTGATTCTGGTGCAGCACGGCAAAGGTGCTGACATGGGGGCCGCGTTTGGCAGCGGCGGTTCGGGTAGCCTGTTTGGTGCCAGCGGAAGCGCCAATTTTCTTTCGCGTACCACAGGCATTCTGGCGGCGCTATTTTTTGCCTGTACGTTGATGTTGGCCTATTTTGGCAACGCTCAGCCGCGCACAAGTTCCAGCGTACTGGAAGGGGTCGCCGCTACTGCACCTGTAGTTCCTGCTTCGGGAGCAGCACAAATTCCTGGCACCGTCGCCCCAGCTTCGACCAGCGTTCCAGTTCCGGTTCCTGCCGCCTTGCCAGCCTCCGGTGCAGCCCAAATCCCTACGAAATAAGGTGTTAAAGATGGCGCTTTAAGCCAAAAGCGCAAGAATTTCAGGGTAAACTCTATGACTGTCTGGAAGGCGAAAAACTGCAAATTTTTCTCAAGCGTTCCAGGCAAAAAAATATCGCGGACGTGGTGAAATTGGTAGACACGCTATCTTGAGGGGGTAGTGGCGAAAGCTGTGCGAGTTCGAGTCTCGCCGTCCGCACCAAAATGATAAGCATCGGCAGTAGCGCTATAGCGCCACTATCGGCTCAAACGGTAAACTTGTGCAAGTCTTGCAGAACATCTGCAAAGCTCATCGCACAAGCGGCTTTTCAGAAGTTGAATCCACGATGAACCTTGATCAATACCTTCCTGTCCTCCTGTTTATTCTTGTGGGTACAGGTGTCGGTATATTGCCGATGGTGCTAGGCCGTCTTTTGGGTCCGGTGCGGCCTGACAGCGAAAAAAATTCCCCTTATGAGTGCGGCTTTGAAGCTTTTGAAGACGCACGCATGAAGTTTGATGTGCGCTACTACTTGGTCGCCATCCTTTTTATTCTTTTTGATCTGGAAATCGCTTTTCTCTTTCCTTGGGCGGTGTCGCTCAAGGAAATTGGTCCATTGGGTTTTTGGTCGGTCATGGTTTTTCTAGGCATTCTGGTTGTAGGCTTTGTCTATGAGTGGAAAAAAGGTGCGCTGGACTGGGAATAAGAAAAAGCCTTAAAAGGTTTTTGACATAAAGGTACGGGTATGTCACTCGAAGGTGTTTTTAAAGAAGGCTTCATGACCACGAGTTACGACTCGGTGGTCAATTGGGCCAAGACGGGTTCGCTTTGGCCCATGACCTTTGGTCTGGCATGCTGCGCTGTTGAAATGATGCATGCAGGTGCCGCGCGTTACGACATTGACCGTTTTGGCATGCTGTTTCGTCCCAGCCCGCGTCAGTCGGATTTGATGATTGTGGCCGGCACGTTGTGCAACAAAATGGGGCCCGCTTTGCGCAAGGTCTACGATCAAATGGCTGAGCCGCGCTGGGTAATTTCCATGGGTTCATGCGCTAACGGTGGCGGTTATTACCACTACAGTTACTCCGTGGTTCGTGGCTGTGATCGTATCGTCCCGGTGGATGTCTATGTTCCAGGTTGCCCTCCTACGGCTGAAGCGCTGCTTTACGGAATCATCCAGCTGCAGCAAAAAATTCGTCGTACCAACACCATTGCGAGGGCTTGATAGTGCTGTCTTCTCCGCCTGTTTCTGTATCGCAGCTTGGTGAAACTATCGCCTCGGTTTTGGGTGTAAAGGCCAAAAGTGTAAAAATTTCACTGGGTGAAGTTACGGTAGTTGTGATGGCAGGCGACTACTTGTCTGCAGCTGTTTTGCTTCGTGATGCTGAAGGCTGTAAATTTGAGCAGTTAATGGATCTTTGCGGGCTGGACTACTCCGAATACAAAGAGGGTGAGTACGATGGACTGCGCTACTGTGTAGCGGTGCATCTGCTTTCGGTTAGCCTGAATCAACGCGTAAGGCTCAAGGTATTTTGTCCGGATGATGATTTTCCGGTTGTTGATTCGGTTAATGGCATATGGAATTCGGCCAATTGGTTTGAGCGGGAAGCGTTTGATCTCTACGGCATTGTCTTTCAAGGACATAACGATTTGCGTCGCATCCTGACTGACTATGGTTTTATCGGACATCCATTTCGCAAGGATTTTCCGACGACAGGTCATGTGGAAATGCGTTATGACGCCGAGCAAAAACGTGTGATTTATCAGCCTGTCACCATTGAGCCGCGCGAAATCACGCCCCGAGTGATTCGCGAGGATAACTACGGCGGCCTTTAATAAACGGTCCCCGCAAGAGATAAGACATGGCTGAAATTAAAAACTATACGCTCAATTTTGGACCCCAGCATCCGGCAGCGCATGGCGTTTTACGCCTTGTGCTTGAACTTGACGGAGAAGTCATACAGCGCGCCGACCCGCATATTGGATTGCTGCACCGCGCGACCGAGAAGTTGGCCGAAAGCAAAACCTATATTCAGTCCCTGCCGTACATGGACAGGTTGGACTATGTGTCGATGATGTGCAATGAGCACGCATATTGTCTCGCCATCGAGAAATTGATGGGTGTTGAGGTTCCGATTCGCGCGCAGTACATCCGGGTGATGTTCTCAGAGATCACTCGTTTGCTCAACCACTTGATGTGGCTGGGTGCGCACGGGATCGATTGCGGCGCGATGAACATGTTAATTTATTGCTTTCGCGAACGCGAAGTGCTTTTCGACATGTACGAGGCAGTGTCTGGCGCCCGTATGCATGCAGCGTATTTCCGCCCGGGCGGTGTCTACCGTGACATTCCCGAAAGCATGTCGCAGTACAAGGTCAACAAGATTCGCAATGCCAAGGCGATTGATGCCCTGAATGAAAACCGCCAGGGTTCCTTGCTTGACTTCATCGATGACTTCGTAGCTAAGTTCCCCAAGCTGGTCGATGAATACGAAACCTTGCTGACAGATAACCGTATCTGGAAACAGCGTACTGTTGGTGTTGGCGTGGTGTCGCCCGAGCGCGCACTGAATTTGGGCTTTACCGGCCCAATGCTCAGAGGTTCTGGTTTTGCTTGGGATTTGCGTAAACAGCAACCCTACGAAGTCTATGCCCAGATGGATTTCGACATTCCGGTAGGTAAAACCGGCGACTGCTATGACCGCTACTTGGTGCGTATCGCAGAAATGCGCCAGTCCAACCGCATCATCAAGCAGTGCGTCGACTGGTTGCGCGTCAACCCTGGCCCGGTGATCACCAGTAACCACAAGGTGGCACCTCCCAACCGCGAATCCATGAAGTCAAACATGGAAGAACTGATTCACCATTTCAAGTTGTTCACTGAAGGTTTCCATGTGCCTGAAGGCGAGGCATATGCCGCCATCGAGCACCCCAAGGGAGAGTTCGGTATTTACATTGTCAGCGACGGTGCAAACAAACCGTACCGTCTGAAGATCCGCCCGCCCGGCTTTTCCCATCTTGCGGCCATGGATGAAATGGCGCGTGGCCACATGATTGCCGATGCGGTTGCCGTAATTGGCACGATGGATATCGTTTTCGGTGAAATTGATCGCTAACCGCATGACTTCTCCCATGATTTCTGAACAAACCAAAGCGCTTTTTGACCGTGAAATCGTCAAATACCCGTCTGACCAGAAGCAGTCGGCCGTAATGGCTTGCCTGCAGATCTTGCAGGTAGAGCACGGCTTTATCAGTGCTGAAAGTGAAAAGTTGGTGGCCCAGTATTTGAGCATGGCGCCCATTGCAGTCCATGAAGTCACGACTTTCTACAACATGTACAACCAACGCCCCGTGGGCAAGTACAAGTTTAATGTCTGCACGAATTTGCCTTGCCAGTTGCGCGATGGCGCTAAGGCGCTACACCATCTGGAACAAAAACTCGGCATCGTCATGGGTGAAACCACGGCAGACGGTTTGTTTACATTGCAGCAGTCCGAATGCCTGGGCGCTTGTGCCGATTCCCCGGTGATGCTGGTAAACGATATTCATATGTGCAGCTTCATGAGCAACGAAAAACTAGACCAGCTTGTTGATGGTCTCAAATCAGCGGAGGCTTGAGTCTATGACGCTCCCATCACATTCGGGCGACAACGCAGCTACCCAGTCAGTGCTGTCGCAATTTGCCGCCACTGGCGTGCAGACCTGCTTTCATGGCCGTCACATCAACCCCCAAATTCTTGCCAATCTTGACGGCAACAACTGGCAACTAAGCGACTATGAAGCGCGCGGCGGCTACCAGGCGTTGCGCAAGATTTTGGGCCAGGACGGCGGCGTAGGCTTGACGCCTGACCAAGTGATTGCCGAGGTCAAGGCGGGTGGCTTGCGAGGACGGGGTGGTGCAGGATTTCCGACTGGTCTAAAGTGGAGCTTCATGCCTCGCCAGTTTCCCGGTCAAAAATACCTGGTTTGCAATTCGGATGAAGGCGAGCCAGGCACCTGCAAAGACCGCGACATCATGCAGTACAACCCGCACAGCGTGATCGAAGGCATGGCAATAGCCGCTTATGCCATGGGCATCAGTGTCGGCTATAACTATATCCACGGTGAGATTTTTGCCACTTACCAGCGGTTTGAAGCGGCGCTGGATGAAGCGCGTGCCGCAGGCCTGTTGGGCGATGGCATTCTGGGCAGCAGCTTTAATTTTCAACTCCATGCCTCGCACGGTTTCGGTGCCTATATTTGTGGTGAAGAAACCGCCCTGCTGGAGTCGCTGGAAGGCAAGAAGGGCCAGCCGCGCTTCAAGCCGCCGTTTCCTGCCAGCTTTGGCTTGTATGGCAAGCCCACCACCATCAACAATACCGAAACCTTCGCTGCCGTGCCGTGGATCATCCGAAATGGAGGCGCTGCCTACCTGGAGTGCGGCAAGCCAAACAATGGTGGCACCAAGATTTATTCCGTGTCTGGCGATGTCGAATTGCCGGGAAACTACGAAGTACCGATGGGCACGCCATTTGCCAAGTTGCTCGAACTGGCTGGGGGTGTTCGCAAGGGCCGCACACTCAAGGCTGTGATTCCAGGTGGGTCGTCGTCACCCGTGTTGCCAGCCGCCATCATGATGGAATGCACGATGGACTACGACTCGATTGCCAAGGCAGGCTCTATGCTGGGTTCTGGTGCGGTGATCGTGATGGACGATACCCGCTGCATGGTGGAGTCCCTTAAACGCCTGTCCTACTTTTACATGCACGAGTCCTGCGGTCAATGTACGCCATGCCGTGAAGGCACGGGCTGGTTGTGGCGCATGGTCGATCGCATCCATAACGGACTGGGCCGCCAGAGTGATCTTGACATCCTCAATTCGGTGGCAGACAACATTCAGGGTCGCACTATTTGCGCCCTAGGCGATGCTGCAGCCATGCCGGTGCGCGCCATGATCAAGCATTACCGTCATGAGTTTGAAGCCATGATCCAGAAAAATACGTCGCAAATGGCTGTGCCAACAGGTGCAGTTCAGGCGGCAGGTCGTACTGCAGCGCAAGCCTGAACTGCGGGAAAGAAAAAATATGGTTGAAATAGAAATCGACGGCCAGAAAATGGAAGTGCTCGAAGGCAGCACGGTGATGCATGCTGCTGAAAAAGCCGGCACCTATATTCCGCATTTTTGCTATCACAAGAAGCTGAGCATTGCGGCTAATTGCCGTATGTGCCTGGTCGACGTTGAAAAAGCTCCCAAGCCGATGCCAGCTTGTGCTACGCCTGTCACGCAGGGCATGGTCGTGCATACCAAGAACGACAAAGCGATCAAGGCCCAAAAAGGCGTGATGGAATTTCTGCTGATCAATCATCCTCTTGATTGCCCTGTCTGCGATCAGGGTGGTGAATGTCAACTGCAGGATCTTGCCGTGGGTTATGGTGCCGGTGAGTCACGTTACGCGGAAGAAAAACGCATCGTCTTTCACAAGGATGTCGGCCCCTTGATCTCCATGCAAGAGATGAGCCGCTGCATTCACTGCACCCGCTGCATACGCTTTGGACAAGAAATGGCCGGCGTGATGGAGCTCGGCATGTCACATCGTGGCGAACATGCCGAGATCGAAACCTTTGTGGGCATGTCGGTGGACTCCGAACTCTCGGGCAACATGATCGACTTGTGCCCGGTCGGTGCGCTGACGAGCAAGCCGTTCCGTTACAGCGCCCGCACGTGGGAATTGTCACGCCGCAAGTCGGTCAGTCCGCACGATTCGACGGGTACCAACCTGATTGTTCAGGTAAAAAACAACAAGGTCATGCGTGTATTGCCGCTTGAAAACGAAGCGATTAATGAATGCTGGATCGCAGACCGCGACCGCTTTTCTTATGAGGCTCTTAATACCGATGATCGCTTGCTGAGTCCCATGCTCAAGCAGGGTGGCGAATGGAAAACGGTCGATTGGCAAACCGCACTTGAATATGTCGCGAATGGCCTGAAACAGATCAAGAGCGAGTACGGTGCTGAAAGCATAGGCACGCTGGCCAGCCCGCACAGCACACTTGAAGAGTTGCATTTGGCTGCATCGTTGATGCGTGGCCTGGGCAGCGAGAACATCGACTACCGCTTGCGTAATGCCGATTTTTCGTCTTCCTCATCAGTTCGTTGGCTTGGTACTTCGATCGCTTCACTGTCTCAGTTGCAATCTGTGCTGGTGGTCGGTTCCAACCTGCGCAAGGATCATCCGCTGTTTGCATTGCGAATTCGGCAGTCTGTCCGCAATGGGTGTGCGTTGAGTGCTATTAATTCAGCAGCGGAGTTGGCGTCTGCAGATGCCTGGGCTATGCCGCTTGCGAACACGATGTTGGCATCGCCTGAGGACTGGGTGCAAGCGCTGGCTGATGTTGCTGCTGCGATTGCAGCAGAAAAAGCTATTTCCGCGCCTGTATCCGGTCAAGCCAGCGATACGGCTGAAGAAATTGCCCTTTCTTTATTACGCGGTGAACGCAAGACTATATTGCTGGGCAATGCCGCAGCGCACCATGCCAATGCTTCCAGCCTGCTGATGCTGGCTAACTGGATTGGCGAACAAACGGGGGCTACAGTAGGTTATCTGACCGAAGCTGCCAACACGGTGGGCGCGCAGTTAGTCAATGCCATGCCGGGTGGTTCGGGCCTGAATGCGGGCCAGATGCTGGATGGCAAGCTCAAAGCAGTCATCTTGCTGAATAACGAACCCGAGTTTGATTCAGCCGCTGGTACCAAAGCCAAAGCTTCGCTAAATTCAGCACAAATGGTTGTTACGCTGAATGCTTTCAAGGCCAATATGAGCTTTAGCGATGTACTGCTGCCGATTGCGCCTTTCACCGAAACGCCAGGTACTTTTGTCAATGCCGAAGGTCGCGTACAGAGTTTTCATGCCGTCGTAAAGCCCTTGGCTGAGACGCGCCCTGCTTGGAAGGTCTTGCGCGTTCTGGCTAATTTGCTTGGTTTGCCTGGTTTCGACTTTGAATCGGCACAGGATGTACTGAAAAAAATCTCTGATGCCAATGAACCCCAGGTGTCTGCAAACCGCTTGAGTAATGCAAGCCAGGGTGAGATTGTCTTGTCCGGTGTCGCCGGCACGGTTCCAGCAGTCGCCAGCATTTATCAACTTGACGGTCTGGTGAGGCGTTCGACTTCGCTGCAACTGACGAACGATGCGCGCCAATCTGCAGCGTTGCAAGGGGCCGGCGAATGATTGATGCAATCTACGCAACAGGCCAAGGTCTGATGGGAGGCATTTGGCCCACTACTGTTTGGCCCATACTCTGGGTGCTGATCAAGATCGTGGCGCTGCTGGCGCCTCTGATGGGATGTGTGGCCTATCTCACTTTATGGGAAAGAAAAGCCATCGGATTCACGCAGGTTCGCTTGGGGCCCAACCGTATCGGACCGTTTGGCCTGTTGCAGCCAATTGCAGATGCCCTAAAGTTGCTGACCAAAGAAATCATCATTCCGACGGCGGCAAACAAGGGTCTGTTTATCCTCGGTCCCATCATGACGATCATGCCGGCGCTCGCGGCTTGGGCGGTAATTCCTTTTGGACCTGACGTGGCGCTGGCCAATGTCAATGCTGGTTTGCTTTTCATTATGGCTATTACGTCGCTTGAGGTGTATGGCGTCATCATTGCCGGCTGGGGTTCGAACTCCAAATATGCCTTTTTGGGCGCGATGCGCGCTTCTGCACAAATGGTGAGTTATGAAATCGCCATGGGTTTTTGCCTGGTAGTCGTGTTGATGGTGTCGGGAAGCCTGAACATGACCGATATTGTCATGAGCCAGGGTTCCGGTATGGCTGCCAGCAGAGGACTGACTTTCCTGTCATGGAACTGGTTGCCTTTGTTGCCGATTTTTGTGGTGTATTTCATTTCCAGTTTGGCTGAAACCAATCGTCATCCATTTGACGTGGTTGAAGGCGAGTCCGAGATCGTGGCTGGCCATATGGTTGAGTATTCAGGCATGTCGTTTGCCATGTTCTTCCTGGCTGAATACGCCAACATGATATTGGTATCGGTTCTTTGCGTGCTGCTCTTCCTTGGTGGCTGGTTGTCGCCGATTGACCATGTAGTGTTCAACTGGGTGCCAGGCTGGATTTGGCTGGGTCTGAAGACCTTCGTGATTGTCACCATATTTCTCTGGGTTCGATCTACCTTTCCACGCTTTCGCTACGACCAGATCATGCGTTTGGGTTGGAAGATATTCATACCCGTGACCTTGATCTGGCTGGTCGTCGTTGGAGCCTGGATGCAGACCTCTTACAACATCTGGAAATGAATTTATGGGCTCCCATGCTCAAATTTTTTTACTCTCCCTTGCAGGGAAGAACTTTGAATTGAGTCGGCCTAATGCTGCGGCTATCAGTCCGCAAATTTACATTTGCCAGCTCGTCAGGAAATCATCATGAGTGCAGTTGCCTCCGTCAAGGATTTTGTTTCAAGCTTTATGCTGACCGAACTGCTCAAGGGCATGGCCCTGACCGGCAAGTACATGTTCAGCCGCAAGATTACGATTCAGTTTCCCGAGGAAAAAACGCCATTGAGTCCGCGTTTTAGGGGTTTGCATGCGCTGCGCCGGTATGAAAATGGCGAGGAGCGCTGTATTGCCTGCAAGTTATGCGAGGCGGTATGCCCGGCAATGGCCATTACCATTGAGTCTGATGTGCGTGAAGACGGCAGCCGTCGCACTTCGCGTTATGACATTGATCTGACCAAATGCATTTTTTGCGGCTTCTGTGAAGAGAGTTGCCCAGTCGATTCGATTGTTGAGACCCATGTTCTTGAATACCACGGCGAAAAGCGCGGCGACTTGTATTTCACCAAGGAAATGCTGCTGGCTGTAGGCGACCGCTATGAAGCTGAAATTGCTGCAAACAGGGCAGTCGATGCCAAATACCGCTGATTAACCACGCTTTATAGCTCGCTCAAGAAAGAATTCACCCCAACATGGACGCTAAAACAGGTCTTTTTTATGTGTTTGCTGCGGTGCTGCTATTTGCAGCTTTCCGTGTCATTACAGCCCGCAATCCGGTGCATGCAGCTCTTTTTCTAGTGCTTGCATTCTTTCAGGCGGCGGCCGTGTGGATTTTGCTCAAGGCAGAGTTTTTGGCAATTACGCTGGTGCTGGTTTATGTTGGTGCCGTGATGGTGCTTTTTCTTTTTGTGGTCATGATGCTGGATATCAATCTGGACAGTGTTCGCAAAGGTTTCTGGAAACATTTTCCGCTGGCCGGCGCTGTGGGCGCTGTTATCGCGCTGGAAATGTCTTATGTTCTGATGGGGGGGTTTCGTGAGCCTCCGCAAGGCGCTTCCGCGCCAGTAGCGGGGCAACTTGGCGCTCAGGTTTCCAATACCAAAGAGTTGGGAAAGGTGCTGTATTCCCAATATATATACCCGCTTGAAATCGCGGCAGTGATCTTGCTGGTGGCCATCATCGCCGCCATCGCTCTGACATTGCGTGAGCGCAAGGATTCCAAACGGACCAATCCCGCAGACCAGGTGCGCGTCAAGGCGAAGGATCGGGTCAGGCTGGTCAAGATGCCATCAGTGGTAGCTGTTCCCGCTACTGCAGCAATCAGCACTCCCGTATCAGTTGAGGAAAAAAAATCATGATGCTTACATTGGGACATTTTCTCTCGCTGGGGGCTATGCTTTTTGCACTTTCCGTCATCGGAATTTTTTTGAATCGTAAGAACCTGATTGTTTTGCTCATGGCAATCGAGTTGATGCTGCTTGCGGTCAACATGAATTTTGTGGCTTTTTCATATTATTTAAACGATATGGCTGGTCAGGTTTTTGTGTTTTTTATTCTGACTGTCGCTGCGGCTGAATCGGCTATCGGGCTGGCTATTTTGGTGCTGCTGTTCCGTAACAAGTCCAGTATCAACGTCGACGAACTCAACACGCTTCAGGGTTAATAACAAGATGAGCCAAACCCTTTCTGCATCAACGTTGCTTGCCGTTCCGCTGGCACCTTTGGCTGGCGCGCTGCTGGCCGGTATTCTGGGTACCACGTTCGGTGGTAACTGGATAGGCCGTCGCCTGGCGCACACGATCACCATATTGGGTGTATTTGTGGCCTTCATTCTCTCGGCCATGACACTTCAAAGCGTTGCTATTGATGGTGCCCGCTTTAATGAAACGCTCTACACCTGGATGACGGTGGGCAACCTGAAAATGGAAGTCGGTTTTCTGGTCGATGGCTTGACCGCAATGATGATGTGCGTGGTGACTTTTGTCTCACTCATGGTGCATATCTACACGATTGGCTATATGGAAGAGGATGCGGGCTACAACCGCTTCTTTGCCTATATCTCGCTATTCACTTTTTCCATGTTGATGTTGGTGATGAGCAACAACATGCTGCAGTTGTTCTTTGGTTGGGAAGCTGTGGGATTGGTGTCCTATTTGCTGATTGGTTTCTGGTTCAACAAGCCCAGCGCAGTTTTCGCCAACATGAAGGCTTTTTTAGTTAACCGGGTTGGCGACTTTGGTTTTATTCTTGGAATCGCATTGATTGCCGCCTATGCCGGCACACTCAATTACGGTGAAGCCTTTGCCAAGGCTGACGAACTCTCCAAACTGACGATGCCCGGCACTGGCTGGATGCTGATTACTGTCATCTGCATTTGCCTTTTTATCGGCGCTATGGGCAAGTCGGCCCAGTTTCCATTGCACGTATGGCTGCCAGACTCAATGGAAGGTCCGACTCCAATTTCGGCGCTGATTCACGCCGCAACCATGGTGACCGCTGGAATTTTCATGGTGGCACGTATGTCACCGCTGTTTGAGTTAAGCGACACGGCGCTGAGTTTCATCATGGTGATTGGTGCCATTACCGCGTTGTTTATGGGCTTTTTGGGCATTATCCAGAACGACATCAAACGCGTGATTGCTTATTCCACCCTGTCGCAGCTGGGTTACATGACTGTGGCGCTGGGTGCTTCGACTTACTCAGTCGCAGTGTTCCACCTGATGACGCATGCATTCTTCAAGGCGCTGCTGTTTCTGGCTGCAGGCTCGGTCATCATCGGCATGCATCACAACCAGGATATCCGCTGGATGGGCGGTGTGCGCAAGTACATGCCGATCACCTGGATTACTTTCCTGCTGGGGTCGCTCGCCTTGATTGGTACGCCGTTGTTTTCGGGTTTTTACTCCAAGGACAGCATCATCGAAGCTGTGGGTGAAAGCCATCTATGGGGCAGCGGATTTGCGTATTTCTCCGTGCTGGCTGGCGTTTTTGTGACGGCCTTTTATTCCTTCCGTTTGTATTTTCTGGTGTTTCATGGCAAAGAGCGCTATGACCAAAATCCCGATGCTCATCATGATGCGCATGACGCTCATGGTCACCACGACGAGCATCATGAACCGCACGAATCCCAATGGGTTGTCACGCTGCCGCTGATTTTGCTGGCGATTCCATCCGTGCTGATTGGCTTCATGACGATTGAGCCTATGCTGTTCGGCGATTTTTTCAAGGATTCGATTTTTGTCAATCTTGAGCGGCATCCCGCCATGGAAGAATTGGCCAAGTTGTTTCATGGACCCGTGCAGATGGCTATTCATGGCTTGACTGCGCCTCCTTTCTGGCTTGCCCTGTCGGGCGTCGTGCTGGCTTACTACATGTACATGGTCAATCCTGCGTTGCCAACTGCGATCAAGCGCAATCTGAATCCTGTCTACAAACTGCTTGAAAACAAGTATTACCTCGATTGGTTTAATGAAAATGTGCTGGCTCGCGGCATGCGTGCAACGGGAACGCTTTTCTGGAAAGTGGGCGACCAAAAGCTGATCGATGGTGTGTTGGTTAATGGTTCCTGGAAACTGGTGGGCTGGATTTCGGGCATGGTCCGACGCTTGCAATCGGGTTATATCTACCACTATGCTTTTGGCATGATTATTGGTGTCTTTGTGTTGATGACGTACTTCGTCTGGCTCAATCAATAAAACAATCTACAAGAAGAAAGAAGCGAAAAAATGGGATTGTTGAGCCTAGCCATCTGGATGCCAATTGTTTTTGGTGTTGGTTTATTGGCATTGGGTCGGGACGGTCAGGCACGCACAGTGCGCTGGATCGCACTGATTGGTGCAGTTGCCAGTTTTCTGATTACCCTGCCTTTGTACGACGGCTTTCAGCTGGGCACCTCGGCCATGCAGTTTGTCGAGAAGGGCAGTTGGGTACAGCGCTTTAATATGAACTACCACATCGGCGTAGATGGCATCTCGCTGTGGTTCGTGTTGTTGACGGCGTTTATCAATGTGATTGTCATCATTGCCAGCTGGGAATCCATCACAACACGTGTAAACCAGTACATGGCTTCGTTTCTCATTCTGAGCGGCCTGATGATTGGCGTGTTTACTGCACTGGACGGTATGCTGTTCTACGTGTTCTTTGAGGCCACCTTGATCCCGATGTACCTGATCATCGGTATCTGGGGCGGGCCCAACAAGATTTACGCCGCCTTCAAGTTTTTCTTGTATACGCTGCTCGGCTCATTGCTGATGCTGGTCGCACTGATCTTTTTGTACAACAAGTCGGGCGGCAGTTTTGACATCCTGACATGGCATCAATTGCCTTTGAATGGCACTGTCCAGACGCTGCTTTTTTTCTCTTTCTTTGCAGCCTTTGCTGTCAAGGTGCCGATGTGGCCCGTCCACACCTGGTTGCCTGACGTTCACGTTGAAGCGCCTACAGGCGGTTCCGCCGTGCTGGCAGCCATCATGCTCAAGCTGGGTGCCTATGGATTTTTGCGTTTTTCCATGCCAATTGCACCGGACGCCTCCCGTGAATGGGCCTGGCTGATGATTACGCTGTCTCTGGTTGCGGTTATCTATGTGGGCCTGGTTGCGCTGGTCCAGCGGGACATGAAGAAACTGGTGGCCTATTCATCGGTGGCGCACATGGGTTTCGTGACGCTAGGATTTTTCCTCTTTAATGACCTCAGTGTGTCTGGCGGCATTGTGCAAATGATTGCGCATGGTTTTGTCTCGGCGGCCATGTTCCTTTGCATTGGCGTGCTCTATGACCGCGTGCATTCACGCGAGATTGCCAGTTATGGTGGCGTGGTCAACACCATGCCCAAGTTTGCGGCGTTTGCACTGTTGTTCGCCATGGCCAACTGCGGCTTGCCTGCAACCGCTGGTTTTGTGGGCGAATGGATGGTAATCCTGGGTGCGGTCAAGGCCAACTTCTGGATTGGCGCCGCAGCAGCAAGTGCCTTGATTTCCGGCGCAGCTTACACCCTCTGGATGTACAAGCGGGTTTACTTGGGGCCTGTGACCAATGAAAACGTGAAAACGATGTTGGACATCAACAGCCGTGAATTCCTGATGCTTGCCTTGCTGGCTATTGCCGTGCTTTACATGGGCATTTATCCGAAGCCGTTTACCGATGTGATGAATACATCGGTGCTTGATCTGCTCAAGCATGTCGCGCTCTCGAAACTGAACTAAGCAACCCAAAGAATTCAGATGATTGACAAACTCAGTTGGATCGCGGTCTACCCCGAACTTATTCTCTTGGTCATGGCGTGCGTGATTGCGTTGGCTGATCTTTATGTCAAGACGCCGCGCCGTACAGTGACCTATGTGTTGACCCTGTTGACGTTGGCTGCAGTGGCAGTCATGGAAGCTTCTTATGCCATGGGCGGGCAGGTCTTCTACGGGTTTGGCAATATGGTGGTTGTCGATCCCATGGGAAGTTGGCTCAAGTGTTTTTCCAGCATTGCCCTGATGATGACGATTGTCTATGGCCGGCCTTATGCTGCTGACCGTGACATGTTGCGCGGCGGCGAGTTCTTCACACTCAGCCTGTTTGCCTTGCTCGGCATGTTTGTGATGATTTCCGGCCACAACTTCCTTGTGCTCTACATGGGACTGGAATTGATGACGCTGTGCAGTTACGCACTGGTCGCCTTGCGGCGTGACGATGCGCGGGCTACTGAAGCCGCCATGAAATATTTTGTGCTGGGCGCACTGGCTTCCGGTTTCCTGCTGTATGGCTTGTCCATGCTCTATGGCGCTACTGGTTCGCTCAATATCAATGAAGTGTTCAACGCTATTGCCAGCCGGCAAGTCAAGCATCAGGTGCTGGTGTTTGGACTGGTCTTCATCGTGGCCGGTCTTGCGTTCAAATTGGGCGCAGTACCTTTTCACATGTGGCTGCCCGACGTTTACCACGGAGCCCCCACAGCCGTGACCTTGATTATTGGCGGTGCCCCGCAACTCGCTGCGTTTGCCATGACCATTCGTTTGCTGGTTGAGGGCTTGTTGCCGCTGGCAATTGACTGGCAGCAAATGCTGGCATTGATGGCGATTGGTTCGTTGCTTATTGGTAACCTGGCAGCTGTCGCCCAGACCAACCTGAAACGCATGCTGGCGTTCTCGACTATTTCTCAAATGGGCTTTTTGCTGCTGGGCTTGTTGGCCGGTGTGGTCAATGGGAATCAGCTCAATACCGAATCAGCCTATAGCGCGGCTATGTTTTATGCGCTGACTTATGTGCTGACCACGCTGGCTGCATTTGGCATTATTTTGCTGCTGGCCCGCGCAGGGCATGAGTTTGAAGAAATCACCGACCTTTCCGGCCTCAACCAGCGGAGCCCACTGTACGCAGGTGTAATGGCGATGAGCATGTTTTCTCTGGCCGGCTTGCCGCCGCTGGTTGGCTTTTATGCCAAGCTGGGCGTTTTGCAGGCGCTTATTTCCTCAGGACAAACAAGCTATCTGGTGCTGGCCGTTTTTGCGGTGATGATGTCGCTGATTGGTGCGTTTTACTACTTGCGCGTTATCAAGGTGATGTATTTTGATGCGCCCCACAGCCACAATGCACAACCGATTTCTGCGCCGGCTGATGCGCGGATTGTGCTGGCCATCAATGGTGCATTGTTGTTGGTGCTGGGTATTGCACCCGGCAGCTTGATGACACTGTGCGCACAGTCCATCAGAAGCATCGTCAACTCCCTGGGAGTCTGAGCTTGAGCCAGACTTCATCCGTTTGGCTTGTCGTCTTGTTGGCCTTGTTGATGGCCAACATGCCGTTTGTCACCAATCGTCTCTTTGCCCTTTACACGCTCAAGTCGCCTAAGAACCTCGCGGTGCGCCTCGCGGAAATGGTGGTCTGGTATCTGCTTGTGGGTAGCTTGGGCAGGTACCTTGAGCAGCGTAACGGGCAGATTTCACCGCAGGGATGGGAGTTTTATGCCATTACCGGCACGCTATTCTTGACGTTTGCATTTCCGGGTTTCATTTACCGGTATCTTTTTAAGCATCGTTCATGACGCGAGCGCCAGTCCTTGACAAAACCGGTGGTACCAAAGACGCACATCTGGTGGAAACGCTGATCAGCTCAGAGCAAATCCTCAAGGGTAATTTCCTTGAGGTTTTGCGCGACACCGTCAGTCTGCCTGACGGTCGACACACCAGCCGCGAATACGTGATTCATCCCGGTGCCGTCATGATCGTGGCACTACTTGACGATGGCCGGGTAGTACTGGAGCGGCAATACCGGTATCCGATGCATGCCGTCATGATTGAGTTTCCCGCTGGAAAACTGGATACCGGCGAAGCCTCGCTGGCTTGCGCGCAACGCGAACTGCTGGAAGAAACCGGCTACACCGCACGCGAATGGGCCAGGGCCGGCGTTCTGCATCCGGTCATTTCCTACTCCACCGAATTCATTGATGTCTGGTTTGCGCGCGGTTTGACGCTGGGCGAACGCAAGCTCGATGCCGGCGAATTTCTGGATGTCTTTACTGCTACGCCAGCCGAACTGCTGGGCTGGTGCGGCAGCGGCCAAGTGACAGACGCCAAGACACTGACTGGCATGCTGTGGCTGCAAAATGTACTGGCGGGTACTTGGGCCTTGGACTGGCAGCTTGCAGTGCTGTGATGGCCGAGTCATGCTGCGCCCATGAAAGTCCTTAATCTCCGATGTTCGCATCAGCATTCGTTTGAAGGCTGGTTTGGATCCGAGGACGATTTCCAGGATCAACTCAAGCGTGGCTTGATTGAATGCCCAATGTGTGCCGACAGCAACATTCAAAAAATGCCCAGCGCACCACGGCTCAATTTCGGTGGCCATCATGACCGTGGCACCAACACATTAAACGAAGCGCAAAACACGCCCTCAACCGCAGTAGCGCCCTTGACCAACACGGACGCCCGCAGCCATTCGCCTGAAATTGACCAACAAGGCAACGCCATGAACCCCGTCGCGCAGGCCGCTTTCCTGAACGCCTTGCGTCACGTGGTGGCCCATACCGAAGATGTCGGACAGCGTTTTGCCGAAGAGGCGCGCCGCATGCACTACGGGGAAGTCGAAGGCCGCAGTATTCGGGGTCAGGCCAGCGCGCGTGAAACGGTCGAATTGCTGGAGGAGGGCATTGAGGTGTTGCCGCTGCCCCTGTTGCCGATGCTCAAGGAAACCCTGCAATAAAGATGCGCCGGCATGCCCTGGCATGTCTCCTGCGCACCTTGCGCAATCGGCTGCTGGCGCTTTTTACAGCGCCAGCATTCATCGCATTGACAACTACAGATCAGGGATACAAACCGCGCAATTCACGCGTGTGAAGAATTCGCTGGCACGCGACGATAAAGGTGGCGGTACGCAGGCTGACCGTAAGCGTCCGCCCAGTACCCGTATTGAAATTCAAGACTCAGTCTGGTGGAGCCACTGGTTGATTTCGGCCACGTCGAATGCGGCAGGGTCAAA
>NZ_JAXCHR010000009.1:0-157676 GCF_035984465.1 Polaromonas sp. CG_9.5
TGGTGGTACTCGCAAGCCCTAAATCCGTCCGGACCGCCTAAAAATGGGGGGCCAGGGGGATGCCTCGTCATTGGAGGGATTTATGCAACAACGCCGCCCGCCTCTGCTGTTTTTCCTTTTCTTGCTAGAAAATTTCTTGAATTATCTTTGACAGCTTTATTGGCTAGGATTGATCCTCTAAGAGTTATTGCTGCTAGAAAAAATCAACGCGATATATCTTTCGAAATAGGGCGCCAGAACTCTTCTTCTGTTACTTGGACAGGAGATATTTTTCCAAATACAAAACACCCAAATGGAACTATTTGGGAGTCAAAATGCTTAGATAAAGGAGTGGAGCGCAGTGCTCTTGGATGGCATGTCGGTGAGGTAGCCATTTCACCAGGTTTACGCTGGCTAGCCGATCAGGATAATACAAATTCTAAGTGGTTGCTTAATCTTAGTGATCAAGATAAACCATTTGAATGGATAAAAGGGCGTTTGGCACAGATATACAGTACTCTATCAAAAGGTGTACATGCAGAATATTTATTAGATGATCGTACTGCTTTTAACCAAGAAGCGATAGAGCAGCATATGCAGGATTGCTATATGCTCGTTCTTTTACTCGCAACGGCAACACATATCAGTCCACTTTTTTCAAGATCATTTCCTCCCGATAATGCTCTTTATACGCTTCGAAAACTTGAGTTACAGATAACTACTAAAGGAAAATAATGCAGATGGATGACATTGGGCTTCGACTTGCTGCGGAAGAGTTCACTGACGCCGAATTTAAACACTATCATTTGTTCTCTCAAACGGATGAGCAACTTATAAGAAGACTTGTGGTGGCTGGACCTGTTTTGCTTAGGGGGCCTCGGGGGAGTGGCAAGAGTGCGTATATGCTGGCTGCGCACATGAGAATGAAAAATAATGAAGCGTCAGTATTTTCCGTATATATTAGTTTAAGATATTTCCCGCTTTTGGCTGCGCAAGCAGATCAATATTTATCTATACTAATTCCTTATGTTGCGAATTTAATTAAAAAAGAAATAATTGATCGCGGATTTAAATATAATTCACAAGAAAAATCTATAGTTACTATCGCGGATTTAAAAGAGGTTTTAGGCGAGCTGGGAGCAAATTTGCAACGTCGAATTGTCTTAATGTTTGACGATGTCGCTCACATTGGACGAGAAGTTTCGCTTGTTGGATTTTTTGATTTTTTTAGAACTATTTCTTCTAGCGTTGTCTCCTGTAAAGCGGCGATATATCCCGGAGTTACAAAATTTGGAGCTCGTTTTGATTTTTACAGTGATGCGACTATTGTGGAAGCGCAGCGTGATGAAAGAGCGCCTGATTTCGGTGATTTTTTTAATAAATTGCTTGAGGCTAATAATCCGAAATTATTAGAGAAAACAGAAATTAGGTTAAAGCCGATATTAGGTTTTTTGCTGGGTAGATCGGTACTGGGTAATGTTAGAGCATTTAACGCGCTCTGTGCATATTTAGATACTCATAAAATTATTTCAGTTCAAATTGTAGGTGAAGGATTGAAATGGTTGTCTAGTAGCTATTTGTATCCTGCGTTGGATGAGCTTCAGACGAAACTTGGTGCGTATGTTCCAATGCTTGATATTGCTGAGAGAATCGCACCAATTATTTTTGAAGATTGTGGAAGGCGTAAAGTTAACGCAATGCTCGTGCATCGTGATCATGTACAACGTATAGGAAAAGTATTCGAAATTCTAGAATATACTGGGTTTATTTCTAAAAGGGAAGCATCGCGATCTCTTTGGAAGAGTTCATCAGGACGTGGGCCTAGATATGCACTTAGTTTGGGTCCTCTTTTTGAGAGTATTCCAGGAAATACTATGTCTTACGAATTAATTAGTTCGTTGCTTCGTGTCACCCTTGCTAATGATGAACTTGTAGAATATCCACCCAATTCTAGATTGACAGATTTTAATTGCCCTGAACCTCATGGCGAGATTGCTCTTGATATTTTATCTTTACATGTGTCTAAATTGGAAATTAGTCAAGCTATTCCATATGGTTTAACACAGTTAATTATTAATGCGTTAATTAAAGGCGGGTTAAATACTGTACAAGATGTAGTAAAAGTATCAGTTGAAGATCTTCAAAAACTACCACTTATTGGAAGTGCAAAAGCAAAAAGAATTAGAAATGCTGTGGAACAAGCGATATGGATGTAAAAAAATTTCCACTTTTTTTTAGAAAATTTACCGACTTTTTCATATTGTCAAAAAAATAATAATATTTATCATTATTAGTTTCAATTTTTATTATTGTTTGGTATTTAGCTCTCGCAGGTTTTTGTTTTTGAAATGCTTTTGCTGTTTTTGTTGGGATTGTTTTTTAAAATGTGAATAAGTCTTTAATTTCGACACTTTTATAACAAAAAAATTGATATGACCGCCGCTTATGAATGCAACGGCCAGTCCGTTTCTGCTGACGCGTTTTACGCGATTGCCTGTGATCCGCGCCGCAGCGTGGCGGTCGAGGCCTGCGCTGGCGCGGGCAAGACCTGGATGCTGGTGTCGCGCATCGTGCGGGCGCTGCTCGACGGCGCTGCGCTTCAGGTACAGGCCGACGGCAGTCTGCGCGAAGCCGTTCGGGCGCATGAAATCCTGGCCATCACCTTCACCCGCAAAGCCGCCGGTGAAATGCGCGAGCGGCTGGACGACTGGCTGAAAGAATTCACCCATGCTGACGACGAGACGCTGCGCCAAGAGCTCGTCATGCGCGGTGTTTCAAGCCAAAAAAGCCCGCAGTCCAATGCAGACGTGCGCAAGCAGCTATCAAATTTATACCGCTCCATGCTCGCCAACGGCCGCTCGGTGCAGATTCGCACCTTTCACAGCTGGTTTGCCGCCTTGCTGCGCAATGCGCCCGTGGCGGTGCTGCACCGGCTGGAAATGCCGGTGAATTACGAACTGCTCGAAGACGACGGCCCGGCGCGCGCGCTGGTCTGGCGGCGGTTTTATGCGGCAGTGATGGCCGATGCGCCGCTCAAGGCCGATTTTGAAACGCTGGTGCGCAGCCACGGCCGCTTTCAAACCGACAAGGCGCTGAAGACCGCGCTGGACAAGCGAACCGAGTTTTTGCTGGCCGACGAAAAAGGCGTGGTCGATGCGTCGGTTCAGCCGTTCGCGGTTCTTTTTCCTGAATTTGCCGCGCTCGATTTTCCGGAGCAGGTGCTGGCCAGCCCGGCCGCACAGCAAACCTGGCTGGCGCGTGCGCGCCAACTGGGCGCCGAGAAAAACAAGACACCGCAAAAGGCCGCTGCCGCCGTGGTGGAGGCCTTTGAAACCGACAACCTGGCGCTGCGTTGCGACATGCTGCGCAAGGCGTTTTTCGTGGCGGACGAAGACCGGCTGACGAACAACCTCACCAAATTTACCGCCGCGCAAGAGGCCGAGCCTGAATTGCAGGCGCTGTGCAAGGCGCGCCAGCAGCATGCCGCCTGGCTGCACCAGCAGCGCATGGCGCGCTTGAGCCGCGTGCTGATTGCTGCCTATATCCAGCTCAAGCGCGACCGTGGCTGGGTGGACATGAACGATGTCGAGCGCGCCGCGCTGGTCATGCTGGGCGACCCGGTGCTGGCCGGCTGGGTGCAAGAGCGGCTTGACGCCAGCATCAAGCACCTGATGATTGACGAGTTCCAGGACACCAACCCGCTGCAGTGGCAGGCGCTGTCTTCGTGGCTGAGCGGCTATGGCGGCGCGGGCGCAGCACCCAGCGTGTTTCTGGTCGGCGACCCGAAACAAAGCATTTACCGCTTTCGCCGCGCCGAGCCGCAGGTGTTTCGCGCCGCGCAGGCCTTTGTAGTCGAGGGCCTGGGCGGCGATTTGCTCAGTTGCGACCACACCCGCCGCAATGCGCAGGACGTAATTGCCACGGTAAACGCCGTCATGGGCCATGCCCGCACGCTGGACGGCTACGACGGTTTTCGGGACCACACCACCGACTCGCCCCGGCAGGGTGAAACCGGGTGCTTGCCTCCAATTCCCCGGCTCACTGGCGCGCAGGCCGATGGCGATGCGGCGCAGGCCGATCTTTGGCGCGACAGCTTGACGACGCCGCGCGAGCTGCCCGAGGAAACCCTGCGCACGCTGGAAGCGCGTCAGGCCGCCGCGTGGATTGCCGGGCAAATCGCCACCGGCCTCAAGCCCAGGGAGGTGATGGTGCTGTCGCGCAAGCGGGCCGGCCTGCTGCCGCTGCAGCAAGAGTTGCGGGCGCTGAACATACCGGCCCAGATCGGCGAAAAAACCGATTTGATCGACTGCTGCGAAGTGCTGGACATGGTGGCGCTGCTCGATGTGCTGGTGTCGCCACAGCACGACTTGTCACTGGCGCGGGCGCTGCGTTCGCCGCTGTTTGGCCTGGACGATGCCAGCCTGTTGCAGATCGCGCTGTTGAAGCGGGAACTGCACCTGCCGTGGTTTGAATTGCTACAAAAAACAGAGCTGCTTGCGCCCGAACTGCAAGCGCTGTCGCCTGTTTTGATGCGATGGAAAGGCTGGCTGGACAGCCTGCCGCCGCACGATGCGCTGCAGGCCATTTATGACGATGGCGACGTGCTGGCGCGTTTTGCGGCTGCCGCGCCGGCCACCCAGCGCAGCACCGTGCTGGCCAACTTGCGCGCCTTGCTCGGCGTGGCGCTGGGTCATGGCGGCGGGCGCTATGCCACGCCTTACGGTCTGGTGCGGGCGCTCAAGGCGGGCGGCCTGCGGGCGCCGGTGGCCGTCAACAGTGACGCCGTGCGCTTGCTGACGATCCACGGCGCGAAGGGGCTGGAAGCCGAAGCCGTGCTGCTGCTCGACACTGACACCGTCGAGCGCAATGCCGACAGCATGGGCGTGCTGATTGACTGGCCCGGCGAAGCCGCCGCGCCGCAAAAGTTTGTTTTTCTGGTCAGCGAAAGCTTGCCGCCGGAATGCGCCCGCGAAGCGCTGGCCGCCGAACAGACCGCCCGCAAGCGCGAAGAACTCAATGCCCTGTACGTCGCCATGACACGCGCCCGGCACACGCTGGTGATTTCCTCCATCGTGCCGCACCGGGCCACCACCGACAGCTGGTGGCAGCGGCTGCAGGATTTTGCGCCGCCGCTGGAGCTGGCTGAAGTCGATGTGTGCCTGGACGTGGCGATTGCGATGGCAACCCCGTCGGGCGCACTTTTTATTCAGGAGACGACAGAGATAGTGGTCAGCGCCCCCGACTTGGCCAGCGCCGCGCCGCCAGCCGCTGCAGTATTCATGCTGCCCGAACTGCCGCCTGCCCCCGACGTGAAAGCGCCGGATGTGGACCTTGATGCACAGCCGCCAGAAGACCCGGCCATTGCCCGCATTGGCAAGGCCATGCACCGCCTGCTGGAGTGGGGCGGCCCGTCGTCGCCGGCGCATGTGGGCGCGGTGGCGCGTGAATTTCGCCTCAATCCAGCCCAGGCGCAAGAAGCCAGCGCGCTGGCGCAGCGCATCCTGCACGGCGAGGGGGCCTGGGCCTGGAGTAACGCGGTGGCCTGGCAGGGCAACGAAGTAGACCTGGTGTACAAAGGCCAGCCTTTGCGCATGGACCGGCTGGTACGGCGCCAGGACGCCGGTTACGAAGGCCAGTGGTGGGTGCTCGACTACAAGACCGCCCCGGCCCCCGAACTGCAGCCCGCACTGATCGCCCAAATGCGCACCTACCGCGCCGCCGTGCAATTGATCTACCCCGACGCCACGGTGAAAGCGGCTTTTCTGACGGGGCTGGGAACGATGGTGGAACTCGGCTGAACAGGCCACCCGCCGTCATTGAGGTCTTCAATACGCCCAGACCTCATGCCCCAGCACGGACGCTTTCAGCAAAGCGCGCCGTTGCTGCCAGTCGGGTAAATGCTGCGCCATCAGCGCCGTGAAGCGCGCGTTGTGCTGGCGCTCCAGCAAATGCACCAGCTCATGCACCACGATGTATTCCAGGCAGGAGTCGGGCTTTTTGGCCAGTTCCAGATTCAGCCAGATGCGCCGCGCCGCCACGTTGCACGAACCCCATTTGGTTTTCATTTTTTTGACACCCCAGCTTGACACCGCTACGCCCAGCAGCGGCTGCCAGTGCGCCAACAGCGGCGGAATCAGCGCCTTTAACTGTGTCCGGTGCCAGTGCAACAGCACCGTTTCGCGCTGCTGGGCCGTGCTGCCTGGCCGCATGAACAGGTCGAGCGACGCAATTCCCCGCAGCGCTACGCGCGCTGGTCCCGCGTGTTCATGCACGCGCAGCCGGTAGCGCTGCCCCAGAAAATAATGGCTTTCGCCGTTGACCATCTCGCGTTCGGACTGGCGCGGCTGCTTGGCAAACTGGGCGCGCTGGCGTTTGATCCAGCCCAGTTTGTCAATCACCGCCAGCCGCACGGCTTCATCGCTGATCACCCACGGTACGGCTACGCGCACCCGGCCCAGCGGCGGATACACCCCCAGATGCAGGTTCTTGATGTCCTTGCGCACCACTTCCACGGCAATGCCGCTGACCGTGAGGCGCTGCACGGCAGCTTCAATAGTCATGTTGCTGCTGCTGCGCCAGCGCCAGAATGCGGTCGGTTTCAGCGTCCAGGTCGGGCGGCACTGCGACGCTTGCGCCCGCTTCCGTGGCAACCCCACCCAGGCTGGCCGGCATCGCAGCGGCCAGCGCATGCCGGATGGCCAACCGCACTTTTTTGATTTTCAGGCTGCTGCCGCGCCAATCGGCCATCAGGCTGGCCCGGATCGCCGCATCCACCGCCAGCGCCAAAGCAGGCAAGCGGCTGCCCAGGTTGTTGAACAGCGCCCGCAGCGCCGGCGTATTCACTTCAGGCGGATAGCTTGCTGCCGTGCCACCCGGCACCGTCGCCTGCTTCGCCAGCGCGGCGATTTTTTCCAGATAGTCCTTGTAGCCCAGCACGCCCTGGCGCCGCTGCGCAATCAGCGCATCGAGCAGCGCAGACATCTTGTCGTAATAGGCCGGGTCCACCGGCGACTCGTTGATGATCAGCTTGCGCACGTTGTTTTCAATCGTTTCGGCCACCGCTTCTTCGCTTTGCCGGATGCGCTCGGGCAGGGCGTTGACCGCGTCCGGCCCGCGTTCGACGATCAGCTCAATCAGCGTCAGGTCATCAAACACCGACAGCTTTTCGCTGTCCTCGGCCCGGATGTAGGTATCAATCAAATGCCGCATGGCCGGCTCGTGGGCTTTCAGGTCGATGAAGTCATCGCTGGTGATTCTGACTTCGTCGCGCACCCGGGCGTAATGATCGACCTCGGTCTGAAGCGTCGTGATTTCCTGCGCGTTGTAGCCTGCGCCGGCCAGTTCGCTGGCAATCGCGGCATAGGTGCGCAGCAGGCGGGCGGTGTACTGGTAGAGCTTGAGCCGTTTGGGCTCGTTTTCCTTGATCTGAGCAGCGTCGCCCGAATCTTTCGCGCAAAAGAACCGAAAGTAATCTACAGGCTGTTTTCGGGGATGCACCGGTTCACACAGCGCCTTGACGGCTTCCCGCGCGTCTTCCAGGTCATCCCGCGCTTTTTCCAGCCGGTTTTCCAGCAAACCTTTCACGTCGTCGGCGTCAAAACCATCCAGCGCGCCGCTGGTGTAGTCCTGCACCGCGCCCTCCAGGCTTTTGAACAAATCCTTGTAATCGACGATGTAGCCGTATTCCTTGTCCTCGCCATCAAGCCGGTTCACGCGGCAAATCGCCTGGAACAAGCCGTGGTCGCGCATTTGCTTGTCGATGTAGAGGTAAGTCGCCGACGGCGCGTCAAAGCCGGTCAGCAGCTTGTCCACCACGATCAGCAGTTTCATCTGGCCCGGCTCTTTAATAAATTTTTGCTTTACCGCCAGCTCGAACGGGCCGGCCTTGCCCTGCGCGGCTTCGGGCGATTCGCCAAACCAGTCGGCCAGCATCTGCCGGTACACGCCGTACTTGAACAGGTTGTCGGTGTCGCCCGCGCCCGTGGTTTCGCCCTTGGCATCCGCTACGCCCGGCGCGTAGCTGCTGACGATGGCGCATTTGCCCTTCAGTTCGGTCTTGCTGAACAGCTCGTAGAACTTGCAGGCTTCGTAAATGCTGCCTGCCACCAGCATGGCGTTGCCGTGGCCGTCGCTCAGGCGCGGCTTGATCGCCATGTCGAGCAAGATGTCCGCCACGATTTGCTCAAGCCGCGACTGGCTTGACAGCACCCGCTGCATCGTTCCCCACTTTTGCTTGAGCCGGGCCTTGGCCAGGTCGTTGAGACCCTGAGTTTTGGCCTCGAACCAGTCGTCGATTTTCTTGGGCGAGGTGATTGACTGGTCAATGTCACGCGCTTCGTAGCGCAAGTCCAGCACCACGCCTTCGCGCACCGCCTGGTCAAACTTGTAGGTGTGGATGTAGCGGCCAAACACCTCAATGCTTTTTTGCTTGTCGGCTTTCAGCAGCGGCGTGCCGGTAAAACCGATAAACACCGCATTGGGCAGCAGCGCCTTCATGGCCGTGTGCAGGTCGCCGCTTTGCGTGCGGTGGCATTCATCGACAAACACATGCAGGTCGCCCTTGGCCACAAAGTCGGCGGGCAGGTTGCGCAGCGACGCCATGAAGGCCTGCGCGGCTTCCTTGCTGGCGGGGTCGTTGCGGTCGTCATCGCCACTTTTGCCGCCAAACTTGTGGATCAGCGTACACAGCAGCGTTTCTTCAAGGCTGTTCAGCCGCGCAAGCATGTCTGCGCCGCTTTGGGTGCGGCAAATGGTTTCGTTCACGCCGGTAAACACTTTTTCAATCTGCTCGTCCAGCTCGGTGCGGTCGGTAATGATCAGCACCCGCGCGCCGGGCCGGTTGCCCAGAATCCATTTGGCCAGCCAGACCATCGTCAGGCTCTTGCCGCTGCCCTGGGTGTGCCAGATGATGCCGCCTTCGCGCCGCGCAATGAAGTCTTGCGCCGCCTTCACGCCAAAATACTGGTTCTGGCGGCACAGCTTTTTGATGCCCGCGTCAAACACCACAAAATCATGCACCAGCTCCAGCAGCCGGGCAGGGCGGCACACCTGCAACAGCTGGCGGTCGAGCAAATTCGGCTCTGCCGCAAAGTCGCCGCCGTCTTCAACCCACTGCAGGTAATATTTTTCTTGCGTGCCCGTGGTGCCGTAGCGCAGACCCGCGCTGTCGCTGCCCGCCATGACCCATTGCATCGTCGAAAAAAACGGCTCGATGAACGCCTTTTCCTGGTTGTCCAGGTTCTGCCGAATGCCTTCTGACACGGAAATCGTCGAGCGCTTGAGCTCCAGCACGCCCAGCGCCAGGCCGTTGATGTACAGCACGATGTCGGGCCGCTTGCCGGCGGCTTTGGCATTGGCCGCCTTCACCGTGACTTCCTCGGCAAACGCAAAGTCGTTGGCGTGCGGGTTCTGCCAGTCCACCAGCCAGACCGTGACGGTGTTTTCGCCCAGCTCGGGTTTCAGCTTCACGCCGTAGCGCAGCAGCCGGTACACCGCGCGGTTGCGCTCGTACAGGCGCTGGCTGGTGTCGCCAGCCACTTTTTGCAGCTCGAAAATCGCCCGCTTGGCCAGCGCCGGCGGCACGCCTTGCACCGCCAGCCAGGCGCTCAGCAGTTCCGGCTCAATGTTGCTATTGCCCACGCGGCTCGCCCAGTTGCCCAGGTAACGGTAATGCAGCCGGTCGCGCAGCAGGGCGACGACGCGGGACTGGGTTTTCTTTTCGGTTTGGCCGACGGTGGTCATGAGTTGCCTTTGTTCTTGTGTGCCGACAGCATGTTATTCAGGTTTCACAGTCTCAAAATCCAGATCGGTTTGCCGCCCGACGGGTGGCCAGGTGCTGGCCGCTACGCGTTGCTCAAACCAGCGGTGCATGGCCGCGTCGTCCACGGCATATTCGCCCCGGGCTGATTTCCAGACGATGGCCGGTGAGCGCTGGCGCAACGCTTCCAGCGCGTTCTGGACTTTTTGCGGGCTCACGCCGTCTTCGGTCTTGTCACGGTAAAAGCGCAGCGCCTCGGCGTCATAAGGGCGAAAGCGCTGGCCCTGCGCCAGCAGCCGCCACAGCACCGCCTGCTCCACGGGCTTGAGGCCCAGATACTCCGACTCCATTTGCGCCTCATCGTCGGCCTGGCGCTGCCCGGCGGCTTGCGCCATGGCCAACTCAAAACGCGTATTCAAGGCTGCCAGCGGGCTGAGCGCCTGCCCCAGCGCCTCCATGAAAAACTGCGGACGACTGCCAAAACGCTGAAAAGCCGTCAGCAGCGCCGGCGTGTCCACGGGCTGGAGGTCGGGCCGCTGGGTTTCAATCAACTGGCCAATATGCGCAATGAAGTCCGGCCCCAGCTCGGGCATGCGCTGAATTTGTGAGCCATAAAACGGTGCCCCGTTGGTGTTGACAAGGCGCAGCAGCTTGTCGCGGTCAGACCCCGACATCACCAGCATCAGGTTGGCGGTGCCCGGCCGGTTCAGCTGGTCGCGCGCCGACTTCAGCGCGGCCATGGCCGCCTCGCCGGCGTCGCTGGTCAGCGCATGCTGTGCTTCGTCAATGATCAGCGCCACCGGGGCCCGGGCCGCCTCAAGCAAAGCGCGCAGTGCATCGGGCAGCGTGGCGCCATCAAGCTGGCCGATCTTGCGGGTATCAATCTTCAGCGCGCCGGCAATCGTCACGCTCTCCAGCCCCGACGCTTTGGCCAGCCGGGCCACGCGCCCCAGGTGCGGCTGCAAAGCCCGGCCAATGGCATCGGCCACCAGCGCGCCCGGGTCACGGCGCTGATCGGCCCACAAATCCACATAAACGACCACCACGCCCTGGCGTTCCAGCGCGGGCTGCAAGTCGGCTTGCAAGAAAGTTGATTTGCCGGTGCGCCGGGGTGCCGCCAGAAACAACCCGTTGTGGGCATCGCTGAAAGCAGCTTTGCCTTGCAGCGCGGTCACCAGCTCTTCGGCCAGCGCAGTTCGGGGGTAGTGGATCATTCAATTATCTTTAATTATTTTGTTAAAGATAATTTATCGGATTAAAGATAAAAGTCAATAAATGTTGGTCTGGTGACGGGCTTGTGACAAGTTTTTGGGTCTGAAAATACTCTTGTTTTGATAGCTGCTTGCGCCCGTGCAGTATGCGCTAGAGCCTAATTTGATCATTAGTTTTGGAGAAATGGCCTGACTGGACAGGCGCAGCGATCAGACCAGCCGGATGCGCCCGGTCAGCAGCGCCTGCATCATTCCCTGCTTGAGGGCGCGGGTCTTGTCCTGCCGCGCTTGCAGGGCGGCGAGTTCGGCGTCCAGGTCGGAGAGGATGGTGGCGATGGCGGTTTGCTCGGCCTTCGGCGGAAATGTCAATTGCAAAGACAGCAAAGCGCCTTTTGCAATATTTTTCATGCTTCCACTGGTGCCGGTAGCAAGGCCCTTAATGAGTTCTTTGATTTGAGTGCTGCTCATCACGTAAGCCAACCAGCGGGCCGAAATATCTGCGCCACTTACGAAACGAGTCATCCACAAGCGATCTGGCAAGTTGAGATTTGGGAAATCTTGTGCCACGTAACCCACTTCGCCAACGAGATTGGGCGTGTTCATTCGACTGATGATGATCGAATCTTTGCGAGGGCTAAGCTTTGCGCGACTTATATCTCGGCGGTCAATCAACTTGCACTCAGCCGGATCGAAATTCCCATCGAAAACGGCTGAAGTTTTGAGAATGCACGGCTCAGTTGAGCTATGCGGATCAATGTGATCAACCGAATTGACACTTACGCCAGCCTCTAAACCAGAAACTACCGAAGCCAGCGGTCGTAACACCCAATCTCCACTAAACCCCGGCAGCCGGGTCTGGCCGGTGAGGAGTTGCTGCATGGCGGCCTGTTTGAGGTTCTGCTTCTTGGCGATGAGCTGGTCCAGCTTGGCGAGCAGGGCATCCACATCCGACAGGGCGGTGGCGATGGCGCGTTGTTCTTCAAGGGTTGGTGGTAGTGGAACGGGAAGCTGTTTCAAGCTGCCAGCATTTACATTCTTTTGGCCACCGCCAATTTGGTTTTGCTCAAAAAATAATTGCCCGACTTCTGAGTTAATGAAATAGCACAGATATGAGGGGTCAATTGCACTTACGCGAGGTCGAGTAATCAGTGTCGTAAAACTTTGAGCGCCCTCGTAGGCAAGTGGAACGATACTCGTAGTTCCAGGGTAACCAGTTCTAGCAGTGAGCAAGTCACCGGACTTTAGTCGCTTATTTTTGAAAGTTTCTTCATATTCCTCAGCTATGTAAAGTATGTCTGAATCATCTAAATATCCGGGTTTGATGTTCTGATTTCTAAACATAACGATCCCCCTATCTCGGTAGGCGTGAGTTGCCGCGCTGGCGATTCCGACCATAATTTTTTCAGAAATTTCGTGGAGCAGACTAACCTCCCAATCCCCCGGAATCACCCCCACCTCGGTCAGCTTGTAGCCTTCGGGCACTTCTGCGTTCAGCGCCGCGCTCATGGCTGCGCGTCTTTCTGGCCGGGAATATACGGAATCATCCCTTGCGCCAGCGCGATTTCCTGCACCTCCAGCGGCATGTGCCGCATATCGACCAGCAGGCCGTTGACTTCGAGCAGCCAGATCAGCGGGTTGTTGTCCCTATTGCCGGCCACCGTCCATTCCGGAGACAACTGGCTCATGTCCAAGGCGTCGCGGGTTTCTTTCGAGCGCAGCAGGCCGGTGCTGGAACTCACGCCGAAATGGGCGTAAATCTCTGGCGCCGTGCAGGTCGGGGTTTGCGACGGGTCAAACAAAAAGTTCACCATGCCCACCGCATGCACCACGCCCGCCGCCCAGGCGTTGTCCTTGCTTTTAAGCAGCGGCGAAGGGCGCTTGCGGCTCAGCGCGGCCAGCGCGGCGCGAACCATTTTTTTGTAATCGTCATTCAGCCGCAAGTCGCAAAAAGCGTCGGTGGCCTGGCTGATGGCGTTGAATTTTTCCTGCAGGGCGGCAGGCACGCGTTCTGAGTGGGTCATGGGTGGGCTTCGTGAAAAATCAGGGTGGGCTTCATGCACACGATGGGGCGGTTTTAGTGGCATGTTTCCATGACATGCACAAGAAAGTTGGTTTTCTTGTGCATGTCATGGAAACATGCACAGGGTTTGGCCGCGATGTTAAAGGCGCATCCGTCATGACATGTCGCCTGCCTTGCGCTCGCCCACGCCATGCAGCAGGTCGTACAGGTCGGTGTTGAGGTAGTAGTTGTCTTTGCCCAGCTTGTGCTTGGTCAGCAAGCCAATGCGCACCAGTTCCTCCAGATATTTAGTGGCGGTGTTTCGATGGATCATCAGCTCTTCCATCAAGAAATCGATCTTGGTGTACGGATGATGAAACAGGTTGTTGATCAGGTCCTGGCTGTAGAGTTTGGGTAGCTCTGTGCGCAGGCGGTGCTTGACCTCCTGCATCAGTGTCCTGATCTGTACCACCAGCGTAGTGGTCTGGCGGGCGGTTTGCTCGACGCCACTCAGCATGAAGATCAGCCAGTCTTGCCACGGCTCGCTGTTGTGCTGGTTGTCACGCACGGCTTGCAACAGGCGGTAATAGTCGGCCTTGTGCTGATTGATATAGCGTGAAAGGTAAAGCACCAGCGTATCGAGCAGCCCTTGCTGCACCAGATACAGGATGTTGATGACGCGCCCGGTGCGGCCATTGCCATCGTAAAACGGGTGAATGCTCTCAAACTGATGGTGAATCACCGCCATTTTGGTGAGTGGATCCCAGTCGCACAGATCAGGGTCATTGATGAAGCGCTCCAGGTTGCTCATTAGCGCGGTGATGTCATCCGGGTGCTGGGGCGGGGTGTAGAGGGTTTCGCCCGTCTGGTCATTTTTGAGCGCCGTGCCGGGAAGCTTGCGAAAACCGGCGTGGTTTTCTTCAATGCCCGCCTGGATGGTCAGAATGTCGTTGATGGTGAGCAGGCCGGTTTGTTGTACGCGCTCGAATCCGGCGCGCAGAGCCTCTGCGTAGTTATGTACCTCTTTGGCGGCCAGGGTGATGAAGTGGCGACGGACGCTGTCGCTGCGGTAAAGATCGTCGTGGGTAGTGATGATATTTTCAATTTCGGAGCTGTCTTTGGCTTCCTGCAGCGACAAGGTGCTGATCAAAATACGCTGGTTGGGCATGCTGGCCGCCACGCCTTTGAGTTCGGCCAACGCCTGGTGCGCGCGGGCGAGTTTTTTGAGCACGGGCTTGGTTTCGATGTCGCCCAAATCGGGCAGCAGGGGCAGGGTGTGGGCGCTGGAATTAGCTTGCATGGTGAACAAACCTTAAATAAGAAATTGCCTTATTAAAAAAAAGCCTGGTTTCTTTAATAAGCGCTGCACTGCAGGAGTGCGTGGAGGAACGAACCGGATGGCGATTTCACCATTCAAACCCCATCTTTTTCAAATGCGCATCGACCCGGCCCGTCAGCACGTCCACCTCGTCGCACAGCGCGGGCAGCGGCGTTGCGTAGCGTTCGGCCAACTGGCGGATGCGCCCGGTCAGCGCCTGGCTGACGCGATCGAGTTCGCTTTGCACGCTGGCGGTCAGTGCGGCCAGCCATTTGTCTTGGATCACCAGCGTCTGGATGTCGGCGGCGCTCAGTTGCGCGTATTGGGCGGCTACTTTGGCGTCGAGCGTTTTTTGCGCGTCCTTGGCTTTTTTACCGGCGCTGGCTTCTTGTTCAATCAGCGCGGCGCAGGTTTCGAGCGCTTTGGCCTCGTCTTTGGCGTTCGGGTCGCCTTTGATGGTTTTCAGCCGGTCTTTGACGCTTTTGGCGCTGAGCTTGCCTTTGTCGGTTTTGCCCTCAAACAGCAAACCGTCTTCGCCGCCGTGTTCTTCGTCTTGCTCTTCCATCTGGCGGCCGATGGCGTCGCGCGCGGCCTGCAGCGTTTCCAGCGCCTGCTGTTCGGCGGCAAAAAAGCGGGCGACGATGAGGGCGGGCGGAATCAGGTCGGTGTTGGGCTGGCCGGTCTGCACGGCTTTCCAGCCGT
The DNA here is from genome assembly GCF_035984465.1 of Polaromonas sp. CG_9.5. Taxonomy (NCBI): domain Bacteria; kingdom Pseudomonadati; phylum Pseudomonadota; class Betaproteobacteria; order Burkholderiales; family Comamonadaceae; genus Polaromonas; species Polaromonas sp. CG_9.5. The sequence continues at coordinate 14,967 of NZ_JAXCHR010000009.1, forward strand.
CGGTGGCAATCATCCAGACATCGTCCTGCATGGTTTCGGCCCAGTAGTCCATCAGGTGCTGGTACACGTCGTAGGCGTCAATCAGCGGCGCGGCGTCAAACGCCTTGAGCAGGCTTTCGGACAGCGCTTCAATCAGCGCCTTGGGCCGGTCGCCCGGCTGGATGCCGTTCAGGCGCGGCGTGTGGGCTTGCTTCCAGTCGGCAAAGCGCTGCGTCACGGTCTGGTTGAAGGCGGTAAATTCACCGTGGCCGAAGATGGTGGCCTTGATCTGGCCGGGCGCTACTTTGAGCTGGCAGTAACCGGGCCGGTCGGCGTCGGCAAACAGCGCCTGGCGCACGCCGGGCAGTTCTTGCCAGTAGGCGGCCAAGCCGTCGATGTCGCGCAGCGGAATGCCGCCTTTCAGATGCGCCGCGATGTCTTGCAGGTCTTCGGGCGCGGTGCTGTCGATGTAGCGCGGCAGGTTCAGGTTGAAGTCGTTGCCGGCAATCTCGGCCAACGGCACCATGCGGGCGTATTTGGGCACTTCGGCCAGGCGGGTGAAGGTGTCCACGATGCGGTGCATGTCCTGGGCGCGCAGGCGGTTTTTGTTGCCGTCCTTGATGAAGCCCTTGCTGGCGTCGACCATGAAAATGCCGTTGCGGCCCGCCGCGCCTTCCTTGTCGAGCACGATGATGCAGGCCGGAATGCCCGTGCCATAGAACAGGTTGGCAGGCAGGCCGATGATGCCTTTGACGAAACCCTGGCGCACGATGCTTTTGCGAATGCTGCCTTCCGCGCCGCCACGAAACAGCACGCCGTGCGGCAAGATGACTGCGCCTTTGCCAGTGCTTTTGAGCGACTTGAGGATGTGCAGAAAAAACGCATAGTCGCCGTTCTTGTCGGGTGGCGTGCCGTAGTCAAAGCGCGCGTAAGGGTCGTTGGCGGTGTTCACGCCGTTGGTCCACGATTTGGTCGAGAACGGCGGATTCGCTACCACGTAGTCGAAGGTTTGCAGCGCGCCGTTTTGCACAAAATGCGGGCTGGCCAGCGAGTTGTCTTGCCAGATTTCAGCCGTCGGGCAGTCGTGCAGCACCATGTTCATGCGCGCCAGGGCCGATGTAGCGTTGTCCATTTCCTGGCCGTACAGCGCCAGATCAAGCCCGGTGCGGCTTTTGGCCTCGTCATGCGCTTTGAGCAGCAGCGAGCCCGATCCGCAGGTCGGGTCAAAAATGCTCTGGCGGGCGTCTTTGGCCTTGCCCAGCGCAATCACCTGCGCCATCACGCGCGAGACTTCGGCGGGCGTGTAGAACTGGCCTTTGCTTTTGCCGGAGTCGGTGGCGAAGTGGCGCATCAGGTATTCATAGGCATCGCCCAGCAGGTCGTCGCCTTCGGCCCGGTTGCGGCCAAAGTCCAGTCCCTCAAAAATGCCGACCAGCTTGGTGAGCCGGTCTACCATGTCTTTGCCCTTGCCGAGCTTTTCTTCGTCGTTGAAGTCAGCCACGTTGATGGCGCCCTTGAGCGTTTCATTGGCCTCCGCCAGGCGTGCGACCAGTTTGTTGATCTTGTCGCCAATTTCCTTGTCGTTTTTCAGCGCCACCATGTCGGCAAAACTGCCGCCAGCGGGCACGTCGATCAGCGCATGGGCATCGCCGGCGTATTTGTCAGACACGTATTTGACGAACAGCAGCACCAGCACATAGTCTTTGTACTGGCTGGCGTCCATGCCGCCGCGCAGTTCGTCGCATGATTTCCAGAGGGAAGAATAGAGTTCGGATTTTTTGAGGGCCATGATTTTTTGTTGGGGGCGTGATGGGGGCCGGCTGACGGCGTTTGACTGAAGGACTTTAACTGCACGTGCCCCGGTGGGCTGGCCTTTTTGCCGTGGCCGTTTATGGCAAAAAAGCATGCCATCACCCGAAGGCGGCAGGCCGTGGCGCTGCAGCGCTGATGACGCGTCGGCATCGATGGTTGCGCTTCGTTCGCCATGACGCGGGTTGGCGCAGGTGTCATTTCTTCATGCACCATCGGTTTGGGGCGTCAGTACGGCAAGACGCCAGCGCTGCCTGTGGAATGAGCCTGCAATAATCGGGGCCTTCAGCCAGAGCCGCCCGTAACACGTTTTGGATGAAAATTCAAGTCTTTTAGGGCGCTTGCGCACGGTACACGGGCGTATACAGCTATCAAAAACAGAGCGTTCGAAGCCTTGGCCCCAGTTTTGTTCAGCCCTTCACCTTTCACCTCACATGGCACTTTCTGTGCAGACGGATTTCCCCTTGAACCACGAAACACCTCTTTCCCAACCCCTGCGCGTCGCGGTGATCGGCGGCGGCCCGGCCGGCCTGATGGCGGCTGAAATTCTGGCCAGCGCCGGCCCGTCCGTTTCCGTGCGGCTGTACGACAGCATGCCTTCTGTGGGTCGCAAGTTTTTGCTGGCTGGCCGGGGCGGTCTGAACCTGACGCATTCCGAGCCGCCCGAGGTGTTCATGCGCCGCTATGGCGAACACGGTGCCGGCTTGCAGCCGCTAATGGCCGAGTTTGGACCGGCTGAACTGCGCGCCTGGGCCGAAGCGCTGGGCATTGAAACCTTTGTCGGCAGCTCGGGGCTGGTGTTTCCCAAGGACATGAAGGCCGCGCCGCTGCTGCGCGCCTGGCTGCAGCGCCTGCGCCAGGCGGGCGTGCAGTTTTCGATGCGCCATCGCTGGCTGGGCTGGGCCGAAGACGGCGCGCTGAAGTTTTCAACCCCGGCGGGCGAGGTGCTGGCACAGGCCGATGCCGTGGTGCTGGCGCTGGGCGGCGGCAGTTGGACGCGCCTGGGTTCTGACGGCGCGTGGGTGCCGCTGCTGGCCGAGCGCGGTGTGGCGGTGGCACCGCTGCAGCCGTCGAACTGCGGCTTTGACGTGGTGGCCGGCGCCGCCGCAGAAGTGGCCGAGCAGGGCGAAACCCGGCGCAACTTTTTGCGCGAACTGATCGGCCAAAGCCCGGCACCCCAGCCCGGCTGGACCGAGCATTTCTCCAGCCGCTTTGCGGGCCAGCCCTTCAAGTCGGTGGCGATTCATTTCACCGATTCGCAGGGCCGCAGTTTCAGCCGCAAGGGCGAGTTCGTGGCCACGGCGACGGGGGTGGAAGGCAGCCTGATTTATGCAGTGTCCAGCTTGCTGCGCGATGAAATTGCCGCGCACGGCAGCGCCACGTTCACGCTCGACCTGCTGCCCGACAAGACGGCTGAACAGGTGCTGGTCGAGGTGCGGCATCCGCGCGGTTCGCGTTCGCTCTCAAGCCACCTCAAGAGCCGCTTGAACCTGGACGGCATCAAGGCCGCCATGCTGTATGAAGTGCTGGGCAAAGAAGCGATTGCCGACCCGGTGCAGCTGGCCGCCGGCATCAAGGCGCTGCCGGTGCGGGTGCTGGCCGCGCGGCCAATTGACGAAGCCATCAGCAGCGCGGGCGGCGTGAAGTTTGGCGGGCTGGATGCGCATCTGCGCGTCACCACGCCGGCTGATTTGATGCCGCCGGTGTTTTGCGCCGGTGAAATGCTCGACTGGGAAGCGCCCACGGGTGGCTATTTGCTCACCGCCTGCTTTGCCAGTGGCCGCGCCGCCGGGCAGGGCGTTTTAACGCACTTCGGGCGCCAAGCCTGCGCCGGGGCTGGCGGTTGCCCTGCGTAACCTTGCCTCTCCAGCGGGAAAGTGACCGGGCCAGATTGGGCGTTTGTGGCGGCGTTTGCGTTGCGCTGCCGGCTGGTTCGGTCGATTTCTGAACGCTGACTGGGCGAAACCGCAACAGGGCAGCGCCAGGTAAATTGAGTTTCTATATTCTTATTTGTCCATAAATTAAGAGCTATATATTCTTTTGATGTTTAAGGGTTTGTCTGCACAATGCGTTCATTCACTTTCACCCCAGGAGCATTGCATGGCGACTCTCAGACTTGGCGACATTGCACCCGACTTCACCCAGGACTCCACCGAAGGCCCGATTTCCTTTCATCAGTGGGCCGGTGATTCATGGGTGGTGCTGTTTTCGCACCCGGCTGATTTCACGCCGGTTTGCACCACAGAGCTGGGCAAAACCGCCGCGCTGGCCAGTGAATTTGCCAAGCGCCATGTCAAGCCCATCGCCATCAGCATCGATCCGCTGGACTCGCACGGCGAGTGGGTCAAAGACATCAACGAAACCCAGAACACGACGGTCAATTTCCCGATCCTGGCCGATGCCGACAAGACGGTCGCCAACCTGTACGACATGATTCACCCGAACGCCTCAACCACCGCCACGGTGCGCAGCGTGTTCATCATTGACCCGAAGAAAGTCATTCGCACGATCTTCACGTATCCGGCCAGCACCGGGCGCAACTTTGATGAAATCCTGCGCGTGATTGATTCGCTGCAGCTGACCGACAGCCACAAGGTGGCGACGCCGGTGAACTGGAAAGACGGCGACGACGTGGTGATCGTGCCGAGCATTCAGGACCCTGCCGAGCTGGCGCAGCGCTTTCCCAAGGGCTTCACCGCCGTGCGTCCTTATCTGCGGATGACACCGCAGCCGAACAAATAATCGGCGCTTTTGCTATCTTTTTGACTTTGCCTTCCTGGAAACCGCATGACCTCCAAATTTAAAATTGCCATTGCAACGCTGGCGCTGGCCGCCAGCGGTATCGTTTCAAGCCAGACCCTGCTGAACGGCTCGTACGACGTGGCACGTGAGTTTTACAAAGACTACAACGCAGCGTTCATCGCCCATTACAAGAAAACCACCGGCAAGGACGTGAAAATCGACCAGTCGCATGCCGGCTCCAGCGCCGTGGCGCGTTCGGTGGCCGACGGCCTGGACGCCGATGTGGTGACCATGAATACCTCGACCGATGTGGAATTCCTGGCCAATGCCGGCGTCGTTGCCAAGGACTGGGCCAAGCGTTTCCCCGGCAATGCGTCGCCGACCACCTCGACCATGCTGTTCCTGGTGCGCAACGGCAATCCCAAGGGCATCAAGGACTGGGACGATTTGACCAAGCCCGGCATCCAGGTCATCGTGGTTAACCCAAAAACGGGCGGCAACGGCCGCTACACCTACCTGGCCGCCTGGGGTTACGCCAAGAAGAAGGGCGCGACCGATGCGCAGGCCGCCGAGTTCGTCGGCAAGCTGTACAAGAACGTGCCGGTGCTGGGCAAGGGCGGGCGCGATGCGACCACGGCCTTTTTGCAGCGCAATATTGGCGATGTACTGGTGACTTTCGAGTCAGAAGTGGTGTCGGTGAACAAGGAATTCGGCGAAGGCAAGGTCGATGCGGTCTATCCGTCGATCAGCATCCTGGCCGAAAACCCGGTGGCAGTCGTCGAGCGCACCGTGGCCAAGAAAGGCACGGCGGTTCTGGCCAAGGCTTACCTTGACTACCTCTATTCCGACGAAGGCCAGGAAATTGCGGCCAAGCATGCCATGCGTCCGTATTCGCAGGCCATCCTGAAAAAGCACAGCGCCATCTTCAAGCCGGTGCAACTCTTCACGGTGCAGGAAATGTTTGGCTCGCTGAGCGACGCGCAAAAAGTCCACTTCAATGACGGTGGCCAGTTCGACAAGCTCTACACCGTCCGGTAAACATGCGTTCATTGACTTCCGGGGCGCCATCCGCCGGGGTGGCGCCCCCTCTTCGTTCCGGCGCCAAAAGAACACCGCAGCGGGTGCTGCCGGGGTTCAAACTGACGCTGGGTTACACGGTGCTGTACCTCAGCCTGATCGTGCTGATTCCTATCGCCGCGCTGTTCTTCAAGACCTTCACGCTGACGTGGGAGCAGTTCGTCTTCGCCGTTACGTCGCCGCGCGTCATGGCGTCTTATCGGCTGACGTTTGGCGCGTCGCTGATTGCCGCGCTGGTGAATCTGGTGTTTGGCCTGCTGCTGGCCTGGGTGCTGGTGCGCTACAAGTTTCCGGGCAAGAAAATCGTCGATGCGCTGGTGGATTTGCCGTTTGCGCTGCCCACGGCCGTCGCCGGTATTTCGCTGACGGCGCTGCTGGCCGGTAACGGCTGGCTCGGGCAGTACCTTGAACCCATGGGCATCAAGCTGGCGTTCACGCCTGCCGGCGTGGTGATTGCCTTGATTTTTGTAGGGATGCCATTTGTGGTGCGCACGGTGCAGCCGGTGCTTGAAGACGCCGAAAAAGAGCTTGAAGAAGCCGCCACGGCGCTGGGCGCCAACCGCTTCCAGATTTTCACCAAAGTGATCTTTCCACACATCGCCCCGGCCCTGATGACCGGCTTTGCGATGGCATTCGCCCGCGCCATCGGCGAATACGGCTCGGTCATCTTCATTGCCGGCAACATGCCGATGATTTCCGAGATAACGCCGCTGATCATCATCGGCAAGCTGGAACAGTACGATTACGCCGGTGCCACGGCTGTTGCGGTGGTGATGTTGGTGATTTCCTTCGTCTTGTTGCTGGTCATCAATGCGCTGCAGACCTGGCAGCGAAAAACCACAGGAGCCTCGTCATGAGTGGCCCGTCTAGCCAACCCGTTCGCCGCACCAAGGCCGGCACGACCGAAGCGCCGTGGGTGCGCTACACGCTCATTACCGTGGCGCTGCTGTTCGTGCTGCTGTTTTTGATCCTGCCGCTGGCTGCTGTCTTTACCGAGGCGCTGCGCAAAGGGTTTGGCGCTTATCTTGAAGCATTGAAGGAGCCTGACGCCTGGTCGGCCATCCAGCTCACCCTGATCGCCGCCGCGATTGCCGTGCCGCTGAACCTGGTGTTTGGCGTGGCTGCTGCGTGGGCGATTGCCAAGTACGAGTTTCGCGGCAAGTCGTTTTTGACGACGCTGGTCGATCTGCCGTTCTCCGTATCGCCGGTCGTTGCGGGCCTGATGTATGTGCTGCTGTTCGGCGCGCAGGGCTGGTTTGGGCCGTGGTTGCAGGCGCATGACATCAAGATCATCTTTGCCGTTCCGGGCATCGTGCTGGCGACCGTGTTCGTGACCTTTCCCTTCATCGCGCGCGAGTTGATTCCGCTGATGCAGGCGCAGGGCAATGACGAGGAGCAGGCCGCCATCGTGCTGGGCGCGACCGGCTGGCAGACGTTTTGGCGCGTCACGCTGCCCAACATCAAGTGGGGCCTGATCTACGGCGTGATTTTGTGCAATGCACGGGCGATGGGCGAGTTTGGCGCGGTGTCGGTGGTGTCGGGCCACATTCGCGGCCAGACCAACACCTTGCCGCTGCATGTGGAAATTTTGTACAACGAATACCAGTCGGTGGCTGCGTTTGCCGTGGCGTCGCTGCTGGCCATCCTGGCGCTGGTCACGCTGGCCATCAAGTCGTTCGCCGAATGGCGGCACGAGGCTGAAATCAAGGCGGCGGCTGAACTGCCGCCGGAACGTCCGCAGGCCTTGGCCGCTGTTCGCTGAAAAAACGCTGGAAACATAAATCATGGGTATCGAAATTCGCAACGTCAGCAAGCAGTTTGGCAACTTCCAGGCCTTGAGCGACGTGAACCTGGACATTGAAGCCGGCGAGCTCGTCGCCTTGCTCGGCCCCTCGGGCTGCGGCAAGACCACGCTGCTGCGCATCATTGCCGGGCTGGAAACGCCCGACCAGGGCAGCATTTTGTTCAGCGGCGAGGACACCACCGACGTGCATGTGCGCGAGCGCGGCGTCGGCTTTGTGTTCCAGCATTACGCGCTGTTCCGGCACATGACGGTGTTCGAGAACGTCGCCTTTGGCCTGCGCGTCAAGCCACGCAGCCAGCGTCCGAGCGAAGCGCAGATCAAGGAAAAAGTGCATTCGCTGCTCGGGCTGGTGCAGCTCGACTGGCTGGCCGACCGCTTTCCGTCGCAGCTCTCGGGCGGGCAGCGCCAGCGCATTGCTCTGGCGCGCGCGTTGGCGGTCGAGCCCAAGGTGCTGCTGCTCGACGAGCCCTTCGGCGCGCTCGACGCCAAGGTGCGCAAGGAGTTGCGCCGCTGGCTGCGCCGCCTGCATGACGACCTGCATGTGACCAGCATTTTCGTCACGCACGACCAGGAAGAAGCGCTGGAAGTCGCTGACCGCGTGGTGCTGATGAACCAGGGCAAGGTCGAGCAGATCGGCTCGCCGCAACAGGTCTGGGACCATCCGGCGAGCCCGTTCGTTTATGGTTTTCTCGGCGACGTGAACCTGTTTCATGGCCGCGCCCATGAGGGCGAAATCCAGCTCGACGGATTGACGCTCAATGCGCCCGAGCACAGCAGCGCCCAAAACGCCAAGGCCTTCGCCTATGTGCGGCCGCACGATTTCGATGTGGCGCGTTATACGCCAGGGGCCGACGGCATCGTCGCGACGCTGGACCGCGCGATTGTCATCGGCCCGATTGCCCGGCTGGAACTGATTCCGGTCGATTCAGACAAGCCATCGGCTGAGTCGCTGATTGAAGTGCAAATGCCATCGCACCAGTTCAGGGACATGGGCCTGAAGGAAGGAGAAAAGCTGGTCGTTACGCCGCGCAATGCACGCGTGTTCGTCGAGGCAGGCGAGGGGATTTGACGGCCAGAGCGGTCTGCGCTGACCAGAAAACAGTTTTTTGGTATCAAACAGGCCTATTGCGCAAGCTGGATGGGCGCTGGCAGCTATTGATTCAGTAGCAAGCGTGCTGGTTTCACAGGCAGTGATGGCACACCATAGCGCTTGCGCCCTGACCCGTGCAGGCTTTTCCCCGCGCGGCCAGGTCGATTTTTGCGGGAACTAATCCGGGGCGCGTTCAACGAACCATCGGACAATCCTTGAATCGATCAACCAATAGGGAATTGAATGTTTTTGACGTATTTCGACACCATGCCGCGCCGCTTGCTCGCACTGACGGCGGCAGCAGGCGTGGCGCTGCTGGCTTTTGGCCTTTACTTGCAGCATGTAGTGGGGCTGGAGCCTTGCCCGATGTGCATCGTGCAGCGCTATGCGTTGGTGCTGGTCACCCTGGTTGCCGGCGTGAGCGCCCTGAGCGCCCGGCGCAATGTGCTGATCACCGGCGCCAGCTTGCTGGTGTTGCTGTCGGGCTTTGGCGCGTTTGTGGCGGCGCGGCAGAGTTTCCTGCAGTGGTATCCGCCCGAAATCGCCTCGTGCGGCCGGGATTTCTACGGAATGATCGAAACCTTTCCGCTCAAGCGCGCAATTCCCATGATTTTCAAGGGCAGTGGCGACTGCACCGCGATTGACTGGACCTTTCTGGGCGGCTCGATTGCCAACTGGTCTTTTGTCTGCTTTGTGCTGATTGCCGTGATGGCACTGACGCTGGTCGTCAGGCAGGCCCGTCAGCGCTGATACAGTCATGCGCTGCCACTTGCGTTAATTGCTATTGAAAAAAGAGCTGTCAGCGCCCATGCAGCCTGCACAAGCGGCTGATTTGACGTAAAAAATGCCAGTCAACGGGGCGCTGACTGGCATGGGCTTTAAAAGGCGTCTTTTTGGCACGCCAAGCGCGGCTTCACATCACTTTGGCAATCGATGCGCAGACGTAGTCGATGTTCTTGCTGTTCAGCGCGGCTACGCACATGCGGCCGGTGTCCGTGCCGTAGACGCCAAATTCATTGCGCAGGCGAACCATCTGGTCCTTGGACAGGCCAGAGTAGCTGAACATACCGATCTGCTTCGTGATGAAACCCATGTCTTCTTGGACGCCAGCGGCCTTCAGGCCATCGACCAGCTTCTGGCGCATGGCCTTGATGCGCACGCGCATCTCGCCGAGTTCCTTTTCCCACAGCGCGCGCAGCTCGGGCGTGTTCAGCACCGTGGCGACCACTGTGCCGCCATGAATCGGCGGGTTGCTGTAGTTGGTGCGAATCACGATCTTGAGCTGGCTCAGCACGCGGCCGGCTTCTTCCTTGCTCTCGCAGACCACGCTCAGGCCGCCGACGCGTTCGCCGTACAGGCTGAAACTCTTGGAAAAAGAGGTGGAGACGAAAAAGTCCAGGCCGGCAGCGACAAACTTGCCGACGGCAGCGCCGTCTTCTTCAAGGCCGTAGCCAAAGCCCTGATAGGCCATGTCCAGAAAGGCCACCAGGTTGTTGGCCTTGACAGCGGCAACGACTTCGTCCCACTGGGCGGCGGTGATGTCATAGCCGGTCGGGTTGTGGCAGCAGGCGTGCAGCACGACGACGGTGCTGGCAGGCGCCGCGTTCAGCGCGGCCAGCATGCCGTCGAAGTTGATGCCGCGCGTGGCTGCGTCGTAATACGGGTAGCTTTCGACCGTGAAGCCGGCGTTGGTGAACAGCGCGCGGTGGTTTTCCCAGCTCGGATCGCTGATCAGGACCTTGGCATCCGGGCTCAGGCGCTTCAAAAAGTCAGCGCCGACTTTCAGGCCGCCCGTGCCGCCAATGCACTGCACCGTGGCCACGCGGCCCGAGGTGACGGGTTCGCTGTCAGCGCCAAACACCAGGCCTTTGACGGCCGAGTCGTAGGCGGCAATGCCGTCAATCGGCAGGTAACCGCGCGCCTTGGGCGACTCCATCATCTGTTTTTCAGCCGCCTGCACACACTCCAGCAAGGGCAGCTTGCCGTTGTCGTCGTAATACACGCCCACGCCGAGGTTGACCTTGGCGGGATTGGTGTCGGCTCCAAATTGCTCGTTCAGGCCCAGGATCGGGTCACGGGGTGCCATTTCGACGGCGGTAAACAAAGACATGAAATATCCTCAGAAGTGAAAAATTTGCCTGAATGCGGCGGATTGCAGCGCTTTGGGCGCGGGAGAAAAGGGGCAGCGGGGCAGGGGATTGCAATTCCCATTTTCGCCCGAATGTCTTAATCTGTTCAGTTGCTCCGAATTTTAGCGGGGCTTAATCGAGATTTTTATGCCAGAAATAACGCAAGTCATCACCGAAGCAGCAGATTCGAGCGGCGTGGGCCAGTTCGTGCGTTTCCCCGGTTCACCCTTTGAGCTGTTTCAGCCTTACCTGCCGGCGGGCGACCAGCCGCAGGCCATCGACAAGCTGGTGGAAGGCATCAACGACGGTGAAGTGTTCCAGACCCTGCTCGGCGTGACCGGCTCCGGCAAGACCTACACCATGGCCAATGTGATTGCGCGGCTGGGCCGGCCGGCGATTGTGTTTGCGCCGAACAAAACGCTGGCGGCACAGCTTTACAGCGAATTTCGCGAATTTTTCCCGAAAAACGCGGTCGAGTATTTCGTCAGCTATTACGACTACTACCAGCCTGAAGCCTATGTGCCGCAGCGTGATTTGTTCATTGAAAAAGACTCGGCCATCAACGAGCACATCGAGCAGATGCGGCTCTCTGCCACCAAAAGCGTGCTGGAGCGGCGCGACACCCTGATCGTCGCGACGGTCAGCGCCATTTACGGTATTGGCGCGCCTGAGGATTACACCCAGATGCGTTTCATTGCCCGTATTGGCGACAAAATGGGCCAGCGCGACGTGATTGCACGGCTCATTCGCATGCAGTACAGCCGCAATGACGCTGATTTTTCGCGCGGCACTTTCCGCGTGCGCGGCGACGTGATTGATGTGTTTCCAGCCGAGCATTCGGAGCTGGCCATTCGCATCGAGTTGTTTGACGACGAAATCGAGACACTTTCTCTGTTTGACCCGCTGACGGGACGCATCAAGCAGAAAATCCCGCGTTTTGTGGTGTATCCGAAAAGCCATTACGTGACGCCGCGCGACAAGGTGATGACGGCAGTGGAAACCATCAAGCTCGAATTGTCGGAGCGCGTTGGCCAGTTCATTGCCGACGGCAAGCTGGTTGAAGCCCAGCGCATTGAGCAGCGCACCCGGTTTGACCTGGAAATGCTGGGTGAAATCGGCCATTGCAAGGGCATTGAAAACTACACCCGTCATTTGAGCGGCTCGCCGCCGGGCTCTGCGCCGTCAACCCTGTGCGATTACCTGCCCAAGGATTCGATCATGTTCCTGGACGAGAGCCACGTCATGATTGGCCAGCTCAACGCCATGTACAACGGCGACCGGGCACGCAAGACCACGCTGGTCGAATACGGCTTTCGGCTGCCCAGCGCGCTGGACAACCGGCCGCTGAAGTTTGAAGAGTTTGAAACCAAGATGCGGCAGGCGGTTTTTGTCTCCGCCACCCCGGCAGCGTACGAAAACGAGCATGCGGGGCAGGTGGTCGAGCAGGTGGTGCGGCCAACCGGGCTGGTCGATCCGCAGGTGGAAGTGCGACCGGCGACGCATCAGGTCGATGACGTGCTGCAGGAAATCCGCATTCGCGTGGAAATCAATGAACGCGTGCTGATCACCACGCTGACCAAGCGCATGGCCGAGCAGTTGACGGATTACCTGACTGAAAACGGCGTGAAGGTGCGATATCTGCACAGCGACGTGGAAACGGTGGAGCGGGTCGAAATTTTGCGTGACCTGCGGCTGGGCGCATTTGATGTGTTGGTCGGCATCAACCTGCTGCGCGAAGGGCTGGATATTCCCGAGGTGTCGCTGGTGGCGATTCTGGATGCTGACAAGGAAGGCTTCCTGCGCTCGGAGCGAAGCCTGATCCAGACGATTGGCCGCGCCGCCCGCAACATCAATGGCCGCGCCATCCTGTACGCCGACCGGATCACCGAGTCGATGAAAAAAGCGATGGGCGAAACTGAGCGCCGGCGCGACAAGCAACTGGCCTTCAACGAGCTGCATGGCATCACGCCGCGCAGCGTGGTCAAGCGCATCAAGGATTTGATTGATGGCGTGTACAGCGAAAAATCCGGCAAGGAGGCCGAAAAGCTGGAAATGCAAAAAGCGCTGGTCGAGGACATGAGCGAAAAAGACATTGCGCGCGAAATCAAGCGGCTTGAAAAGCAGATGGTCGAACATGCCAAAAACCTGGAATTCGAAAAAGCGGCCCGGGTTCGTGATCAGTTGCATGTGCTGAAGGCGCAGGCTTTTGGCGCGCCCGGAATCGACAACGTGGTGCCGATTTCATCGGCCGCCTGACGGCGTGGTCGAAACAAATCAACCATTTTCCAAACGGCTTGCACATCGGGTTATCCCTTGACTCGCTGGCAGGCCGCAGGCAAAAAAGACCCTGACATGGTATACTTGACGAAATTAGTCAGGAACAAGAAAAAATAAAAAAACATCCCGAAATGCGCCATTTGACTGGCCGGGAAAAGAGGAGAAGTTCCCTGAAGGTCATAAGCTTTCAGGGTCTAAGCGACAGCCAAGCACACTTGAAGGAGCTTGATATGCGTCTCACGACCAAAGGCCGTTTTGCGGTCACCGCGATGATTGATTTGGGACTGCGCCAGAATAACGGCCCGGTCACGCTCGCTGCCATCAGCCAGCGTCAGCAAATTTCCTTGTCTTACCTTGAGCAGTTGTTCGGCAAGCTGCGTCGCCATGAACTGGTCGAGTCCACCCGTGGCCCCGGCGGCGGTTATACGTTGGGCCGCAAGGCTTCCGAGATCACGGTGGCCGACATCATTGTTTCAGTCGACGAGCCGATCGATGCAACGCAGTGCGGCGGCAAGGAAAACTGTCTGGGTGACGGCACCCGCTGCATGACGCATGACCTCTGGACATCACTGAACAGCCGCATGGTTGAGTTTCTGGATTCCGTCAGCCTGCAAAAACTGGTGGACGAGCAACTGGCCAAAGGCGTTGTGGTTGAAAGCACGCCACAAGTTAAAAAAGCCATCTTTGCGTCGCCCATTGCCAAACCCATGCGCGTCAATGCGCCCAATTCCGTTTTCGCCCTCGGCAACGCTTTTTCCAAATCCTGACGGATCTGGATTGCATTGCAGGAAAATTATTGTTTTAAGCTGCCCGCCAGCCAAGAATTAAAGAGCCAGCCACATGGAAACTCCACACTTCCCGATTTACATGGACTACAGCGCCACCAACCCCTGCGATCCGCGCGTGGTGGACGCAATGATCCCTTGGTTGCGCGAGCATTTCGGCAACCCGGCCTCCCGCAGCCATGCCTGGGGCTGGGAAGCTGAAGCCGCTGTTGAAAAAGCCCGTGAACAAGTGGCCGAGCTGATTGGCGCCGACCCACGTGAAATCGTCTGGACCAGCGGCGCGACCGAATCCAACAATCTGGCTCTCAAGGGCGCTGCGCACTTTTACAAGACCAAAGGCAAGCACCTGATCACTGTCAAGACCGAGCACAAAGCCGTGCTCGATACTTGCCGCGAGTTGGAGCGCCAGGGTTTTGAAGTGACTTACCTGGATGTTCAGCCAGACGGCTTGCTGGACATGGAAGTGCTCAAGGCGGCGATTCGGCCTGACACCATTTTGGTCAGCGTCATGTTCGTCAACAACGAAATCGGTGTGATTCAGGACATCGCCGCCATCGGTGCGTTGTGCCGCGAAAAAGGCATCATTTTCCATACGGATGCCGCGCAAGCGACAGGCCGCGTGGATATCGACTTGCAAACCCTGCCCGTCGATCTGATGAGCCTGACTTCGCACAAGACCTATGGCCCCAAAGGCATTGGTGCGCTGTATGTACGCCGCAAGCCCCGCGTGCGTCTTGAAGCCCAAATGCACGGTGGTGGCCATGAACGCGGCATGCGTTCGGGCACCTTGCCGACGCATCAGATCGTTGGCATGGGCGAGGCTTACCGTATTGCCAAAGCCGAGATGCATGAAGAAAACAAGCGCATCCGTGCATTGCATGAGCGCATGCTGAATGGACTCAAGGATGTCGAGGAAGTTTTCCTTAACGGCCACGCTGAAAAGCGTGTCCCGCACAACCTGAACATGAGCTTTAACTTCGTCGAAGGCGAATCGCTGATCATGGGCATCAAGGGCCTTGCGGTGTCGAGTGGTTCGGCCTGCACGTCAGCCAGCCTGGAGCCCAGCTATGTGTTGCGTGCCCTGGGCCGCAGTGATGAACTGGCGCACAGCAGCCTGCGTATGACGATTGGCCGCTGGACGACCGAAGAAGAAATCGATTACGCCGTGGCCACCATCAAGGAAAACGTGGCCAAGCTGCGTGACCTGTCTCCCCTGTGGGAAATGTTCAAGGATGGCGTGGACTTGTCCACCATCCAATGGGCGGCGCATTAATTAACAGACAGCCAGACGGCTTGTGACAAGGCCTCTGTCCAGTAACCAGAACCAAGGAGTAAATTCAATGGCATACAGCGAAAAAGTGGTGGACCACTATGAAAACCCCCGCAACGTCGGCTCTTTTGAAAAGGGCGATGAAACCGTCGGCACCGGCATGGTCGGCGCGCCTGCTTGCGGCGACGTGATGAAACTGCAAATCAAGGTCAACCCGGTGACGGGCGTGATTGAAGACGCGCGTTTCAAGACCTACGGCTGCGGCTCGGCGATTGCTTCGAGCTCGCTCGTGACCGAATGGGTCAAGGGCAAGACGCTGGACCAGGCGGCCAGCATCAAGAACAGCGCGATTGCCGAGGAACTGGCCTTGCCGCCGGTCAAGATTCACTGCTCCATCCTGGCCGAAGACGCCATCAAGGCCGCCGTGAACGACTACAAGCAAAAGCACATGCCTGCTGCTGAAGCCGCACACTGATCAACCTGTCGAATTTCGAGCGATTTACTATGTCCGTTACCCTTACCGACGCTGCTGCCCGCCACGTGACCCGCTACATGACGAAGCGCGGCAAGGGCGTGGGTGTGCGCCTGGGCGTCAAGACCACTGGCTGTTCAGGGCTGGCCTACAAGCTGGAATATGCTGACGAAATTGCGCCTGAAGATGTCGTCTTTGAAGACAACGGCGTGAAGGTGCTGGTTGACCCCAAAAGCATGGCTTATATCGACGGTACGCAGCTCGATTTTGTACGCGAAGGCTTGAACGAAGGCTTTAAATTCATCAACCCCAACGAGCGTGACCGCTGTGGGTGCGGTGAGAGCTTTCGGGTTTGACCCGGCTCGTTGAAGGCGTTTCTTCTCATGCGCAACGGTGCGCAATTTTTTCAAAGCCGCCCTCACTGAATGTGCTGGCGGCTTTTTTATTCCCATGAACCTTCAATCCACTGACTTTGAACTTTTCGGCATTCCTGTCCAATTCGCCCAGGATCGGGTGCAGCTTGACGCCCGCTGGAAAGAGCTGCAGCGCGAAGCGCATCCTGACAAATTTGCGGCCCAGGGCGCTGCCGCCCAACGCGTGGCGATGCAGTGGTCGGTGCGCATCAACGAGGCTTACCAGCGGCTCAAGAACCCCATGAAGCGGGCCAGCTATTTGTGCGAGCTGAACGGCGCGCCGATCAATGCAGAAAACAACACCGCCATGCCGTCAGATTTTTTGATGCAACAGATGGAATGGCGCGAAGCGCTGGAAGACGCTAAAAGCATTGATGATCTGGATAAAATAGCGCTGGAGTCCAATACCATCGGGCACAAGCAGCTATTAAAAATAGAGCAAATACTGGATCAGGAAAAAGACTTTGCGGCGGCCGCCCAGCAGGTCAGAAGCCTTATGTTTATCGAACGTTTTGCCAGCGAGGTGGATGCGCGCATCGACCAGCTGGGACAATAAAGCCCACCCAAAAATCAGAAAAGAACAGCGCCATGGCACTCCTGCAATTATCCGAACCCGGCCAGACGCCTGACCCGCACCAGCGGCGCATTGCGATTGGCATTGATTTGGGCACCACCCATTCACTGGTGGCCAGTGTGCGCAATGGCACGCCTGAATGCCTGCCAGATGATGCGGGCCGCGTCTTGTTGCCCAGCGTGGTTCGTTATCTTGAAGATGGGCGGACGCAAATCGGCTTTGATGCGCTGGCAGCGCAGATCAACGACCCGTTGAACACGATCTCATCAGCCAAGCGGCTGATGGGACGGGGCATCAACGACATTGGCAACCGCGACCAGATGCCGTTTCGCTTCATCGACAAGCCCGGCATGGTGACGGTGCAAACCATTGCTGGCGAAAAAAGTCCGGTCGAAGTCAGTGCCGAAATTCTGGCCTTGCTGCGCCAGCGTGCCGAAGACACGTTTGACGATGATATTTATGGCGCCGTGATTACGGTGCCGGCCTATTTCGATGACGCCCAGCGCCAGGCGACCAAGGATGCGGCCCAACTGGCGCGATTGAATGTGCTGCGCCTCATCAATGAGCCGACTGCGGCCGCTATTGCGTATGGGCTGGATAACGCGAGCGAGGGCACCTATGCTGTGTACGACCTCGGAGGCGGCACGTTTGATATTTCCATCCTGCGTTTGTCGCAAGGCGTTTTTGAAGTCGTCGCGACGGGCGGCGATTCGGCGCTCGGTGGCGACGACTACGACCGTGCCCTTGTCCAATGGGCGCTGGACAAAGCCGGCCTGGCTGCCGACACATTGACGGCGTCAGACAAGGCTGCATTGCAAAAAACGGCGCGCGCCTGCAAGGAAGCCTTGTCGGCAGCGCCTTCAGTGCCGTTTGTGGTGAAGTTGACCAAAGCGGCCATCAATTTTGAAATGAAGAGCGAAAACTTCGAGACGGCCTGCGCGCACCTGACGCAGCGCACCCTGATGGCGGTGCGCAAGGCGTTGCGTGACGCCGCGCTGGGCAAGGACGAGATTCAGGGCGTCGTGATGGTCGGCGGCTCAACGCGTATGCCGCAGGTACGCAAAGCCGTCGCCAGCTTCTTCGGGCGTGAACCGCTGACCAACCTCAACCCGGACGAAGTGGTGGCGCTCGGCGCTTCGATTTCCGCTAACCAGCTGGCAGGCAATAACAGCGGCGCCGATTTGCTGCTGCTGGACGTAATTCCGCTTTCACTCGGCATTGAAACCATGGGTGGACTGGTTGAGCGCATCGTGCCGCGCAACCAGACCATCCCCACGGCGATGGCGCAAGATTTCACCACTTACCAGGACGGCCAGACGGCATTGGCGCTGCATGTTGTGCAGGGCGAGCGAGACTTGGTGGCTGATTGCCGCAGTCTGGCGCGCTTTGAGTTGCGCGGTATTCCGCCGATGGTTGCGGGTGCAGCGCGTATCCGCGTGACGTTTACGGTGGATGCCGATGGCCTGCTCAGCGTCAATGCCAAAGAGCAACTCAGCGGCGTCGAAGCCCGCATTGACGTCAAGCCTTCCTACGGCCTGTCGGATGAGGAAATCGCCCGCATGCTGCAAGAGAGCTTTTCAACTGCCCAGCAGGATATGCGTTCGCGCGCACTGGCCGAGGCGCAAGTCGATGCCGACCGCATGATCCTGGCCACGCAAAGCGCGCTGGCTGCCGATGCAGATTTGCTCAGTTCCAGCGAACAGACGCAAATTGATCATTTGATGGCTGACTTGTCTGAGGCGCGCAAAAACGGTGATGCCGCTGCCATTGAGGCGGCCACGCAGACATTGGCCAAAGGCACCGAGGCTTTCGCCGCGCATCGCATGAACCGGGGCATCCAGAAAGCCCTTGCCGGAAAAAACATCGAGTCGGTCTGAAAGCCGTCTTCTTTCTTCAACCTGTCCAGATCGAAACCATGCCCATCATCAAAATACTGCCCCATCCGGAATATTGCCCCGAAGGCGCTGAAATCACCGCCCCGGCCGGAACCTCCATTTGCGAGGCCATGCTTGACAACAAGATCAACATTGAACATGCCTGCGATCTGAGCTGCGCCTGTACGACCTGCCATGTCATCGTGCGCGAAGGTTTTAAATCCCTGAACGAGCTCGATGAAAGCGAAGAAGATTTGCTGGATCGCGCCTGGGGGCTGGAGCCCAACTCGCGCCTCAGCTGCCAGGCTTTTTTGGCGCAAAGCGATGTGACGGTCGAGATTCCCAAATACTCGATCAACCACGCCAAGGAACTTCACTAAGCGGGTGTCCAGAGAGAGTCAAAACCATGCGTCAAATTGTTCTGGATACTGAAACCACGGGGCTGTCTGCTGAAAACGGTGACCGCATCATTGAAATCGGCTGCGTTGAGCTGGTGCGCCGAAAGCTGACGGGCAACAACAAGCATTTTTACCTGAATCCCGGCCGAGACAGCCATGAGGATGCGCTCAAGGTTCACGGCATTAGCAATGAATTCCTGAAAGACAAGCCCAAGTTTTCAGCCGTGGTTGACGAATTACTGGAGTACCTGCAGGGTGCCGAGGTCATCATTCACAACGCGCCGTTTGACGTGAGTTTTCTGAACAAGGAACTTGAACTCATCGGCAGGGCACCTATCAGGCAGTGTGTGGCCAAGGTGACCGACAGCCTGATGATGGCCAAGGAGATGTTTCCGGGCAAGAGAAACTCGCTCAATGCGCTGTGCGACCGGCTGGAGGTAGACAATTCAGGCCGTACCTTGCACGGCGCTTTGCTCGATGCAGAGCTGCTGGCTGATGTGTACATCAATCTCACACGCGGACAAAACAGTCTGATGATGGATGTGGGCAGTCCTGTGCAGAGCGACGAGAAAAAGGTGAGTGTTGATTTGCGCACATTTGAGTTGCCTGTGCTTATTGCCAGCGAGCAGGAAAGGGATGCGCATGAAAAAGTGCTGTCCTTGCTGGACAAGAGCAGTCGGGGGAAAACGGTGTGGCGGCTTGAAAACAGAGAAATTGAAAAGGTAGCCTGAAAGTCAGCATATAATTGAAAGCTGACCGATAGGGCGGTTAGCTCAGGGGTAGAGCACTGCATTCACACTGCAGGGGTCGCAAGTTCGAAACTTGCACCGCCCACCAATAAATTCGATGAAATCAAGGACTTAGCTTCAATGCCAAGTCCTTTTTTTATGCCTGCTGTATAAAAAATGTCGCATTTTTGGGCGCTATGGGATAAATCGCATCCAAAGCATTAAAAAATAATTTTGACCCTTTTGGGTTGCAGGCCGTGACGAATTTAGATGCTTGAGCCGGCTACCTGAAAATCGGTGCAGCCGATCTATTTCCGGCCAGCGCCAACGACCTTATTATTTGACAATCAAAACAGGCAGACGAAAAAAAGCCCATGATTTACATGGGCTTTTATCAATTTCTGGCGGAAGAGGCGGGATTCGAACCCGCGGTAGGTATAACCCTACGCACGCTTTCCAGGCGTGTGACTTAAACCGCTCATCCACCCTTCCGCTTAGCCACAAATTATAGCAGTCGACCGCACAGGTTTACCCGCTAACGTGAAAGACTCGGGGCAATTGCATTTGAAATTTCTACGGCTGCAGAGTCAGCCTGATGAATTCAAGCCAAGGCAGGCGCTGTGTATACATGCGCGCACTCTGGCCATCCGCCATTCACGTTATCAAGCCGCCTGCAACCGGCTTTTAAAGAAAGCGATGGTGCGATCCCATGCCAGTTTGGCGGCTGCGGCGTCGTAGCGCGGGGTGGTGTCGTTATTGAAGCCATGTTGTGTGCCCGGATACTGGTGCTCTTCATACTTCACGCCCGCCGTTTTTAACGCGGCGGCATAGGCGGGCCAGGCGGCGTTGATGCGTTCGTCGACGGCGGCATGGTGAATCAGCAGCGGGGCCTTGACCTTGGCCGCTTCGCTGGGCGCGGGCACATTGCCGTAAAAAGGCACCGCTGCATTGAGCTGGGGCAATCGGCTAGACAGCACGTGGACGATGCCGCCGCCGTAGCAAAAACCGACCGCACCGAGCTTGCCGCTGGCGTCAGGGCGCGCATTGAGCCACTCGGCGGCCGCTACGAAATCTTCCAGTGCCTTGGCTTGATTGAGCGTGGCAAACAGTTCCCTGGCCTTGTCTTCGTCGCCCGGATAGCCGCCCAGCGGCGTGAGCGCGTCGGGCGCAAAGGCCATGAAACCGTCCAGTGCCAGACGGCGTGCGATGTCTTCGATATGCGGGTTCAGGCCCCGGTTTTCGTGAATCACCAGCACGGCTGGCAACTTGTTGGCGCCAGCGCTCGCGGGACGCGCCAGATAGCCGTTGACGCTGCCATTGCCTGCCGGTGAAGGGTAGCTGATCCGCTCGGTTTTCAGGCGCGCATCGTCTTTGGGAACCTGCTGGCCGGCGGCAAAATTCGGGCTCAGCGCGGCCAGCAGGCCGGCGGCTGTGACGCCCACTTTGGCGAACTTTTGCGCCTGCGCCAGAAAGCCGCGCCGGTCCAGGCTGCCGTGGACATACGCATCAAAAAGAATCAGCAGTTCCTGGTCAAAATCTTGGGCACTCAAGCGTGGCGGCATGGGGCGTTCCTTTAAAAAAAGCAGAATACGCTGCCCGAAAAAGCCGTGTCTTGCACTGAAATTTAAGGTGAGAAAACAAGCCGGGTATGCCCCGCGTGTTGGGTGCAGGCCGCGTTCAGTCGGCTATAGTGCCGGCGCGTTAGCATCGCCGTTTCACTCAAGGAGCCTTCATGCGCCCAAGCGCCAGCGAACCCGTCCCTTCGGTTGCACTTTACTGGGACTTTGAAAACCTGCACGCCAGCCTGTGCGAGGCGCGCCAGGAAGGCGCTTACAGCAAGCAGGACAACCGCTTTCGGGTGCAGGAACCGCTTATTGATATTCAGGCCGTGGTCGATCTGGCCGCCTCGTTCGGGCCGATTGCCATCAACCGCGCCTATTGCAACTGGCAGTATTTCAGCCGCTACCGCGATGCGCTGCTGCAAAGCGGGGTCGAGCTGATCCAGATGTTTCCGCCGGGCGGCTCGGCCAAGAACGGCGCTGACATCAAGCTGTGCCTGGACGCGGTGGAAGACATGGGCCGTTTTGCGCATATCGGCACACTCATCATCGTCAGCGGCGACAGCGATTTCATGCCCTTGTCGCAAAAGGTCAAGGCCGCAGGCCGCACGCTGATGGGCGTGGGCACGCGCCAGAACACCAACCGCCACTGGGCCAAGAGCTGCCACGAGTTTCGCTATTACGACAATCTGGTGCAAGACCCGGACGTGCCCGGAACCCCGCCCGCCCAGTCACTTCAGTCCGATGCCGCCAAAGATATTTTCAGGCGTGCGACGCGCTTGCTGGCCGCCAACCAAGGCGATGCGTGGGTGAGTCAGTCGGCCCTCTGGCAGATGATCAAGCGTCTGGATTCGACGTTTGACCCCAAGGAACACGGCTTTGCCAATTTCATGGCCATGCTGCAGGATTTCGAGTCGCTGGTGGAAGTTCGGCAAGACGCGTCGGAGCTGATGGTTCGCCTGCGCTGAGGCAGCGGCCTGGCGGTTTGCCTTGACGAGGGCGATGAATTCACTATCAAAATAGTAGCTGCTTGCGATTATGCAGCATGCGCAAGCAGCCTTTTTGACTATAAAACGTTGATTTCATAGCTCTTGCGCGAAGTTGCCCGGGGCGTGAACCGGGCGGGCGTTCTTCAGGCGGGTGGCGCTTCGGTTTTGGGCTTGAAGTCGCAATACGGCGCGACTGCACATTGCCAGCACAGCGGCTTGCGGGCAATGCAGACATAGCGCCCATGCAAAATCAGCCAGTGGTGCGCATCGACCAGATAAGCCGGCGGAATGCGCTTGATCAGTTTGAGCTCGACTTCCAGCGGGTTCTTGCCCGGGGCCAGCCCGGTGCGGTTGCTGACGCGAAAAATGTGCGTGTCAACGGCCATGACGGCTTCGCCAAACGCCGAGTTCAGCACCACATTGGCCGTCTTGCGGCCCACGCCCGGCAGCGTCTGCAGCGCTTCGCGTGTACGCGGCACCTGGCCGCCGTGCTGCTCGACCAACAGCGCGCAGGTCGCCAACAGGTTTTTGGCCTTGGTGCGGTACAGGCCGATGCTCTTGATATAGCCCTCCAGCTGCTCCAGCCCCAAGTCGAGCATGGCTTGCGGCGTGTTGGCGACGGGAAACAGCCGGCGCGTGGCCTTGTTCACGCTCACGTCCGTGGCCTGCGCCGACAGCAGCACGGCGGCGAGCAACTCAAACACACTGGTGTATTCCAGCTCGGTCACCGGCAGCGGATTGGCGGCTTTCAGCGTGGCAAAAAACGGTTCGATGTCTCTGGTTTTCATGGCGCAAAGTGTAGGGCGCTCAGGGCGCGACGTTAAAAAAGCGTTGAGCGCAGTACCATGCATGCCAACGCTTTATAAGCCCGTCAATTTCAGCGTTTCCCCAAAACCTTCACCGACATTTCATTCAAAGACCGAACCATGCCATTGCAATTTGCCGACCGCCTGAACAACGTCGAAACCTCTGCCATTCGCGAGCTTTTCAAACTGCTGGGCAAGCCCGGCATCATCAGCTTTGCCGGCGGCTTTCCAGATCCGGCGATGTTTGATATTGAAGGCATCAAGGACGCCAGCAGCAAGGCGCTGAACGAAGAGCCGGGCGCTGCATTGCAATACGGCGCGACCGAAGGCTACCAGCCGCTGCGCGAGCAACTCAGTGCCTTCATGGCCAGCAAGGGCGCTACGGTGTCGCCGCAAGAGCTGATCGTCACCACCGGCAGCCAGCAGGCGCTGGACTTGCTTGGCAAGACCATGATTTCGCCCGGCGACAAGGTGATTGTCGAAGGCCCGACCTTTCTGGCGACCATCCAGTGCTTTCGCCTGTACGGCGCGCAAGTCATCAGCGCGCCGACCGACGCGCACGGCGTGAAAACCGAGGAACTCGAACAACTGATTGCCGAGCACCAGCCCAAGTTCGTCTACCTGATTCCCACTTTCGGCAACCCGAGCGGCGCGCTGCTTAGCTTAGAGCGTCGTCGGCAGGTGCTGGAAATGGCCGTGAAGCACCAGACGCTGATCGTGGAAGACGACCCGTACGGCGACCTGTACTTTGGCGAAGCGCCGCCGCCGTCGTTATTGGCCTTGAGCGGCAGCGTGCCCGGCAGCCGCGAACTGCTGGCGCATTGCGGCTCACTGAGCAAAGTGCTGTCGCCCGGTCTGCGTATCGGCTGGATGATTGCCCCGCCGGCGCTGCTGGCCAATGCGGTGATGTGCAAGCAGTTCAGCGACGCCCACACCAGCACCTTTGCCCAGGCCACCGCTGCGCAATACCTGAAGGCGGGTCGGATGCCGGCCACACTGGCCCATGTGCGCAAGGTCTACGGCGAGCGCGCCGTCGCCATGGGTGCGGCGTTGAAGCGCGAACTGGGCGATGCGGTGGCTTTCGAGCAGCCGCAGGGCGGGCTGTTTTTCTGGGCGCATCTGACCGGTGAGGGCGGAAAAACCACAGACGCCGGTGAATTCGCCAAAAAAGCCATTGAGCAAGGCGTAGCGTTTGTGCCCGGCGCACCGTTTTATGCGGCGAATCCGGACATGTCCACTTTCCGGCTGAGTTTTGCCACGGCGGATGTGAAAAAGATCGAGGACGGCATCGCGCGGCTCGGAAAGGCTCTGTAAAGCGGTTGTGTCGGCTTGAGCGGTAGAGATATTGCTATCTAAAAAATAGCTGATAGCGCCCGTGGCTATTGCGCAAACGGCTGATTTGAGGGATTGCTAAATTGGTATTTTAATGGAGTCATCCCAAACCCTCGGGCTCACAATAGAGCCAGTTTGGGGCTGCAGCGGGGCGGCAAATTTGCGCTTCCATACGAACAGGATCGAATGCAAGAGCGCCTTGGCGCTCTTGCTGTATGCATGCGTCTTCCTGCGCAGTCTCGCCAGGTAACACCGAAGCTTGTTGTTCATGCTCTCAATGTGGTGCGTATGGGCTTTGCTTTGCGTGTGCCGCATGCGGGGCAAAATGGCGCAGTAAGGCTTGTGCTGGTCGGTGCAGTACTGAACGTGCTGTGCATTTGTCAGTTGTTGGCCAATTACCCGGGCCGTGGCCGTACCCCGGTCTCCCAGTGCCCAAGCCACGATCCGGTGGGTGCTTCGCTCTATCCCCCACCACAGCCAGATCGGTTTTTTTTGGAGCCCACGTAACTCCACATCTCGTCGATCTCGACCACTTGCTGCTCAGCTGCTGGCGGGGGCTTAAGCGCATAGTCTTCGACTTCCTTGCGTACCCACCCCAGCACCGAGTTGTGGCTCACCCCCACCACCCTTTCAATGGCGCGCGCGGACATCCCTTCGGCATACAGCGCCAACGCCTTATCACGCGTTTGGCTGTCGATCCGCCGGTGGTTCTTGTCACCAAAGGTGCGCCCGCACGCCTTGCACATCCATCTTTGGTGGCCGTGGCGGCTGATTCCCGATTTACGCATTTGTGCGCTTTGGCAGCGTGGGCATTGCAATGTCATGACCAGTAGCTTGTCTCAACTGATGATTTTTAGCAATACAGTTTTAGCAATCCCTGATTTTATGCTTGAAATGAGCGTGAATTCCCGCGTTATCGGCCAACCGACTACGCCGGCGCGTGCTGCAAAGGCGTTTTTTCAGAGCTAGCGGCGGGTTTATGCATTAAACAGGCTGCTTGCGCAAGCAGGGCGGGCGCAAGCAGCTCTCTATTTAATAGCAAATTTACTTCAATCGCAGTGCTGGGCGGGTGACCGCTTCGGGCCATCGCCCGGCGAATGCGCTGCCCACTGCGCGCGCCTTTAAACTCTCCCCCCATGTCTCCCGTCCTTTCCCGTCTTTCCGCCATTAAAACCATTGCTGCCGTGCAGTTTCATCGCCTCGTAGGCCTTATCAAACGCTATCCGGTGCGGTCGGCTTTGTTGCTTCCGGTGCTGTTGCTGCTGTATGTACTGGTGATGATTCCCTTCACGCCCGGTATTGGCGACTTGCGCAAGGCCAAATCCGAGGTGCCGTCGGTGTTGCTGGCGTCCAATGGCACGGTGCTGGCTGAATACAAGCGCATCAACCGGCAATGGGTGGGGCTGGAAAAAATATCGCCGCATGTCATCAATGCCTTGATTTCCACCGAAGACCACCGTTTCTACGAACACCACGGCATCGACTTTCGGCGCACGATAGGCGCGGTGATCAGCACCTTGTCCGGCGAGTTGCAGGGCGGCTCGACCATCACGCAGCAGCTGGCGCGCAACCTGTACCCCGAGGAAATTGGCCGCGCCACGTCCATCACGCGCAAGGTCAAGGAGGCGATTACCGCGCTGAAGATCGAGGCGGTGTATTCCAAGGATGAGATTCTGGAAACCTACCTCAACACTGTGCCGTTTTTGTACAACGCTTTCGGCATTGAAATGGCGGCGCGCACCTACTTTGACAAATCTGCCGAAAAGCTCGATGTGCTGGAAAGTGCCACGCTGATCGGCATGCTCAAGGGCACGAGTTACTACAACCCCGTGCTAAACCCGGAACGTGCCAAGGCGCGCCGCAACCTGGTGCTGGGGCAGATGGCCAAACGCGGCAAGCTTGACCCGGCCCGGCTGGAGGCGCTCACCAAGCGGCCGCTGAAGCTGGACTTTGAGCGCCAGGTCGAGCCGCTCGGCATGGCGCCGCACGTGGCACAGCACCTGCGCAAATGGCTCATTGGCTGGGCCGACGGCAAGGGCTACAACATTTACTCTGATGGCCTGCGGGTGCGCACTACGCTCGACGCCAGCATCCAGAAGCTGGCCAATCAGGCCGTGGCGCGGCAGTTGGGCCAGCTGCAAAAGCTCGCCGACGGCCAGCGCAAGGCGGGCCAGGAGAGGGCCGTGCTGCAGGCCGGTTTTCTGGCGGTCGATCCGCGCAGTGGCGCGGTGCGGGCCTGGGTCGGCAGCCGCGACTTTGCGCAGGAACAGTTTGACCATGTCAGCCAGGCGCGTCGCCAGCCGGGTTCGACCTTCAAGCCTTTTGTGTATGGCGCAGCGTTCATGCAGGGATTGAGCCCCTCAGACACCTTGATTGACCGGCCGGTCGCCATCACCTCTGACAGCGGCGACGTGTGGACGCCCAGCGATGCGACACCGCCGACCGGCCTTGCCACCACCTTGTATGACGGTCTGGTGTATTCCAAAAACACCATCACCGCCCAGTTGATGCAAAAAGTCGGGCCGGAAAAGGTCGGGCAACTGGCGCAGGCGCTGGGTATACGGCAGAGCAAGCTGGACTTGGTGCCTTCGCTGGCGCTGGGCACCAGCCCGGTCACGCTGCTGGAAATGGTCGCCGCTTACAGCTCCATTGCCAATGGCGGGGACTACAAGCTGCCGGTGCTGGTGGCGCAGGTCGAAAACGCTGAGGGCCAGGTGCTCGAAGCTTTTGCGCCCATCACCGAAAGCGTGCCGGCCATGCCGCGCGCGCAAACGCTGACGCTGGTCAATGTGATGCGCGGCGTGATTGACCAGGGCACCGGCAGCGCCATTCGCCAGCGCTACGGCATCACCGCCGACGTGGCCGGCAAGACCGGCACCACGCAGGACAACACCGACGGCTGGTTCATCATGATGCATCCGCAACTGGTGGCCGGCGCCCGCGTCGGCTTCAACGACAACAGCGTCACGATGGGGTCGTGGGGGCAGGGCGCGCGCAGTGCGCTGCCGATGGTGGGCGATGTTTTTCAGCAGGCGCTGCGTAACCGCTTGCTGGACCAAAACGCCGAATTTGACATACCGCGCAGCCGTCCGTCGCCCCCGCAGCCACCACCGCCTTCGCCGGATCAACGGCAGCAGCAGCGCCGCAATGATCCGCTGTCACAAATCGTGAACGGCATATTTGGCCGGATTTTGAAGCAGCTGCAGTAAGCGCGTTCAGCGCAAGCCGGGTGACCGGGGTGGTGAAGCACGCGTGCCAGCCGCTTTGCCGCCAGCGCATGTCAAGCCATCGTGTGCAGCGGAATGTCTTTTTCCAGCGCCAGCGTGTCCAGTTCCTGACGCGTTTTTGTCAGCATGAAATCCGCGATGTGCTGGCGCGTGGCGGGGGCCAGCAGCGTGTTGATATCAGACGCCGCCATGCCCGCCGCCGCACACAGCGCCGCTGCAAAATGCGGCTCCAGCGCGGCCAGCGCGACGCGGCCATCTTTGCATGCGTAGACTCGATAACCGGCATGCGCGCCGCCAATCCAGCCGCCCGGCTGCGTCAGCCCCCATTGCCGGGGCAGCGCCAGGTAACCGGCGGCCACTGACAGGGCGACTTCAATGAACACGCCTTTGCTTTCTGCGCTGCGCCGCAGCATGCAGGCCTGCAGCACGGCTTCGGTCGCCATCAGCGAGCCGCCCATGTCGGCATACAACGTGGCGGGCAGTTCCATGCCCGGCACCAGGCCGTTTTCGGCCAGATAGGTCAGGTCGTGGCCGGGTTCTTCAGCGCGCTCGCCGGGGCTGCCGACGATGGCGACTTGCGACAGGGCCGGGTAGCGCGCCTGCAGCGTATCCCAGGCAATGCCCAGCTTTTTGAACGCCGACGGGCGAAATGAGGTCAGCAGCACATCGGTTTCGGCCAGTGCGCGGTGCAAAACTTCTTGGCCTTGGGCGGTTTTCAGGTCTGCTTTTTGCAGCTCGATGCCCTCGTGCAGTTGCGCATAGGCCGCCGGGTTGTAGTGGCCCATCGGGTCGCCGCCGAGTGGTTCGAGCTTGAGGCAAGTGGCGCCCATCTGGCGCAGGCGCATCAGCGCGGCCGGGCCGGGCAGGTTGAGTGCCAGGCTCAGGATGCGGACGCCCTGAAGGGGCTGGAAGGGCAAAGCGGGAGTGTGTGTCATTTGCTATTTAATTAGGAGCTGCTTGTGCCCGATGCATAAGCGCCAGCGGTTGAAATGACCCCCAATTTACCGCAAAACCCGGCGCGCCATTGAAAACGGGCGACAGTGTCATCTGTGGGAACCCGCCGCAGCCGGCGATAAAGTCGCACCCAATTTCATGCCTCTGGCCGTCTTTTTCGCAGCGCATGACAGCCGACACCTTGCGGCGTGAACTGCTGCCGCTGCTGTGAGTCGCCCCAATAGCCTGACTGCAGGGCTGAAAAAACCGGCGGGGTAAACTCATCGGCCAAGCAGTTTTCGCTGCTTCCAACCTCTTTTTTTAATGCTCCCTGACGACATTTCCCGGCTGGCGCTGGACGCCTTTGACCATGCCGTGAACGCTTCTGGCTCCTTTCGCGACCGCCCCGGCCAGCGCCTGATGGCCGAAAAAGTCGCCCAGATTTTCAGCCTTGCCACCCTCGGCAAAATCGAAGAGGGCGGCGATGAACCGATTCGTGCCATTGCCGTGATTCAGGCCGGCACCGGCGTTGGCAAGTCGCTGGCGTATTGCGCGCCGGCCATTGCCGCCGCCCTGGCGCGCAACACCCGCGTGATGATTTCGACCGCCACCGTGGCCTTGCAAGAGCAACTCGTCAACAAGGACTTGCCCGCGCTGGCCGCCATCTTGCCGCAGGATTTCCGCTTTGGCCTGGCCAAGGGACGCGGGCGCTATGTTTGCAAGCTCAAGCTGTCGCGCCACGCCGGCACGGCAGACGAGGGCGAAGACGACGATTTGTTCACCGACGAACTCGCCGCCGCGCCGCTGCACGTGATGCAGGCGCGCAGCACGTTTTATGCGTCCTTGGTACGCGACCTGGCCAGCGGCGCCTGGGACGGCGACCGTGACAACCTGGCCCAGCCGCCCGAGTCCGACTTCTGGTCGCCGGTGGCCGCCGAGGCCAGCTCGTGTACCAGCAAGCATTGCCCGGTCTACAACCAGTGCAGCTATTTTGAAAAGCGCAAGGAACTGGTCGGCGCGCAGGTGATTGTGGTGAACCACGATTTGCTGATGTCGTCGCTGGGTTCGCGCATGTTGCCCGAGCTGGACAACTGCCTCTTGGTGCTTGATGAAGGCCATCACCTGCCTGTCGTGGCGCTTGACCATTTCGCGGCGTCGATGGATTTGAGCCGCACGCTCTGGCTGGAAACGCTGGCCACCCGGGCGCGGCGCACCGGCGGGCTGATGAATGTGTCTGAAGCGTCAGACGCGCCGCGCCTGGCCGCCCAGTTGCGCCAGGGCATGGTGGACTTGAGCCGTTTGCTGATGGACATGCACGGCCAGGAGTTTAAAAATTCGCGCTCGGCGCACGGGCCGGTGCGTTTTCGTCTGCCGCGCGGCCACTTGCCGGAGGCGCTGGACGAGCCGCTGCGTTTGCTCAGCGTGCTGGCCGATAGTTTTCTGGCGCTGCTGAACGAGATTGCCAAGGCCCTGCGCACCGCCATGCGCGACCAGCCCGACGAGGCGCGCCGGCTGTCGATTTTGTATGCGCAGCTCGGCATGCTGTCGCCCCGGCTGGAAAAAATGCAGGCCACGACCGAGTTGCTGCTGAAATCCGCCGAAACCGAACAAGACAGCGTGCCAGTGGCCAAATGGTTCACCTTTGAAACCAGCGACGGCGGCATGGACAGCGGCATGGTGGTCATCAAGGCGCATGCCAGCCCGATTTTGCCGGGCACCACGCTGCGCAACAATTTCTGGTCGCGCGTGCGCGCGGCGGTCGTCACGTCGGCCACCTTGACCAGTTGCGGCCAGTTTGACTTTTACCTGCGCGAGTCGGGTTTGCAAAATGACGAGGCCGTCACGGCGCTGGAAGTCGCCAGCCCGTTTGACTACGCCAGCCAGGGCCGTTTCGTGACCGTCGAAACCCGGGCAGACCCCAAGCAGGCCGAAGCCTTCACGGTTGAAATGGTGCAGTGCCTGCTGGGGGATGTGGCGCAGGTCGAACACGGCGCGCTGTGCCTGTTCACGTCGCGCGAGCAGATGCGCCAGGCGGTTGCCGCGCTGGACGGCACGCTGCGCGGCACGGTGCTGGTGCAGGGCGAATTGCCGCGCACCGTGCTGCTGCAGCGCCACCGCGAACGCGTCGAGGCCGGCGGCGCATCGGTCATCTTCGGCATGCAGTCGTTTGGCGAGGGGCTGGACTTGCCGGGGCAGCTGTGCGAAAGCGTGTTCATCGCCAAGCTGCCGTTTGCGCCGCCAGACGACCCGGTCGGCGAGGCGCGGGCCGAATGGCTGCGCTCGGTGGGGCGCGATCCGTTCAGTGAACTGGTGGTGCCGGCCACTGCGATCCGGCTGGCGCAATGGGCGGGTCGGGCGATACGGCTTGAAACCGACCGGGCGTTTGTCTATTGCTATGACCGCCGGCTGGTCAACACCAGTTACGGCAAGCGTTTGCTGCAGGGGCTGCCGCCGTTTTTGCAGCAGCGCCGCAGTGCAGCAGGCGTGGTGACGCCGCCCTGAGGAAACCGGCGCGCCAACCGGGCTCCAAGCGATTGAAAAATGCCTTTTAAGCATAAAAAGTCCTGATTAGCTACTTCCCTCAGACGTTTTTTCCCTCTGTCATTCCCGCGAAGGCGGGAATCCAGTGTTCGATGCCCAACTCCGGCTGGATTCCCGCCTTCGCGGGAATGACGGTTTGCAGTGTCTGATGCATGTATCTAATCAGGTAAAAAGTGCCTGTTGTGCAGGCTGTACGTGCGCTGACAGCTATTTATTTAATAGTAAAAAAGCCTTGGCGCTTTGCTTGCCGCGATGGACTAATCAAACGGATTTAACGCTTGGTGCTTTAGACGCCCAAGTATTGCTGCAGCAGTTCGGGCTGCGCATGCAGCGTGTCCGAGCTGCCTTCAAACACCACTTCGCCCTTGACCAGAATCACGTTGCGGTCGGTGATCTGGCTGACGTGCTTCCAGTTTTTGTCCACTATCACGCTGCTGATGCCGGTTTCGCGCACCAGCCGGCAAATGCGCCAGATGTCGCGGGCAATCAGCGGCGCCAGGCCTTCGGTGGCTTCGTCCAGGATTAGCACGTCGGGATTGGTCATGAGCGCGCGCCCGATGGTCAGCATTTGCTGCTCCCCGCCGCTGAGCTGCTGGCCGCCGTGGCTCAGGCGCTCCTTCAGGCGCGGAAAGGTGTCGAGCACGCGGTCATACGTCCAGTCACGCTGGCCCCGCGTGCCGGCGCGTGCGGCCATTTTCAGGTTTTCGACGACGCTCAGGTTGCCAAAAATACCCCGGCCTTCGGGCACGTAGGCGATGCCGAGCCGGGCGATTTCATACGGTGCGCGCCCCGTCATCGGCTGGCCGGCAATCTCGACCGAACCGGAACGCGGCTTGACCAGGCCCATGATGCTTTTGAGCAGCGTGCTCTTGCCCATGCCGTTGCGGCCCATCAGGCCGATGGTTTCGCCGCGTGCCACGCTAAAGCTGAGGTCGCGCAAAATATGGCTGGCACCGTAGTAGGTGTTGATCTTTTGCGCATGGATCAGCAGGTCTTGAGGCTTCATACGCTTTCTTCCCCGATGTCTTCGCCCAGATAAGCCGCTTGTACGCTAGCGTCAAGCCGGATTTCAGCGGGCGTACCGCTGGCAATGACCTGGCCGTTGACCATCACCGTGAGCTGGTCGGCGAGCGCAAAAACGGCATCCATGTCGTGTTCGACCAGCAAGATGCCGTGGTCTTTTTTCAGGCTTTGCAGCAAGCTGACCATGCGTTCGGCTTCTACGGCACCCATACCGGCCAGCGGTTCGTCGAGCAGCAGCACCTGCGGCCCGGTCGCCAGCGTCATGGCGATTTCAAGCTGGCGCTGTTCGCCGTGGCTGATGGTGCCGGCAATGCTGTTTTTCCGGTTTTTCAAGCCAGAAAGGGCGATAGCGCTTTCTGCACGGTCGTTGATTGCTCTGTATTTTATAGCGCGACTGAGCCAGCTGGCCGCGTGCGGCGCGCGGGACTGTGCCGCCAGCCGGACGTTTTCCCAGACCGTGAAGGGTAAAAATATATTGGTTTTCTGGTAGCTGCGGCCCAGGCCTTGCGCAGAGATTTTTTCGGGACGCCAGCCGGTCACGTCTTTGTCGCCCAACTGCACGGAACCCGAGGTGAGCGGCAAATCGCCCGACAGCAAATTGGTCAGCGTGGACTTGCCGGCCCCATTCGGGCCAATCACGGCATGGATGCGGCCGCGCCAGAGATCGACCGACACATCGTTGACCGCAGCCAGGCCGCCGAAGCGTTTGGTGAGGTTTTTGGCGCTCAAGAGAACGTCGTTCATGACGCGTCCTCCTTGTCAGTGTGGGTGTTCGTGTCATTGGCGCTGGACGGCCTGGACTTGCCGAGCCGGCTGGCCAGGCCCAGCACGCCGCGTGGCGCGAAAGTGATCAGCAGCACGATGAACAGGCCCATC
This sequence comes from Polaromonas sp. CG_9.5, assembly GCF_035984465.1. Lineage (NCBI taxonomy): Bacteria > Pseudomonadati > Pseudomonadota > Betaproteobacteria > Burkholderiales > Comamonadaceae > Polaromonas > Polaromonas sp. CG_9.5. Next base: position 47,674 of record NZ_JAXCHR010000009.1, read on the forward strand.
CAGAGCTGCCAGTGTTTGCCCAGGTTGACGCTGCCGACCTGCGGCAAGTCCTTGAAGACATGCAGCAGGTATTCAAAGGTGAACGCGCCGACAATCGCACCGGCAAAATTGCCCATGCCACCCAGCACCACCATCATGATGGTGTGTGCGCTCATCTGAAACCCCATGAGTTCGGGGTTGATGTAACCCGTCTGGATGCCCCAGAGGTAGCCCGCCAGACCGGCTAGAGCGCCGGCCAGCGTGAAAGCGGCGAGCTTGTAGCCAAAGGTGGCAAAACCCATCGCCCGCATGCGGTGTTCGTTGACACGAATGCCCGCCAGCGCCCGGCCAAACGGGCTCCAGAGCAGCCGCCGCAAAAATGCATAGACCAGCAGCATCGCGCCCAGCGTGAAGTAATACAGCGTGCGCTTGCTGTCCAGGTCAAACGGCACCCAGCCAAACACTGCCGTGTCGGGCTTGAAGTTGATGTAAAGCCCGTCAGAGCCGCCCAGCACCTTATTGTCAAAAAACAGGAAAAACACCATTTGCGCGAAAGCCATGGTGACCATGATGAAGTAGATGCCGTGGGTGCGAACGACAAAAAATCCAATCACCAGCGCCGCCAGCCCTGAGCCCAGCACGGCCACCGGCAAGCTCCACCACAGGCTGACCGGCTCGCCCGCTGGCGTCAAAAAAGCCAGCGCATACCCGGCCAGACCAAAGTAGGCCGCATGGCCCAGAGAAACCAGCCCGGTCACGCCTTGCAGCAAGTCCAGGCTCATGGCAAAAATCGCCATGATCATCATGCGCGTGATCATCTCGGTGTAGTAGTCGGTGCTGGTAAACGGAAACGCGCACAGCGCGATCAGCCCGAGGCCCAGCGTCATCTGCACGCCGCGCGGCAGGATTTCCATGTTTTGTTTTGGCGTGCTCATTGTTTGAACAACCCTTCCGGTTTCCAAAGCAGCACCGCCGCCATCAAGATATACACCAGCATGCCGGCCACCTGCGGCAGCAGCACTTTGCCGAAGGTGTCGACCAGGCCGACCAGCAGGGCAGCAATCAGCGCACCGCGCACCGACCCGATGCCGCCAATTACCACCACCACAAAACACATGATGAGCACTTGCGAGCCCATGTTGGGGTAGACGCTGGCCACCGGCGCGGCCACCATGCCGGCCACCGCCGCCAGCCCGACACCGAGTGCAAACACGACAGCATGGATCAGCTTGATATTGACGCCCAGTGACTCGGCCATGTCGCGGTTGAAGGCGCCGGCGCGTATCTTCATGCCGAGTCGGGTTTTGGAAATCAGCAGATATAAACCCGCCGCCAAAGCCAGGCAAACGCCCGACATAAACAGGCGGTAGACCGGATATGACAGGTTGTCGGTCAGTGCAATAGAGGCGCTGAGCAAGTCTGGAACCGCGACGCCGTGCACATCGTCGCCCCAAAAGATGGAGCGCAATTCTTCAAAAATGTAGATCAGGCCAAAAGTCAGCAGCACCTGGTCGAGGTGGTCACGCTGGTAAAAATGCCGAAACAGCAGCCATTCAAGTGCCAGCCCAAACACCAGCGACAGCGCGACGCCAACCCCAATAGCCAGCATCAAGCTGCCCAATTGCGCGCTGAGTGACCAGGCCAAATAAGCACCCAGCATGTAAAAGCTGCCATGCGCCAGATTGACGACGCCCATGATGCCAAAAATGAGCGTCAGGCCGGCAGCCAGCATGAACAACAGCAGACCGTACTGAACGCTGTTGAGCAGCTGGATGAAAAAAGTGGCGATATCCATCAGGGTGTTTCCCGGATTGTCGAAGGCAGTGTCATTGAAGGCCCGCAGGGTGAACGCAAGAAAAGTGAGGCTGACAAAAAAATGGGAGGCTTAAAAACCTCCCATCAACGCAGGACTGTCAGCGTCAGACCATCTTGCAGCCGGCACCGGAGTCAGCCAGTGCCTTGGCGGCGATGCCGATCACCTTGTTTTCCTTCTTTTCGACCACGCGCAGGTAAATGTCTTGCACCGGGTTGTGCGCCTTGCTCATGGTCCACTTGCCGCGCGGGCTGTCGATGGTGGCGCCTTCCAAGGCTTTGTACAGGGCGGGTTTGCTGTTCAGGTCGCCCTTCACGGCATTCGCCCCCTGAATCAGCAGCAAGCCGGTGTCGTAGCCTTGCATCGCATACACGTCAGGCTGGGTGCGGTAGGCTTTGACGTAGTCGAGGCGGAATTTCTTGTTGCGCGGCGTGTCGAGTGAGTCGCTGTAATGCATGGTGGTGACGATGCCTTCTGCGGCCGGCCCGGCGGCTTCAAGCACACCTTCCGTCAGGAAGCCCGAGCCATAAAGTGGAATCTTCCCTTGCAGGCCTGCGGCAGCGTAGTCGCGGATGAACTTGGCCGCGCCCCCGCCGGCAAAAAAGCAAGCCACCGCATCGGGTTTCAGCGCGGCAATTTCAGTCAGCAGGGCCTGAAATTCAACGTTGGGGAAGGGCAGGCCGAGCTCCTTGATGATGGTGCCGCCCGCTGCTGTGTAGCTTTCCTTGAAGCCTTCAAACGCTTCGTCGCCGGCGGCGTATTTCCAGGTGATCCAGACAGCCTTCTTGTGGCCTCTGGCGACCATCGCCTGGCCCAAAGCGCGCGTCGGCTGGGAATTGCTGAAGGAGGTGCGAAACACGTTGGGCGCACACAGCGCGCGCGTGGCGGCATGCACGCCGGCATTCGGAATCAGGCACAGAACGCCGCTGTCGCGAGCGACTTTCTGGATGCCCATCTGCACACCCGAATGCACCGTGCCGACCAGTACATCGACCTTGTCGCGCTGCACCAGTTTGTTGGCGTTTTCAACGCCCTTGGACGGCTCGGATTCGTCGTCCACCTTGAAATATTCAATCTCGCGTCCGCCGAGCCTGCCGCCTTGTTCGTTGATCGCCATGCGAAAGCCGTTTTCAATCGCCACACCCAACTGGCTGAACGTGCCGGTGTAAGGAAGCATAAATCCCACGCGAAGCTTGCTTGTTTGGGCGCGCACCATTTCAGGCAACAACAGCCCGCTGGAGGCGGCACCGATAACAGCAGCACTGCGGGCAAGTACCTGGCGACGAGTGGACATGGACATTTCCTTTTTTGAAATTGACAGTTATCTGCGAATAATAAAACGGCTTTCTGTTGGCGCTTCTAGTGTAAAACCCGAGATTGAGGGTTAAATTGTTTACTTCTAAAGAATTTATTTGTGCTTATTCGATACAAATAGGTTCATTCATGGCCTGCGCGCGGCGGAGATCACTGAATCTGGCTGGCTGGCAGAGGGGCTTGAAAGTGCGCCTGTTTGTCGGTTTGTTGAAACGTTGCCCGTTGATTCCAGCGGTGGACCCCAAAGCGTTAGCTGCGCTGCAATACTTCTTCCAGCCACTGACGGCTCCACTGCGCGCCTGCGGCTTCGGGCAGGCTATCGGCGCTGGCATCGTGGCACCAGAGTTCTCCGAGCCGCTGCGCGCCAAGATCCTGCAGGCGCTCATCAAATTTCTTTGCCCCAAAACAGAAGGTTTGCTGGTGCGTCCCGTTGTCGCCCAGCCCCATCACGCCGTACCGTACATGGCCCAGATAGCGGGGCTCGGTGTCCAGCGATTGATACAAGGCCTGTGCGTTGTCGGGTACATCGCCTGCGCCGTAGGTCGAGGTGCAAATCAGGTAGATCACCTCTTGCGGGTTGTCTGTGTCAAACACACTGATGCCAAGATCATCCATGGCTTCGATCTCGATAGCGCTGAGCAGACCGGCGCATTCCATCTGAATGGCTTGGGCGACCAAGGTGGCGGTGCCGGTCATCGTGCCTACAAGTATTTTGAGTTTCATGGGGTGGTTGAAAAAAGAAGACAGGGATACGCACCCTACGCGTGAAAACGCGAAGGCTAGCGGGCGTCATTGATTGAAGGGAGACAACAAAAAACCCGCCATGCGAGTAAACATGCGGGTTCTGATGTGTTGTGAGACGGTATGAAGGGCTGATTTGGTCTGCCCGGAGGGGATCGAACCCCCGACCCTCAGCTTAGAAGGCTGATGCTCTATCCAACTGAGCTACGGGCAGATATAAAAAAAGCCCACCTAGTGAGCTTTTTTTAATTAATTATGGTCGGAGTACAAGGATTCGAACCTTGGACCCCCTGGTCCCAAACCAGGTGCGCTACCAGGCTGCGCCACACTCCGCCTTGTTGATTATTATATGACGAAAGATTGGCATTCTTGCTGTGCTGCACAAGATTTTTGACAGCGCTCGGAATTAATGCTTTTTGACTTCATCTTTTTTGGTACTGCGTTGCGCCAAAAAGAATTTCACGTTCTTTCTCGTCACGAATCGGCTTGCGCAGCTCCGCCAGCACCTGAACGCCGCGCTGGACTGCCGGGCGCGCGCTGATCAGGTCAAACCAGGCTTTCAGGTGCGGATAGTCTGCCCAGTCGATGCCCTGGTCTTCCCAGCTTCGCACCCAGGGATAAATCGCGATGTCGGCCACCGTGTACTGATTGCAGGCGATGTATTTGTGGGTGGCGAGCTGTTTGTCCATCACACCGTACAGACGCCTGGTTTCGTTGGTGTAGCGGTTGATGGCGTAGTCGATCTTTTCCGGCGCATATTTTCGGAAATGATGGGTTTGCCCGAGCATCGGCCCGACGCTGCCCATCTGGAACATCAGCCATTGCAGCACCTGGAATTTGAGCCGGTCACTTTTCGGCAGAAATTTGCCGGTTTTAGCGGCCAGGTAAAGCAGGATGGCGCCGGATTCAAACAGGGAAATGGGTTTGCCGTCGGGGCCGACCGGATCGACCAGGGCTGGAATCTTGTTGTTGGGGCTGATGGCCAAGAAATCGGGTTGAAACTGGTCGCCAGCGCCGATATTGATGGGAAACACCTGCCAGTCACGGCCCAGTCGAAGACCGCATTCCTCCAGCATGATGTGGACTTTGTGGCCGTTGGGCGTAGGCCAGGAGTAAACGTTGATCATTTGGTTTCCTTCGTCAATATGGAGCCACTTTAAAAGAAAAGGCAAAACTCCGCCTTGTGCGGACTTGCATGCTGCCGTGTGTGCTTAAAAAAAAGTGTTTAATGCCGCTGGCGCATACAGGAAGGGCGCAGGATGCTATTTATAAGATAGCAAACTGCGCCCTGTGCCAGGTTAGTTCAGCTTAGCAGCCGCGCGTCACCGGCATATCGACTTGACCCGGAATGGTCAGGTGTTTGGCCAGTTCCAGCTTGGCCAGTGAAGCGCGATGCACCTCGTCCGGGCCGTCGGCCAGGCGCAGCGTGCGCTGGCTGGCATAGGCGTAGGCCAGCGGGAAATCGTCCGATACGCCGCCGCCGCCGTGCGCCTGAATGGCCCAGTCGATGATCTGGCAGGCCATGCTGGGCGCGACTACCTTGATCATCGCAATTTGCGCCTTGGCCACCTTGTTGCCCACGGTGTCCATCATGTAGGCGGCATTCAGGGTGAGCAGGCGAGCTTGCTCAATCATGCAGCGGGACTCGGCAATGCGTTCGCTCCACACCGACTGGCGGGCAATCGGCTTGCCAAAGGCGATGCGGGTGTTGAGGCGCTTGCACATCAATTCCAGCGCGCGCTCGGCAATGCCGATGCTGCGCATGCAGTGGTGAATGCGTCCGGGGCCAAGGCGACCCTGGGCAATTTCAAAGCCACGCCCTTCGCCCAGCAGCAAATTGGCGGCGGGAACCCGTACATTGGTCAGCCGAACTTCCATGTGGCCGTGCGGTGCGTCGTCGTAGCCGAAAACACTCAAGGGCCGGATCACGGTCACGCCGGGTGAATTGGCGGGCACCAGGATCATCGACTGCTGCTCGTGGCGGCCGGCTTCAGGGTCGGTTTTGCCCATCACGATGTACACCGCGCAGCGCGGGTCGCCAGCACCCGACGACCACCATTTGAGGCCGTTGATCACGTAGTCGTCGCCGTCGCGTTCGATGCGGCACTGCACGTTGGTGGCGTCCGAAGAGGCGACTTCAGGCTCGGTCATCAGGAAGGCCGATCGAATTTCGCCCTTGAGGAGCGGGTCCAGCCATTCGTCTTTGTTGGCTTCGGAGCCGTAGCGGGCGATGGTTTCCATGTTGCCGGTGTCGGGCGCAGAGCAGTTGAAGACTTCGGCGGCAAACGGGACGCGGCCCATGATCTCGCACAGCGGTGCGTATTCGAGGTTGGACAGGCCTTCAGGGGCGCGCGGTGAATGCGGCAAAAACAGGTTCCATAAACCGGCAGCGCGCGCCTTGGGCTTGAGCTCTTCAATCAGCGTAGTGGGAATCCAGGCATTGCCATTAGCCCGGTTTTCGGCAATTTCCCGGAAAAACCGTGCTTCGTTCGGGTAGATATGCTCATCCATGAACTTCAGCAGGCGTGCCTGCAGTTCCTGTACTTTGGGGGTGTAGTCGAAGTCCATGAAAATCTCCTGAAGTGAAAAGGATGCGGTCGGAAAACGGATGGCGAATTAGCGGCTCAAGCCTGCGCTTTAAGCGCAAAGTCCCAGGCCATTTTTGCCAGCAGGGGCGCACCCGCTGCTGAGCTGACGGCCTGTGCGCTGGACGCGGTGCCGGCTTCGACCCGCTTGGCAATGCCTTGCAAAATTGCGGCAAGGCGAAACAGGTTGTAGGCCAGGTAAAAGTTCCAGTCGGCTTTCAGCGCCTCGGGCGTGGTGAGTCCGGTACGCTCGCAATAGCGTCGGATGTAATCTACTTCTGTAGGAATTCCCAGACTAGACACATCGAGCCCGCCAATGCCGCGAAACGCGCCCGGCGGAATGTGCCAGGCCATGCAGTGGTAACTGAAGTCAGCCAGCGGATGGCCCAGCGTGGACAGTTCCCAGTCGAGCACGGCCAGCACGCGCGGCTCGGTAGGGTGAAACAGCAGGTTGTCGAGCCGGAAGTCGCCGTGCACGATGGACACCATGCTTTCGTCGCGCGCGCTGGCCGGAATGTGGGCGGGAAGCCACTGCATCAGCTGGTCCATTTCGGGGATGGGCTGGGTGATGGAAGCGGTGTATTGCTTGCTCCAGCGGCCAATCTGGCGCTCGAAGTAGTTGCCCGGCTTGCCGTAGTCGGCCAGCCCGCGCTCTGCAAACTTGACCTTGTGCAGCTCGGAGATGACACGGTTCATTTCGTCATAAATCTCGCCGCGCTGGGCATTTGTCAAGTCGGGTAGGGCCTGGTCCCATAGCACGCGGCCTTCCACAAATTCCATGACATAAAAAGCGCGTCCGATGACCGATTCGTCTTCGCACAGGCAATACATTTTTGGCACCGGCACCGCCGTGCCCTGCAAGCCCTTCATGACCTTGAATTCACGCTCGACGGCATGCGCTGACGGCAACAATTTGGCGACCGGGCCGGGCTTGGCACGCATCACATACGACGCGCTGGGCGTGATCAGCTTGTAAGTCGGGTTGGACTGGCCGCCCTTGAAAATCTCAACGCTCAGGGGGCCGGCAAAGCCGTCAAGATGCACCTTTAGGTAAGCGCTCAGGGCGTCGGCATCAAACGCCTGGCTGTCGGTGACGGCGCGGGTGCCGATGAAATGGTCAAAATTGCTCATGCGTTGCAGTCTCCTTGTCGTTCGTTATTTGTCGGCATCCGCTTCTGAAATGCGCATGAGCGTTTCACGGTTTCGCACCACCAGACCGCCCGGCTCAATGCGAATCGCCTCTTCTCGTTCCATGGCTTTGAGTTCCTGGTTGACGCGCTGGCGTGACGCGCCCAACAACTGCGCCAGTTCTTCTTGCGCCAGTTGCAGGCTGATGCGGGTGTCGCTTCCGTTGGACAGACTGGGCACACCGTAGCTGCGCACCAGATGCAGCAATTGTTTGGCCAGGCGCGCGCGCAGCGGCAAGGTGTTGAGGTCTTCCACCAGACCGAACAACTGCCGAATGCGCCGTGCATGCAGGCGCAGCAGGGCTTCGTAGAGTTCGACGTGCTGGGTCAGGATTTTGCGCAGATCGGCGCGCGCTACGCACAGCATGGTGGTGGTGCCATGCGCATAAGCGTCGTGCGTGCGCCGTTCGCCGTCGAAAATCGCCACATCGCCAAACCAGATGCCCGGCTCTACGTAAGTCAGCGTCACCTGCTTGCCAGAGAGTGAAGTTGAGCTCACGCGCACCGCGCCCGTGGCGCAGGCAATCCATTCTTCCGGCGGGTCGCCCCGGGCCGCAATAAGGTCGCCGTCTTTGAAACGTTTGACGTAAGCACATCGAAGAATGTCATGCCTCAGGGAAGGTGAAAGGGATGAAAACCAGCGGCCGCTGTTGATGGCCGTTCTTTCGTCTATGGTAAGAATAGGAGCGTCCATGGTGTGTCTTTTCGGTGACTGAGAAGTTTTGCATTGTCGCTTTAGCGACCTGCGTTGAGGCGGTCAACTGTCGCATGCGTGTCGCGCACGCGGTGAATTTTTAACCGATGGCGAAAGCGGCGTCAAATGGCCAAAAGCGGCCCCGCCGCGCCTGACGGGTGCATGTCATGGCTGCGCAGGGTTAAAAAACGGTAAACAGGCATGAATTTAGCATCAAATCATGCGCTTGTGCACGGCCCACTTGCGCAGACAGCTATCAAAATAAGAGCGCACCTTGACCGGGCGCTGATAATTTTTGGAATCGAAAACGGCCACGGTTTGCGAGCGTGGCGTTTTCTTTTTCCTGGCGCGTCCAGCAGCGTTTTAACGGTAATGCGGCGTGCGTTTTTGCAAAAACGCCTCAATGCCTTCGCCGCCGTTGGCGTGATGCAGATTGCGAACGAAGTGATTGCGCTCGTTGTCCATTTGCTGGCTCATGGTGTTGGCGGGCGCATCGTTGATGAGCTCCTTGATGCTGGCCAGCACATTGGGCGCCCGTGCATTGAGCCGGGCGGCCAATACCAGGGCTTCGCTGAGCGCAGCGCCTGCAGCCGTGACGCGGTTCACCACACCCAGCGCATGCAGCCGGTCGGCGCTGATGCGCTCGGCCCCCATGAGCAGTTCGCTGGCCAGGGCGCGGGGCAGGGCGCGCACCACGCTCCAGCTACCGCCGCCGTCGGGCGACAGCGCCACGGTGCTGTAAGACATCACAAACACGGCATTGCCAGCCGCGACGATAAAGTCGCACGCCAGCGCCAGCGAAAACCCGGCACCAGCGGCTGCGCCCTCGACGGCGGCAATCACCGGCTTGGGATAAGTGCGGATGGCGTCAATCCAGTTGTGCAGCGCTTCAATGCTCTGCGCCTGCACTTCGGGCAATTCGCGCCGGTTGGCCTGCAGCCGCTGCAGATTGCCGCCCGCGCAAAACACAGCGCCTTCGCCGGTAATCACCACGCTGCGGATTTCAGGGTTGTTTTCGGCGGCGTTCAGAGCCTCGATGCCTGCCGCGTAAATGTCGGGGCCGAGCGCATTTTTGTGCGCAGGATCGCTCAAGGTCAGGATGAGGGTGCTGCCTTCGCTGGTGCTTGTCAAAGCGCCCGACATGTCAGCTTTCTTCTTGCAGCAGGCTCAGGCCAATCGCGCCCCGGCGGCGCAGCCACGGCGACGGGCGGTAGCGCTGGTCGCCGTACACGGTTTGCATGTTGAACAGCACTTCGAGCACATTGGTCGGGCCATAAAGGTTTCCCATCGCCAGCGGCCCCCTCGGGTAACCGAGTCCCAGTGTGACGGCGGTTTCCAGGTCTTGGGGGCTGCAGATGCGCTGCTGGCAGATGTCGCTGGCAATGTTGACGATGGTGGCGATGACACGCTGCGTGACAAAACCGCCGCTGTCGCGGATCACGCTGACGGCTTTGCCGTCGCGCGCAAACAGTGCATGGGCCGCATCGCGCATGTCGCTGCGGGTGGCCGGGTTGGTGGCCAGCACGCGGCGTTTCGTGGCGGCGTCGTCGATCAGCATGTCAATGCCGACGGTGCGTGCCGGGTCCAGCCGCTCGACCACAGCCACCGTCGTGATATCAAAGCCCAGCGGGGCAACCAGCGTCAGCGCCTGAAGCGAGGGCGACTGGCCGGTTTCGATCTGGGCGCCCAAGGTTTTGAGCAGGTCCAGCAATTCCGAACGCCGGGCCGCCCGATGCGACACCCAGACCGGCGGCATTTCAGTCACTTCAGGAACCGGCGCTTCGGCTGGAACCTGCGCCGCGCTGCCTTCATAGCGGTAAAAACCTTCGCCGGTTTTACGGCCCAACACGCCGCCGGCCAGACGCTGCGCGGTGATGACGCTGGGGCGATAGCGGTCTTCTTCGTAATACTGGTGGTAAATCGACTCCATCACCGGATGCGACACATCCAGCCCGGTCAAGTCCATCAGCTCGAAAGGGCCGAGCTTGAAGCCGGCCTGGTCGCGCAAAATCCGGTCGATGGTAGCGAAATCAGCAATGCCTTCGCTGACGATGCGCAGCGCTTCCGTGCCGTAGCCCCGGCCCGCATGGTTGACGATGAAGCCGGGCGTGTCTTGCGCCTGCACGGGTGTGTGGCCCATCTGGCGTGCGTACTGGCTCAGGCCGTGACAGGTATCGGCGCTGGTTTTCAGTCCGGCAATGACTTCGACCACCTTCATCAGTGGAACCGGGTTGAAAAAATGGTAGCCGGCAAAGCGTTCCGGGTGCTTGAGCGCTGCAGCAATCGCCGTGACCGAGAGTGACGAGGTATTGCTCGCCAGCACGGTCTGGGCTGGCACGATGGTTTCGAGTTCGGCGAACAGCGTTTTTTTGATGTCGAGCCGCTCGACAATGGCTTCAATCACCAGATCGCAGCCGGACAGCTCAGCCAGCGCGCCGGCTACGCGCAACTGGCGCTTGTAGCCGCTTGCCACGCCAGCGTCGATGCGGCCTTTTTCGACCAGCTTGTCCCACTGGCTGAACAGGGCTTCACGGGCTTTTTCAGCCGCGCCTGACTGGGCGTCCATCAAGATGACGACGCTGCCGGTTTGGGCGGCGATTTGTGCAATGCCGCGACCCATCGCGCCGGTGCCGACAACGCCGACAGTTTTGTAAATTGTTTGCATTTTTAAGTAAGAGCCAAGCTGGGGTTGAAAGAGAGGGATGATTTAGCGGCTGACTTGCAGTGCTTCTGGATTGACGATGTGGGTCGGCGTGCCCTTGATGAAATTGAGTACGTTGTCAAAGGCCGCGCCGAAATACATTTCATAGCTGTCTTGCTCGACATAGCCGATATGCGGCGTGCACAGGCAGTTCTCCAGGCTCAGCAGGGCATGGCCCTGCAAGACCGGCTCGGACTCAAACACATCAATGGCCGCCATGCCCGGACGCCCGCGTTCTAGGGCCGTAACCAGCGCCTCGGGTTCGATCAGCTCCGCGCGCGAGGTATTGACCAGCAAGGCAGTGGGTTTCATGTGTGACATGTCTTCGAGCGTCACCCTGCCGAAGGTTTTTTCACTTAAGCGCAGGTGCAGGCTGAGCACGTCGCATTGTTTGAATAACTCGATTTTGCCGGGTGCCAGTTCATAGCCATCGGCCTGGGCGCGGGCGCACGATGCTTCGCTGCCCCAGACGATGACCCGCATGCCAAAAGCGCGGCCATAACCGGCCACCAGCTGACCGGTTTTGCCGTAGCTCCAGATGCCCAGCGTTTTGCCTTTCAAGACCGATCCCAGGCCGAAATTCGGCGGCATGGAGGCAGCGTTCAGTCCTGACTGCTGCCAGGCGCCGTGCTTCAAGTGCGCTGCATACTGGGGAATGCGGCGCATGGCTGCCATGACCAGCGCCCAAGTCAATTCAGCCGGCGCGGTGGGCGAGCCGGTGCCTTCGGCCACGGCAATCCCGCGCTCCGTGCAGGCGGCGACATCGACATGGCTGCCGATGCGCCCCGTTTGCACCACCAGCTTGAGCTTTGGCAGCTTTTCAATCAGCTGCCGGGTGAGATGGGTGCGCTCGCGAATCAGCACAATCACATCTGCGTCTTTTAGCCGAACCGACAGCTGTCCTGTGCCCTTGACGGTGTTGGTATACACCTTGGTGGTATGGGCCTGCAGCCTGGTCGCGCAGGCCAATTTGCGGACTGCATCCTGGTAGTCATCGAGGATCACAATGTTCATGATTTTAAAACTCTTCTAACCTGCTGATTTAACTCAGAATTTTTTCTCATTTCATTGGCAAAGTTGTTGGTTTTTTGGAAACCTACGCCGCCCGCCACCTCTACCAACCCCCTACCCGCAACCTATACACTTCACCGACTGGCGTAGCTTTTGGCGTAACCCCTTGCGCTCTGCGCCGCAAGGTGGTGATTTATGCGTTTCGATGCACGTACGGCGAAGCTACTCAAGCCCGGAGAGCACATTGTCGTTGAAGGTTGCCCAGGCTTACGCCTTGAGGTTACAGCATCGTCAAAATCCTGGACGTACCGCTACAAAAGCCCGGTCGATGGCCGGATGCGCCAGATCAAACTGGGCCACTGGCCCGCCATGCCAGCTTCTCAGGCGGCAACCGAATGGCAAAAACTCAAGGACCGGCGCGACGCTGGTGCTGACCCGGCGCTAGAGAAAAAGCAGCAACGTCGCGCTGTGCAGGTGCATGCATACACCATTGCCGACCTGGTGGCCGATTACATCAGCGGCCATTTGGCTGTCAACCGCAAGGCCGACGGCGCGCGGGCCATTGCGGCCCGGCTCAATAAAGCCATCGCGCCGCTGGCTGACAAACCGGCAGACAGCATCACTCGCCGCATTGCCTTTGACCTGATTTCCAGCCTGGCTGACAAGCCTGTGGCGGCGCGCAGCGTGCGCAACGAACTGGGGGCCGCATGGGACTTGGCGCTGGATGCCGGGAAACTGCATGAAGACGCACCGAACTGGTGGCGCCAGATCATGGCGGGCAAACTGCGCAGCAAGGGCGCGGTGCGGGACGGCGTTCATAAAGGGACTGCCAAGCGCGTCCTGTCTGATGCGGAAATCAGGCAATTGCTGAGGGAAGATTTTGCGCTGCTGTCCCAAGTGGTGCGGGATGTGCTGACGCTCTATTTATGGACGGCTACCAGGGGCGGGGAGATTGTCCAGATACATGCCAGCCAGATCACGCAAGAGCCGGATGGCTGGTGGTGGACCGTGCCCAAAGCGCTGCAGAAAAACGCCAAGCGGGAAAATGCGATGGATTTGCGCGTGCCGCTGATCGGCAAGGCGCTCGACGTGGTGCAGCGCCGGCTGCAGGCCAGCCCGAAAGGCCACCTGTTCCCCTCAAAATCAAAAGAGGGGCACCCGGCGCAGCCCAGCATCCAGTCGCAGGTCAACTTTCGCCAGCCGTATTCCGTCCAGCGGCCCGATGTGGTGCGACGGCGGCTCAGCGTCACGCACTGGTCGCCGCATGACTTGCGCCGCACCGCCCGCACCCTGCTGGCGGGATTGGGTTGCCCCGGCGAAGTGGCTGAATCCATTTTGGGCCACGTCCAGCCGGGGGTGGCCGGCATCTACAACCTGCACCGCTACGACAAAGAGCGCCGGCTATGGCTGCAGTGCCTGTCCGACAAGCTCTGCGCGCTGGCCGCAGTTGGCAACGGGCAGGATGCTTGAGGTCGGTCGGCTTTCGCACCACGCCTCTACATCGCGCACCAGCCAGCCGACGCGCTGTTTGGTCAGTTGGCGCGGCTTGGGGAATGTGCCGGCTACCACGGCGCGCTCCATTGCGACAACGGACAGGCTGACGAATGCGGCCACTGAATGGCGGTCAAGATAGGCAGGCTTGATGCTGACGACATTGGTTTTTTCAGCCATTGCGAACCTCTCCGGTAAATAGGTAGTGAACCCCCACATCCAGCCCGCCCAAGTTATCCCACTGCTGGATATTCAGGCAGCTGCTCCAGTCGCGCACCAGTTTCAGCTTGATGGCTGCACCTGTTGGATCTGTTGGTGGTTTAGGGATAAGGTCACTGCCACACATAAGGATGACCCCATCGGGTAAATCAGCTTTGGCTGCATCCCATGCACGTAATGCCAGACCTTTGGCAGATGTTGGGAATCGGCCTTTTTCTGCATACCAGTGTTCAAAGTTCGCTATATTTTTCACTGTCTCAGCTGGTTGAACCATATCTACCACATCCCCGACATGGGGCCCCGTCTGCAGAGCCGCCCAGCGCTCCAGCGCATCAGCCGCCTCGACGTGCTCGTCGTACAACTGCTTGCTGTCCTGGTCGTCGCTCCACATCGGCACACCGGCAACGGACATGCAGCACTTGATGCTTTCCGCGTTGTCGCGCAGAAGGCGGATGGCTTCGGCTACTGGGTTGATGGGGGTGTTCATTTTGGCGGTCATGCTTTTTCCATTTCTTGTTCCGGCACTGGGGGCGATAGTGTTGGGGTGTTGTAGATCTCGGCGCCGGCCACATCCGACATGCGGGCTGTGCCGTTTCTGACTTTTTCTGCCAGCTCGAACGCACCGGGGAAAATGCTGGCCCCAAAGACGGGTTGCGCCAGGAAGACCTCGGTGGCCAGTTGTGCGGCTTCGTGCAGGATCTTGGCCTGGCTGCTGTTCCAGCGCCCTCCGTTCACGCTGCATTGCACGACTGTGCGCAGGGCCGCATGCAGGCGTCTGGATTCGGGGTTGTGCGGTGCAAAAGCCAACGCTACTTCTGCACCGACACCCAGCACCAAGGTCAGATTGGCCAGCAGCTTGGTGTCGCGCTCGCCGTCTTCGGTGAGGTAAATCCTGACGCTGTCCGCTGTCATGAGCGTCATCAGCTCGGTCACGCTGTCGACCTCTTCCTTGGCCATGACGGCGCGCCCGACCGGGCTTGCATGCGCCGCACTGGCTTGGCCGCACCGTGCATGCGCCTGCTGTCGTTTGAGCTTTAGCCCGTGGGCAGTGGTTTTTTTCATTGGTCGCACCCCCGGCCGATAGCGCCCTTGTCACCTCGGGCGGTGAATTTTTGCCAGTGAACCCAGCCTTTCGGGCAGTGGAACCCCCACGCCCGGTAGCGCGGGCCGGTGATGAACAGTGTCCAGCACGGGCCGTTGGTCAATTCAATCCGGTGGGGGGCGCTGCCGAATCGGAGCTTGATGTCTCCGGCTTGACGGACCGCACATCGACCCCACGAAACGACACTTCCATCATCAGGGCGTTTAAAGAAAAGCCATTCCAGATAACGCCCATCGAGCAGATAACTCATATTGAAAAGCCACGGATGATCGTGCAGCGCCCGGTCGTCGTCACTGCGCAGGAACTGATGAACGTAGATGTTAAAAACCGGGTTACGCGGAATCAGCCACCAGCGCAGCAGGTAGGGGTCTGCATGGCCACCGATGACAAAGTCGGGTTTGCGGGCGCGTGCCCAGCGCAGGATGCGTTCTTTGATCACGCCACCACCTCAATTTCCGTCACGTCAAAGCTGGCAATGCCGCCAGCGCGGCCGCGAAAGGTCACATCACAGCCGGTGTCGCCCATCTTGGCGGTGACGGTGCCGGTTTTGCCTATCCACTTGCTTTGCTGGGTGTTGACGTTGACCAGCACTTTGACGCGCTGGCCCAAGGCGACCACACCGACGGGCAAAGTGCCTTGAATCGGCTCCAGGCTGTTTACTTGCTGGCCTGGTGTTTGCGCCTGCGCAGTGTCACCACCGGGCGCGACCGGGCAGGGCACCTGCCCGGCTTCAATGCCTTGCATCGCCTGGGCGATGCCTGACTGGGCTTCCTTGGCCGACAGCCTGGGCTTGCGCAGCGCAGCCGGCGCGCTTTGGGCCTTTCCCGGTTTAGCGCCAGCGACGGGCGCAGTATCTGGCTGCGCCAGCGGGGCGGTGGGTACAGGCGGTTTTTCGGGTTTGTTCAGCGCTTTCAGGGCGGCAATTCGAGCGGACACGTCGGCTTTGACAGTTTTTGTCACGTCGGCGCGCAGGGCGGGCAGGTCGATGCAGTGGGGCGCAGCGATGGCGGCAAAGATGGGCGTCGGATTGGTGTCCTGCAGCGGGCCAAAAAAGTAGCGATCTTCCGCAATCATGGCCATGGCCATGGCCCGGTACAGCATGGCGCCGGACGTAGCCTGGATGCGCAGACGAACCGCTTCTTCACGCTGGGATTCGGGCTGGTCTTCGGGCAGCGTCATCTGCAGCCACTTGGCCATTTCCTTGCTGGGGGTGTTGTCAATCAGGTTGATCAGCCAGGCGCGCAGCAGGGCCGGGCTCAGCAGGTCGCTGGCCAGCGCGTCGGGCGTGGCCATGATGCGGCCTGCAATGGCGGCATACGCCGCTTCCCGAAACCCATTTTCAATCTCGCGTGCCGTGGCTTTCTTGATCTGTTCGATCTGTGCATCGACGCGTTCGGCCTTGCCTTGCTTCGCCACGTCGGCCTTGATCAACCCACGCGCCAGCAACACGCCCTCGGCCTCTGCCGTCGGCACGGCTTCGATCAGCGCATGCGTCCACGGGTTTTCAATCAGCACCGCGCCTTCAAAGCCCTCGCCCAGCAGCGTGTCGAGCCGTTCACCACCAGCGTCTGCGCGCACCTGGCTGAGCGCGCTGTAGCCGTTCAGGGTGTTGCTTTTTTCATAGCAAATCGTTTTAGCCTCGGTGCCGCTGATCAGGCGCATGCCCTTGCCTTCGGCCTTCGTCAGGTTGCGCAGCTGGTGCGCACTGGCTTTGTTCTGGTAGCACGGCGGGTCGGTGCAAATGTCGGCTCCGGACACGTCGGCAAAAATGTCGGGCGCGGCGCCCGTGCGCTTGGGGCAGCTGGTGCAACTGCCGGCGACTTCCACCAGGCGGGCGTCGGTGATCTGGAACGGCGCGCGCTCCAGCGGCAGCATGACGTTTTGCTGCAGCCAGATTTGCAGCGAGCGCAGGCTGCAGGTTTCGCCGCCGCGCAGTTCGGTGGCTTCCTTCAGCGCTTTCAGCTGCAGCTTGTGGTCGGGGATGCGGGCCAGCAGCAGCGCCTTGCTGGCGTCCAGGTTGCCATCGCGCAGGGCTTGCTGGCATTCACCGGCCAGGTCCAGCAGCTTGAGCCGGGCATAGACGTAGCTGCGGCTTTTGCCGATCTTGGCGCCCACGGCGTCGGCGCTCAGGCTGCTGTGCTGCATCAGGCGGTCGTAGCCCTGGGCTTCTTCCAGCTCAGTCAGGTCGTCGCGGATCAGGTTTTCGATGATCTGCACTTCCAGCACTTCGCCGTCGGTCATGGCGCGGATCATGGCGGGGATGGTTTTCAGCTCGGCCATCGTGCAAGCCCGAAAGCGGCGCTCGCCGGCGACGACTTCGTATTCAACAAACCGGTCGGTTTCAGACACGCGGCTACCGGGCAAGGGCCGCACCAGGATGGGCTGGTGAACGCCCGTGGCGGCGATGCTGTCGGCCAGCTCCTGCAGTTTTGGCTGGTTGAAGGTGGTGCGTGGGTTGGTCAGGCTGGCGACGATCTGCCGGGTTTCGATGTGGGCGAACTGGTCGATCGTGGGCAGCGGCTGGGTGGGCAACTGCTGACCGTTGTCGGCGGCGTATTCTTTGAGGCTCATGCTTTGCTCCAGGTTTCTTTCAAGGAGTTGCCGGCCATGTCGGTGATGCGGCCGTCGGGGTAATGCAGGCGGTTGTTGGTGCGGCTGGGCAGGGTCAGGGCGTGGGTGGCATCGAGGCGGCCCACGCAGGGCTTGAGTTCTGCGCCGTCGTAATGCGGGTAAGCGCTGTAGCTGTGGGTTTTTGCATTGCCCGTGCGGGCGTCTTGCACGTCTTTGACCAGTGTGCGCATGGTCTTCATGGCGGCGTCGCTGTAGGGCGCGTGCGGCACAAACGCGGCTTTGCTGGCTGGCCGTGCCAGGTGGGCAGGCGCGGTTTTGGTGGGCTTTGATGTGGTTTTCATGCTATGGATTCAGTAGCTGCTTGCGCCCGTGTGGCTTGCGTAATAGGTGGTTTTGTTGCTGATTCGCGGGCTTGCAGGAACAGGTGCTTGAACAGCTGGCCAGCGCTGCTGCCGAATGGGTACGGACAGGCGTCGTTGATGTCGCTGTAGTCGCGTGCGGCCTGTGCAGCTTCGCGCTCGATGCGGGTGACGGGGATGATTTCGTGCATGGGGTTGGCCGCTTAGAGCCAGAGGTAAACGGACAGGATGATGAAAAGGGTGATAAGCAAAACCAGCATCACTGCCACCCGATAAGGCGCTACAGGGTCTACGTGGCCCTTGGGGCGGGCAAGGGCCTGTTCGCGCCGCTGGGCCTGGCGCAGCGCCCGCAGCGGGCAGGCGCGGCCCTGCTTGCAGTCGTGGGTGCAGCATTGCCCTGCAGCGGCAGTGTTGAGTGAGGTTGGCATGGGGTTCCTTGTGAGGTTCATAAAGGATGGTTTTTGTTGTCGTTGTCGGGGTGGCTCAAAGGCCGTCAAGCGTCAGCTGGTCCGGATGCGCGGTGGCAATGCGTACCCAGCCCTGCCCTGCGCGCTCAATGACGCGTTCGGCGGCCAGCTGCTGCAGGTAGCGCCGGGCCACCAGCGTGCCCCCGCCTTCTGCGGCTTGCAGGCTGCGCACCGACGGCTTGAGGCTGCCGGCCAGCACGGCGGACTTGATGCGCAGGTAACGGGCGGCTGCTTTGCCACGGGTGCCGGCGTCCATCTTTTGGCCATCGGCTACGGCGGTGGCGCGGCGGGCACGGCGCGGTGCTGGCTGTGCCTGCGCAGGCACACCGGCCAGCGTGGCCTGTGCTTGCCTGAGCACAGCGGGCGCGCTGATCGATGGCGGTGTGGGCAGGGGCGGCGCGTAGGTAGCCATCGGGGCGGCCATCGCGCCCATGGGCACGGCCGCTGCAGCCGCTGCGGTGCCGACTTTGGGCATGCGGGTGGTCCAGGCGGGCAGTGTGCTGGCCTGAGCACGGACCGGCAGGGCGACAGGCACAGCCACGGCGCGCACCGGCAGGCACAGCGCACCGCGCAGCAGGGCACCGGCCGCGCCAAACATCACCAAGCCCATGATGCTGATCAACAGCGCCCGCGCCACGCTGTACGCCAGCATGCCGCTGCTGCCCAGCACATCAGTCAGGGTAGGGCGCTGCTCGGCCTGCAGCCGGGCCAGCTCTGCGGCCAGCGGCTCGACTTGCTGGTCGGCGTTAAGCGACTGGCGCAGGGCAGTGGCACCGGCCACGCGGTTCACGCCGTGAATGCTGCCCGACTGGCGGGCGGCGTTGGCGCGCAGGCCTGCCGCCGCCGCGCGCCGGCTGTCGATGCTGGCGCGCAGGTCGGCCATGCGGGTGCCGCTTGACAGCGCAGCCGATTCGCCCGCCTTCACCAGCGTGACCTGCGTGACATAGATGGTGGCCGACTCAAACGCCAGCAGCAGCACACCGCACCCCATCAGCTGCCAGCGCAGGGCGCGCAGCTGGTGCTTGGGCAGCAATGCGGCCAGGCCAAACGCGGCCAGCTCGGTGACGATCATCAGCAGGCCGGCGGCAATCAAGGCTTCGCGGGCAAACGTGTCCGGCTCGACGCGCTGCAGGCCAAAAATGAAGAACTTGGCCGTTACCGCACTGCTGGCCAGGCCGATGGCAGCGGCCAGCACGGCCAGCACCAGGTACAGCCAGCGCGGCAGGGCGAAATCAAGGGGTTGGGTTTTCATCACGCGCGCCTTTCAGTGCAGGCGGGCAGCGCTCAGGCTGGCCGGGGTGATCTTCAAAGCAATGCAGGCGTCTTTCAGTGCAGCGTGGCCGACGTGCTGGCCTTGACGGTGCTTGTTGACGATGGTGTGCGCCCAGCCGGGGCCGGTGGCGCCAATCTGGATGCCGGCGACGGGCACAGGCGGGGCGGGCGGTGTCGAGCGAATCAGGCTCAGGCGCTGGCGGCCAGCGGCGGCCACTTCGGGCGCGGCCAGCACGGTGCGCGGCTGGGGCGGGGTAGCCGGGGCGGGCGTGGTCACGGCAAACAGCGCAGGCCGGGCGGTTTGGCTGTCAACAAACCATGCAGCTTCAAATCGTGCCCATTTGCGCACGCAGCAAGTGCGCAGCGTTTGCTCCAGCGTCAGGCCAGCCAGTGCGGCTTGTTGGCACAGGTCTTCAAGCTCTGTTGCCGTCACCGCGCCTTTGCGTTTTTGTTTGCGGATGGCGGCGAAGTCCGCCCGGACTTGCGGGGCCACTTGGTCAAACATCAGCAGCGTCGCCGGCAATGCCGGTGCGCCGTCTTCTGTTCCTTTCAGTTCAATAGGCGTTCCATCTACCGTTAGGGTGCAGATTTCGACAGGTTTTGTGTCGTTTTCTGCGGGTTGGGGTGCAACTTCCGACAGGTTTAGTGCAAAAGTTGCGGGGGTCGGCGCAAGGTTGTCCACAATTTCAGCAGGCGCTTCAAAGTTATCCACAGCCTCGAACAACTCGGGTGCGCTGCTCAGCACCACGGTGTCGGTCTCAAACGCCAGCGCCTGCAGGCCACTCAAGGCCACGGCATAGCGCGTGGTGCGGCCGGTGCGCAGGCGGGGAATCAAGATGCCGGCGCACACCAAGGCGCGGATGTGGCATTGCACCGTGCGCTCGCTCATGCCGCACATCGTGGCCACGCGGGCAATCGACGGCCAGCTCAGCGCGCTGCCATCGTTCAGGTGCTGGCAAAAGCACAGCAGCACCAGTTTGTTCGCGCCCTTGGGCAGGGCGGACAGCCAGACCTGGCGGGTGGTGTTCAGGCTCAGGCTGGTGCGGCCTGCGGGCACGGCGCCAGTGGGCGGCGGTGTGCAGGCGTCTGCACGGGGTTGGGAAGGCATTTGCATGGGGTCACTCCAGATACCGCTTGAAGTGCGGCTTGGAGTGATTATTGCCCTAAGGGCACTATAAAACAATACCCACTGGGTATTTATTTGCGATAATTCAACCGCCAGCACGGTGCGGGCTAAGGAATGAACGATGACAGACGAAAAAAAACCGCCTCAAGGGGCGGCTGTGGTCAACTGGTGCGAAGGAGTGGTTATGGCAGACTGGAACTATGCAGAGTGGGCAGAACGGTGCGGCAGGGAACACCTTCGGGGGCGCCTGGCAACTGGCGACTTTTTGATGGGACAGGCCAACACGCTGCTTTCCCTGGTGTTGATTGCGGTGGCTGGGTTGCTAAGTTATGGGGTTCGCATTTTTGCCGGCGGTGCTGGCCCTGTCGAATGGGGGTGCGCCTTGGCTGCGGCCTGGCTGTGTGGCATGGCAGCCATCCTGACGGCTAAATGCATCGTGACCCGAGAAACCCAAACACTTTTCAATGAGCCTGCCCACATCTACAAGCCCGATCTTGCCCTGTCGCAAACGCAGGTGCTGGCTTTTGAAATGGAAAACCTGCAGATCCAGATCAACAAGACAAAGATCAGGAACCTGCAGGTTTCGGCATGGCTGGACCGCTGCCGTTACGGGGTGATTGCTACGCCGCTTGTATTCTCGGCAGCGGCGCTCGTGGCCGGTCGATAGGCTGGGGAGGGCGGTAGTCTTTGCGCTCAGGGTCTGGCGGGGGAAAAGGATTGGTCGCTTGGGTCACTGGGCATCTTTCTTGGTTTTAGATCAAGACATTGCATCCAGCCAGCGCCGCTCTGAAATGATCTTGATCGGGTGGCCTTTTTGCTGCAGTTCGATGGCTTGCTCTATCTTGCGGCCATAAGAGGTATGTGCCCAGTGAGGCGATACGTTGGTGCCAATCACGAGGTAGGCGATTTTTTTGGTGACCGTGTTGTAAGAGGTGGCACCGGCATGGCTTGCCACTTCTTCGCACTTTGCACGGGCCCCAAATAAAAACTCTCCGGTAAGGCACACGTTTGCATCGCGCAGTGAAACCGGGCATTGCTCATCAACCGGCAGCGTTATCACTTCTGCGGTGACAGAGCCGGTCTGCGCAAAATTATTGCCAGTCAAGTCCGTCAGCATTTTTATCAGCCGGGCATGTTCGGATTCAGTCACAGTGCCGTCGGCCAGCATTTCGCTGACCAGCTTGGCTACCATATTGCCCGGCCAAACGGCGGCAACATCGTCATGCTCAGTCAACCAGGCGTTGAGGAATTTAACCTCCAGATCATTTAAATGCCCATCGGCAAGCATGCCGGTCACCAGTCCCAGCAGCAGCTCGATTCCTTTGTTGAGTTTGCGTTTTTGCAAAACCACTTGGGTGGCGAAATCGTCAATCATGCGTCCTCGTTTTCTTCGGTTTCTAGAAGTTTTTGAATTTGATTGGTGAACAAAACCGGAACGCCAGTACGACTGCAAGTCATGCTGATCTCAATATCAAGGTCGATGTTGAGGTCTTCGCCACGCAAACCCTGCCAAGTGGCCAGATAGGCCATGGAGCCAGCTTTTGTTTTGGTTTTTATGGTTTTGACGACCCCGCCTTTCCAAGACAAGATTGGCAATTCGCCCGCCTTCGCCTTGGCCGCCAAGTCAGGGTTTTCTTGGCTTTTCTCGATACCGCGTAGCCAACTACAGATCAGCCCTTGGTCTGGGCCATTCCACCGCTCATGCCAGTCTTCACTTGGCGTTGGGGGGTTGGAAATGGGGTGATAGAACAGCATCGTTTTTGTTGTATTTCTAAAGGATTCAGATTCCACGCCGCTTGAACGGCAGGATGGTGGCGCTGGCCTTGGGCTCAGTGGTCGGTTCCGTTTTTCTTTGGGCTGGCTGATTCCTTAAGCGCAGCGAGCATGCGCATGGCAATTGCTACATCCTCGGGCGGCAGCGAGTCCATCAGTTCCCCCATCATTTCCCGCTGATCAGGCTCACCATGAATTTCTGCATGGGTCGGCGGCGTGTCCATCCAGCCAACAGGCAGCGAGAGTTTTTCTTCAATTTCGCGCGCCTGTTCATCACCCATGATGAAAAACTTTCCAGGGCGATCTGTTCGGGCATTTTTATTTCTGATCCGCGCCAGCTGTGAATGCGTTCGTTCGTAGCCAAGCGCCTCATTTAAATTGGCTAATTTGCTGCCGTGCTGTTTTATCAGCATTTCTAAGCGGACACGCCTAGTTTCATCAATGGTTTGCACCAATGAATAGTGCCAAATTAGACCCATTTGGTAAATTTTCCAAAGGGTAATTTGTTAAAGTACCCATTGGGCAATATAATGGTATCTATGGAACTTAAAAAATGGGTAAAACTTAAGCATGGTCGTGCTAAAGCATTGGCTATATTTCTCAAAGTGCCTCCGTCATTTGTGTCAAAAATAGTCAATGGGGACAAGCCCGTTCCTTTTGAACACATGGCGCCCATTGAAGCGTTCACTGATCGGCAAGTAACACGCAAAGAAATGCTGCCCAATAGCTGGCAGGTTGTATGGCCGGAACTGGCCCAAGCGCAGGCCACACCTGCACAACCAGCTATTGAAACCGTAGCACAAGCCCAGGCCGCCCTGCATGAGGCCACGGTCGAGATCAAGCAAGCCGCCGAGGAACTGCGCAAGAAGGATGCACCGTGGGATGGCGTCACCGAGCGCCGCAAGCTCAATGCCCCGATTGACCGGCTCGGCTTTGCGCTGCCTGCTGTGCTGGTGAAGGGGGTTTGACGTGCGCAATATCAAACCGGCCCAGGCTTGCCTACTTACTGCAGCAGATTGCCGCCATCTGGAGAGGGTGAATTTTCCAGCATCGCAAGTGACTTCTGAATTTGTTCTACCAGGTAATGAGCCTGCGGAACTGTCAACGCGTACGTTCGGCCCGGCTGAGCTTGTGCAGGCGACTGCATCAACGTCGTCAGAAAGTCGGGCCTCATGACGACGATTCCCATTCGTGGTACTGGGCCGACTGTCAAGGTGGCAACGGGAAATAGTGGTATCTCTTCGTTCATGGCCGGGGCCTTTCGTGGGGTGTTGTGGAACGCCCAATGTAAAGCAACCCCGGCCGCCCATGCTGAGTTCCTGCAGGCCCAGGCCAACAAGCAAAAACCCAAAGGAGTTTGAGATGAATGCCCAACAATTTTTGTCGAGTTTGCCGGTGTGGGATGACACGGAGCGCTTTGACAGTGTGCGTAAGGATGACTTCCTGGCCGCCGAGGTGACGCTGCCCGTGCCGTCGGGCTTTACGGGGTGTCTGATGGTGGTAGAGCTTCGCCGTCCATATCGCGCCCAAAGCGAGCTAATAGTCGTTGATGTTTCCCGTCTGCCCGTTCCATGACGTGCGCCAGCAGCGCCAGGGCATGTTCGGGCTTGGCATGTTCGCCAAAGACGGATTCGACGGCGGCCCGGCACACATTGAGCGTGTCGGTCAGTTCGATGGCCGACTCCCGGATGTGCTCCGGCATGCTTTTTTGCCTGGCGATGAGTGCGTCGAACGGATCGTGTTTTTTCATGGGTGCCCTTTTCAGTCGTTCTGGTTGTGTGAGAACGCCATTCTCCCCTGACTGCGGGCACTCGCCTTTTCCCACCCCGCATCGCCACGCACTGCCAGCCGGCCTGCTGGGCTACTCCGCTCATACACCACAGTCCACTGCGCGCGGGAAGGCGTGCGGTGTTCCTGCTGGCGGGGTGGTGCGGGGGTTTTTCTTGATGCATGGCTGTAGTGTTGCCGGGCTGGCCGGCGCTGTCAGTCACAACAACGCCCGGAGTTTGTGAGATGAATGTGATTGATGCGGCCTACAACGTGGTGCATGACTATGCGGGCGGTGCCGAATCTCTGGCGCCGCGCATCGGCAAGAACGCAACCACGCTGAGCCATGAAGTGGCGCGCGTGGGCACGGCCAAACTGGGCCTGGACACGGCGGTGAAGGTCTCGCTCATGAGTGGCGACATGCGCATTTTGTCGGCGTTTGCGGCGCAATGCGGGCACATGCTGCTGGCCCTGCCGCAATGCCTGCTGACCCCTGAAAGCGATTGCATGAAGCGCCTGTCAGAGGTGCTGCGGGACTCGGGCGAGGTGGTGCGCAGAACGGTCTGCGCCCTGGAAGACGATGTGATCACCGACAACGAGCGCAAGCGGATTGAAAAAGACTGCGCGACATTGGTGCGCGACGTTTCGGCGCTGATGACGGCGGTGAATGCGCGCTACCGGGCGGGCAGGCGCGATACCGCTGGCAGTGCCGCATGAGGCCCCGCAGTGAAGAAGCCACGGCGCTGCTGCAAACGGCGCTTCGCCTGTCAGCGGCGGGCCGGGGCGTGACGCTGGCCGAACTGGCGGCACATGCGCAAGTGGGCAAGGCGTCGGCGCGTGTGCTGGTGCCCAAGCTCAAGCGCCGGGGCCAGTTGCGCATCGTGGGCCTGCGCCGGGTGACGTACCGCAACCGGCCGGTGGCCGAATACGCACCGGCACTGACCGAGGCGACACAGCTGCCCGGCTGGGTGGAAGTGGGCGCCTGCCTGGCCGGCTGGGCGAAGGCGCCGGCCTGATGAGTTCGCACGACGCGTTACCGCCTATCAACTTTGCGGCGTTGGCCGATGCGCTGCTGGCCCGTTCTGCCACGCTGGTGTCAATGTGGCTGCCGGGCGGTGTGCAACGGGGCCATGAATATGTTTGCGGGTCGGTGCAGGGTGGCGCGGGCGACAGCTGCGCAGTAAACCTGTCGTCGGGCAAGTGGGCAGACTTTGCGGGCGATGAACGCGGCAATGACCTGGTCAGCCTGTACGCAGCCTGCTACGACTTGACCATGGGCAAGGCGGCATTGCAGGTGGCGCGGGAAGAAGGCCTGGAAGATGTGGCGGGCGTGCAGCCGGTACGCAGTGGGTCAGACGCGCCCAAGCGTGAACCACGGCCGGTGCCGGTTGTTGTGCCCAAGCCCAAAACGGATGAAGGCTGGCAGACGATGGTGCCGGTGCCCGAGTTTGCGCCGGCGGCCACGTTTGCGCACCAGTACCGCCAGCCGTCCGACATTCAGCACACGGCCGCTTACCGGCTCGATGGCCAGCTGTTGGGCTATGTGGTGCGCTTTGGCACCAGCGATGGCGGCAAGGAAACGCTGCCGCTGACGTTTTGCACCAGTGCGCGTGACGGGGCCAGCAAGTGGTGCTGGAAGCAGTGGGACGAACCGCGGCCGCTGTACATCCCGGCGCAGACGCTGCCCGCGGGCCGCACGGTGGTGCTGGTCGAGGGTGAGAAAAAGGCGGACGTGCTGCATGCGCTGCTGGAAGCGCACACGCCGGGCGTGTACCTGGTGGCGAGCTGGCCGGGCGGCTGCAAGGCCTGGAAGAAAGCATTGTGGGACTGGCTGACGGGCTGCACGGTGCTGCTGTGGCCGGACTGTGACGCCAAGCGGGTTCCGCTGACGGCTGCAGAGCGCAAGGCGTTTGCCGATGATGAGGCGGGCCAGCTGGCCAAGCACCTGGCCGAGCAAGCCAAGCCGCTGCTGCCTGCGCACAAGCAGCCGGGCATGGCGGCGATGCTGGGCATTGGTGCGCTGTTGCGCGATGCACACGCCTGCACGGTGCAGATGCTGCCCATTCCTGCACCGGGCGATGTGGTTGACGGCTGGGACTGCGCGGATGCCATCAACACGGATGGCTGGGACGCTGAGCGGGTGCTGGCGTTCTTTGCGCGGGCACAGCCGCTGCAGGCGCCTGAATCGCCTGCGATGGATGCGGCCGCAAAAAAAATCGATGGCCTCGTTGGCACAGCACCGGTGGAGTGCGAAGTGGGCCAGTCGGGCATGCCGCTGCCCTGGTGGCTCAAACCCTATTGGGATGCGGACAA
The DNA here is from genome assembly GCF_035984465.1 of Polaromonas sp. CG_9.5. NCBI lineage: Bacteria > Pseudomonadati > Pseudomonadota > Betaproteobacteria > Burkholderiales > Comamonadaceae > Polaromonas > Polaromonas sp. CG_9.5. The sequence continues at coordinate 74,159 of NZ_JAXCHR010000009.1, forward strand.
GTCGCGCTGGCTGGTTTCGCGCAAACTGGTCATTGCGGCGCTGGAACATGACGAAGCGCTGTGCGATGTGCTGGGCCTCAATGAGCTGAGCAATGCGATTGATGCGCGCCTGCCGTGGCCGTGGGAACACGGCAAGGCCGGGCCCATCACGGGCGCGGTGGATCTGCGCCTGGGCGACTACCTGACACGCACCTACGGCCTGCCCAGCATCACACGGGCAGCGCTGATGGAAGCCATTGAGACGGCCGCGCATGCGCGGCCGTTTCACCCGATCCGGCTCTGGCTGGCAGACATACGGCACGACGGCGTGCAGCGGATTGACAAGTGGCTGATTCATGCGCTGGGCGAATCGCCCGAATCCTTGACGCCGGCAATGGCTGAATACTTCAAGCTGGTGGGCCGCTACTGGCTGCTGGGCATGGTCAACCGCGTGATGGAGCCGGGCTGCAAGTTCGACTATTGCCCGGTGCTTGAAGGGCCGGGCGGGTTTCGCAAATCGACGCTGGTCGAAGCGCTGGCGGGCACGGCGTATTTCAGCGACACGCATTTTGATGTGAGTCGCGGCAAGGAAGGCCAGGAACAGGTGCAAGGCCTGTGGATGTATGAGATTGCCGAACTGGCGAACTTTGGCAAGGCTGAAATCGGGCTGATCAAGGCGTTTATCACGGCGAAGATTGACCGCTATCGGCCATCGTATGGGCGGGTGGTCGAGGCGTTTGCGCGCCAGTGCGTGCTGGTCGGCACCACCAACGAATCGACCTATCTGCGCGACCGCACGGGCAACCGGCGGTTTTGGCCGGTACCGGTGCGCAACATCATCAACATCGACTGGGTGCGCAAGTACCGCGAGCAGCTGCTGGCCGAGGCCTTTGTGCTGTACGGGCAGGGGGTGCAGTTCACGCCGTCGGTGAAAGACGAATTGCGGCTGTTTGTGCCAGTGCAGGAAAGCCGCCTGGTAGAAACGGCTGTCATGAGCGACATGCTGAATGTGCTGACCCGGCAGGGCAAGACGGAAGGGATTTCGTCTACGGTCAACTGCTTGACGGAGTTCATCACGATTGCACAGATGGCGCTGGCTCTGGGCGTGGACTCTGCCAAGAGCAACCCGGCGCTTGAGCAACAGATGCGTAACTGGTTCGAGCATGAAGGCTGGACACGCGTCAAGAAAATGATTAACGGCGTCAGAGCCTGGGGATATGCCCGGCCTGACGTGTGGCCGCGTCCTGAGCCTCAGGAAGACCCGCCTGAGCCGGTGGGCGCGACCGTTCAAACCATAAAACAGGAAGCTGATGATGCGCCGTTCTGACCGACAGGTCATGGCGCAGCAAACGCGCCGTGCTGCAAGCGCTGGGGGAGGTGTGATTCACGCCACCGCGCCTGAAAGGCTGGGAGGTGCGCTGCGCCCCCATTGCCGCGCGGTGGCGGGGATATCAGTGCGTGGGCCCATGACCTAGCACCCCAGTGTCCAAGGTGTCCAGGCGCTCCCATAGAGGGCTTGGTACTTCTGTAAATCTCCTTTTGGGGAGTTGAAGCTGCTGCATGGCCTACCTTGTTCACCTTCACCTCATTAATGCAGGCATGCCCATGCAGAGGCGCACAGACGCGTTCGCGCTCGCGGGCAGACACCTTCACCTTATTACCTCTATAGAAAAGGATGGACAGTATGGACACTCAGACAGCAAAGGTCGATGTCAGTGCCAAGATCGTGGAAATTCAGACGTACATGCCTGAGACCTACAAGGCCATCAAGGCAAAGGCCGCTGAGATTGGCAACGTGGCGTTTGAGCTGGTGCGTCGTGGCTTGCGCGGTGAGACCAATTGCTTCTACGCATTTGAGGGTGGCCGGGTGGTGGGCACGCCGTTTGCCACGGGGCCGCTGCCTGACCATGTGGCCAAACTGATGGTGGAGTTCGGTTGTTCGTTCGTGTGCATCTTCCATACGCCTGAAGGGCAGGCTTGAATATGGCGCGCATTGAATGGGTCAAGCAGGCGCTGGACAACTGGGCGCTGTGGGCAGAACGCAACCGGGCCGGTGGCCTGGGCTATGCCACGCAGTCGGTGTTTCTGGCATGTGTGGTTGACCGGGATCATGAAGTCATCCTGCCGGTCGATGAGGTCGATGCGTCGGTCATGGACAAAGCGGTCAGCGCGCTCAAGGTGCCGGCACCGCACCTGTTCCAGACGCTGATGCTGTACTACATCAAGGGCATCGGCATCAAGGGCACAGCCCGGGCGCTGGGCCGCGCTGAGTCCACCGTGGCGGGCAACCTGGGCATGGCCGATGTCAAGCTGGCCCAGTGGTACACCGACCGCAAGGCGGCGCAAGACACACGCCGCAACGCGCGTTAGAAATAGTTTGTCCACATAGAGACTTCAGGTACATTTCAGGCAAGCTGTGGCTTCGGTGCATTCCGCATCAGGCTCAGCGTTTTATTCAACCCCGTCGGCTTTTGGCTTGCGGGGTTTTTTTATGCCCAAAGCTGCACCACGCCCTTGTACGAAAGTCGGCTGCGGTGCCCTGGTGCATGACGGCTCGGGCCGCTGTGCCAAGCATCCCAAGCCGGTATGGAACAAGCCTGTCACCGCCACGAAGCGCATCACGGGCCGGCGATTGCAGGCGATGCGAGCTGCTTTGTTTGCCGCGCATCCGCTGTGTGCTGCATGCGAGCGTCAAGGCCGGGTTGCCCTGGCCACGCAGCGGGACCACATCACGCCACTGGCTGAAGGCGGTGCGGATGATGCCGACAACGTGCAAGGGCTGTGCGAGCCCTGCCATGAGGTCAAAAGCAAGGCTGAAGCGGTGCGAGGCCTGCGCCGGTCACGATTTGCCTGAAATGCCTGTTTTTTAAGCATCTGCCTGTTTTTTGGGCATCTGCCTCATTTTTAGGCACCCAGGGGGGGTAAAAAAGTCAAAACCCTCGCCACCGGAAACCGACCGTTCCCCTCTTTTTTCACACGCGCAGGTTTCGGGGGGAGGGGTACTCTCCCGCTTGTCGGGTATGGCTTTTGAGCTATCAATTAAGTAGCAAGGAATTTCAGTATGACTGGATCACGCGGACCACTGCCGAAGCCAGCTGCACTGAAGTTGCTGGAAGGTAACCCCGGCAAGCGCGCGCTCGATTTATCGGACGGCGTGAACCCGCGCGTCGAAGTGCCGTCGATGCCCAAGCACCTGGGCGTCGAGGCGCGCAAGGAATGGAAGCGCATCACGCCGCTGCTGGAAGAACTCGGCCTGGTCAGCGGCCTGGACCGCGCCGCGCTCGGGCTGTACTGCCAGGCGGTGGGCCGGATGACTGAACTGGAAACCGCGTTCAACGGCAAGGTCGATTTGCTGGAGGCCAGCGGCAAGAAGTATGCCGACGCCGTGTACGAGGCCAGCCATGCGGTCACGCCCAGCGGCTACGCCCAGCAAAGCGTGATGGTGCAGCTGATCAAGTCGCACCGCGAGCAGGTCAACCGCTACCTGATGCATTTTGGCCTGTCGCCAGCGGCCCGCGCCCGGGTGCAGCCGTCGAACTACCTGCAGCAAGAACTGCCCGGCGTCGAAGCCAAGCCCACGGCCCAAGGCTTCGCCGCCTTTGCCCTCGTTCGATGACTGACCACATTGCCGCCGCACGCGGCTACATGCGCGACGTGCTTGAAGGCCTGGTCCCTGCTTGCAAGTGGGTCCGGCTGGCCGTGCAACGCCAGGAAGACGACCTGGCAAAACCCGTGTCCGATGAATGGCCATGGGTGTTCGACGAAGCCGCCGCCGCCAGGCCATGTCGCTTCATTGAACTGCTGCCGCACATCAAGGGCAAGTGGGCGCGCGACCGCAAGCTGATCGAGCTGGGGCCTTGGCAGTCATTCATCCTGACAACGATTTTCGGCTGGGTGCACAAGGACACCGGCCTGCGCCGATTCCGCGACGTGTACCTGGAGGTACCTCGCAAAAATGCGAAATCTACTTTTTCCAGCGGCGTCGCCCTGTACATGCTGACGGCTGACGGCGAGCAGGGCGCCGAGATCTACAGTGCTGCGACGACCAAAGACCAGGCGCGCATCGTGTTCGACGACGCCAAGGCCATGGCCGAGCGTTCGCCAGGCCTGCGCGACTTGGGCCTGGCTATCCTGCAACATGCGCTGACGGTGCGCGAAACCGCCAGCGCCTTCAAGCCGCTGGCCGCTGAAGGCAGCACGCTCGACGGCCTGAACGTGCATTTCGCCGTGCTCGATGAGCTGCATGCGCACAAAACCCGCGCCGTGTACGACGTGATCGACACCGCCCGGGGTGCCCGGGAGCAGTCGCTGCTGTGGAACATCACCACGTCGGGCACTGATTTGAGCGGCATCTGCTACGAACGGCGCACCTATCTGACCAAGGTGCTCGACGGCGTGATCGATGACCACAGCACTTTCGGCGTGATTTACTCGATAGACGACGGCGACAACCCTTTTATTGAAGCCAGCTGGGCCAAAGCGAATCCGAACTGGCTCCAATCTGTGCTGCGCGACGACATGGAAGCCGCCAGCCGCAACGCCGAGAACTCTGAAAGCTCCCGCAACAACTTTTTCACCAAGCGCCTGAATGTCTGGGTCAACGGCGAGAGCGCCTGGATGGACATGGTGGCCTGGGCCAAATGCGCCGACACCACGCTGCACCTGCCCGACTTTGCCGGCGAGAAATGCTGGATGGGCCTGGACCTGGCGCAGAAAAAAGACTTCGCCGCGCTGTGCCTGGTGTTCGAGCGTGATGGCGTGTGGCATGTGTGCACGCGTCTGTACTTGAACGAGCTGGCCGTGCAGGAAAGCGGCAATGCGCACCTGAGCGGCTGGGCCCGGGCCGGCCACGTCATCGTCACCGACGGCGACATCACCGACTTTGACGTGCTGGCCGAAGACATGCGCAGCTACTGCCGCCTGTTTGACGTGCAGGAAATTGCCTTTGACCCGGCGCTGAGCATGTACTTTGCCGGCAAGCTGATCGAAGAAGGCCTGCCACTGGTCGAAATTGCCCAGCGCGCCCTGTTTTTTACGCCGCCTTTGATCCAGGTCGAGAACCTGGTGCTGGAAAAGAAATTGGTATTTGACGGCAACCCGGTCATGACCTGGATGGTCAGCAACCTGGTGGTCAAGGTGTCCAAGTTCAACGAATTGCGCAGCCCGACCAAAGAGCGGCCCGAAAACAAGATCGACGGCCCGATGGCCATGCTCATGGCGCTCGGCCGGGCGCTGCAAAACCTACCTGTTGACAACTTTGATGATGTCATCAACAACCCGATCATCATGTAATGGCAAAAATTTTCACGACAGTGGGCCGCTGGTTTGGCTGGGGCGGGGCCTTGGGCGAAAGCGGGGGGCAGCAAAGCACCAAGCCCGGTTCATCCTTGACTGAAATCGCCCGCGACTTGGGTGTCGATGGCGCGCTGCAGATGAGCGCCGTGTGGGCCTGCATTGAGCGCCGCGCCAGCGCCGTGGCCAGCCTGCCTTTCTTCGTTTACGAGCAAAAAGCAGGGCAAAAAACCTTGGCCCGAACCGCGCGCCTGTATGCGCTGCTGCACGACACGCCCAACTCACGCATGACGCCCTTTGAATTTTGGCGCGCCATGATGATGAACCACGACCTGCGCGGCAACGCCTATGCGCGCATCGACCGTGCTGCCGACGGCGAAGCGGTGGCTTTGTGGCCCATGCCCGCCGACCAGGTCACGCCTTTTGTGCTGGATGACGGCGCGATGGCCTACGAATACACCATCAATGGCAGCGTCGCCATACTGGCTGAAACCAACGTATTGCACCTGAAGAATCTGGGCAACGGCACCGTTGGCCTGTCCAAGCTCGAATTCATGCGCGCCACCACCGACGAGCAAGCCAAGGCCGCAGACAACGCATCCAAGGTGTTCGGCAACAGCGGCAAGCCGACCGGCGTGCTGATGATTGACACCATTCTGAAAGACAAACAGCGCGAATCCCTGCGCGCCAGCTACGCCGAGCTGGCCAGCGGCAGCACCTCACGCCTGGCTGTGCTCGAAGCCAACATGAAATACCAGCAGCTCAGCATCAGCCCGCAAGACCAGCAGCTGCTGGAGACACGAAACTTTGGCATCGAAGAGATATGCCGCTGGTTTGACGTGCCGCCGGTGCTGGTGCACCACGCCAACGTCACCACCTGGGGCAGCGGCATTGCCGAGATCGTTGACGGCTTTCACAAGTTTTCATTGCGGCCCATGCTGGTCAACATCGAGCAGGCGGTGCGCAAGCGTGTCATGACCCCGCGCCAGCGCGCCACCATGAGCGCTGAATTCAGCCTGGACGCTTTGCTGCGCGGCAACCCCAAAGACCGCGCAGAGAACTATGCCCGGCTGCTGCAAAACGGCGTTATCAACATCGCCGAGGCGCGCCAGCTCGAAGGCTGGCCTTACATCGAAGGCACCGAGACGCTGCACGCCCAGTCCAACCTTGTGCCGGTGTCTAGCTTGGGAAAAGTTCAGGCCGCTTCGGGCGGTGGCGGCACGGTCATCGCGCAATGAAAGAAATCACACCATGAATTTGACAAAAACACTTAGCCTGTCAGCCACTGAGCTGAAATTCAATGCTGAAACGGGCACCTTCAAGGGCTATGCGTCGGTGTGGGACGGCCTTGATTCATACGGCGACACCATTAAAAAAGGCGCATTCCTTGACACTTTGCGCGACTACGGCATGCCCAAGATGTTTTACATGCACAAGTGGGACATGCCGGTGGGTAAATACACCAATGCAGACGAGGATTCGCACGGTTTTTGGGTCGAGGGCGAGACGACCCCGAATCACAGCCTGGCGTCAGACGTTCGTGCCGCCATGCTGCATGAAACGCTCGATGGCCTGAGTATTGGCGGCATGCTGGCCAAAGGCGACTTCAAAAGCACCGACCAGGGCGGCCGGCTGATCCACAAGTGGACAAGGTTGGTAGAGGTATCGCCCGTGGTGTTTCCTGCCGACAGCGCCGCGCGCATTGTTGACGTGAAGAATGTTGATTTTGAAGCGCTGTTGCCTGAGTGTAAGACAGAGCGAGATATTGAGCGGCTGCTGCGGGATGCAGGGCTGGGCAAATGGGAGGCCATGGCGATTGTCTCCCGCGCCAAGACGATCTTTGACGGGCGGGATGCCCAAAAAGACGGCGAGGCGAAAAGAATCGGCGAGATTTTGGCCCGAATCCAGAAACTCGCCGCATAGGCGTATCAGTTCCACCCTTTGGCCACCTTTTCAGGTGGTTTTTTCATTTTTAAAAAGGCAAATCAGCATGTCTGAAGCAATCCTCAAAGCACTCGACGCCGTAGAAGGCAAACTCACCGCCATGTCGCAAAAAGCCGACGGCGAAATGAAGTCTTTGGGCAAAGTCTCTGAAGACACCAAGACCGCCCTCGACACCATCGGCATCGAGCAGCGCACGCTGGCCGACCGCATGCTGGCCCTGGAGCAAAAATCCACTGCCACCAAAGACGATGAAGTCAAGGTCGAAAGCCCGGGCGCCGAGTTCGTCAAGGGCGCCGGCTACCAGGCACGCCTGAAGAGCCCGGATCAGCGCGGCAGCGTGCGGATGGAGGTGAAAAACACCATCACCAACGCCATCGGCAACACCTTCAGCGAACGCCGCCCCGGCATCGTCGAAGGCGCCTTCCGCGTCTTCACCATCGAAGACCTGCTGACCAGCATTCCGACCACCTCCAACGCCATCGACTGGGTGCGTGAAAACGTCTTCACCAATGCCGCTGCCGAAACGGCTGAAGGCGTGCAAAAGCCGCAAAGCTCCCTGACCTTCGTGCCCGGCACCATGCCCGTCAGCACCATTGCCCACTTCATCAAGATCACGCGCCAGCTGGCGATGGACAACGCCGCCCTGGCCGCGTACATCAACCGCCGCATGATCTATGGCGTGAACCTGCGGGTTGAAAACCAGCTGGTCGCCGGCAATGGCACCGCGCCCAACCTCAACGGCCTGACCAATGCCGGCAACTTCACCGCCCACGGCTACACCGCTGCATCGTTGACGGCGCTGGGCCTGTCGCCCACCAACCGGTTTGACCTGATCGGCAAGATGATGGGTGACGCGGCACTGGCCGACTACCCGTCCGACGTCGTGATCCTTAACACGGGCGACTGGTGGACCATGCGCCTGGCCAAAGACGGCCAGGGCCGCTACCTGCTGGGCGACCCCGGCTCCAGCGTGCCGCCAAGCCTATTCGGCCGCCCGGTGGTGGCATCCAACGCCATGACGGCCGGCAACGTGTGGGTCGGCAGCCTGGCCCAGGCCGCCACGCTTCACAACCGCGAAGGCGTGGTGGTCGAGATCAGCGACTCCGACGAAAACAACTTCCAGCTCAACTTGCTGACCATCCGCGCCGAACGCCGCCTGGCACTCACGGTTGAAAAGCCGGCCGCTGCCCGTTACGGCGCTCTCGTTCCCGCGTAAGCACCGGGTTTTCAATCGGCAAGGGGCCTGGCCAAGCGTCAGGCCCTTTGCATTTCAGGAGTTATTTCATGGAACAAGTCGAAGTCGAGATCACCGGCATGGTCATTACCCAGCGCTACGGCACGCTGAACACGGGCGACATTCTGCGCACCGACGCCGCCTTTGCCAAGCACCTGGTTGAGGAAGCCAACGGGGCCAAATACACCCAAGCCAAAAAAGCAACCCCCCTCACCGTGATGCTAAAAGCGGCTTCGGTGCGGCGTCAGGCACCCAAAACGGCACCTAAGCCCGCTGAAGACGCCGCGCCATACCCCGAAATTGCCAACGCTGAGGTTTCAGCCGGCGAGGCAAGCACCGCTGACGGCCAAAAGGCCGAACCCGCTGCAGCAGACGCAGCCGCTGAAAAAACCACCGAAGCCGAAGGCGAATAAATGCTGGTCGACATCGCCACCGCACGCCTGCACCTGCGGGTGGACGGCACCCAGGACGACGCGCTGATTGCGCTGTGGCTGGGTGCTGCCGGAGAGGCCGCCATGCAGCACCTCAACCGCAATGTGTATGCCGACAGTGCGACCCTGGCCGCCGCCGTGCTGGACGGCACGGCCGGCAGCGACCCGATGGTGGTGAACGACATGATCAAGGCGGCTGTGCTGTTGACACTGGGCCATTTGTACGCCAACCGCGAGTCGGTCAACACCGGCAGCACAGCGACCGAGTTGCCCAGGGGCGTAGATGATTTGCTGCAGCCGTTCCGTGTCGGGATGGGCATGTGACCATGCAAGCCGGAAAACTTGACCAGCGCGTCACCATCCAAGCGCCTGCCACCGGGCAAGATGCCTACGGCGAACCGCTGGCTGGCTGGGCTGACGTGGTGACCGTGTGGGCCAGCGTCACCGACTTGTCAGGCCGCGAGTTCATTGCTGCACAAGCGACACAGGCCACGGTCACCACAAAGGTGTTGATCCGCTGTAGGCCTGGAATCGTGGCAGCCATGCGGGTCATGCACAAGACCGATATTTACAACGTACTGGCCGTCTTGCGCCAAAGCCAAGACGGACTGCTGCTGATGTGTGAGAGGGGAATTGCCAGTGTCTGAATTCATGCAACTGACCGGCTTCAAGGAACTCGCCGCCGCCCTGCGCGAGCTGCCCGAGCGCGTGGCGCGCAACGGCCTGCGCGCAGCCGTCAACGCCGGCGCCGGCGTCATCAAGAAAGAAGCCATCGCCAAGGCGCCCGAAGACACCGGCGCGCTGAAGGCCAATTTTTACCAGAAGCAGATCCGCGAGCAGTCCGGCCCGATGCAGCAAACCTTTTACGTCGGCGTGCGCAAGGGTGTGGCCAAGTATGCGAACAACAAGGCCAACAAGCAGTCGGGCAAGGCCGGCAAGACCTACAAGGACGACGGCACCACGTTTTACTGGCGCTTCATGGAGTTCGGCACGTCGAAGATGGCGCCGCGCCCCTTCCTGCGCCCGGCCTTCGAGACCAAGAAAGAAGATGCCGTGAACGGCATCGGCGCCAAGCTCGACGAACGCATCCAAAAATATGCACGGGAGTTGGCCAAAACATGAGCGTTCAAACCGATTTCGTCGCGCTGGTGTCAGGCGCCGTGGCCGGACGCGCCTACCCGGCGGGCACCGCGTCAACCGTTACGCCTTACATCACCTATTCCCGTATCACCGCCATCGAGCAGGCCACGCTCGACGCCAACGGCGGCACCGGCAACCTGATCAACACCCGCCTGCAGATCGATGTGTGGGCGGCCAGCTACGGCGCGGCGCAAAGCACGGCTGCCGCGGTCAAGGCCGCGCTGAAAGGCTGGAGCAATGAAAACATCGTGCTGTCCGAAGAGGACGGCTTTGAGCCCGACACCAAGCTGCACCGCGTGATGCTTGACACCTCCATCTGGCATTTGTAGCCAGCACCCGTTTCTCAACCCGCCCGCTACTGAGCGGGTTTTTTCATCCAAAGGAAAATTGTTATGTCTGGAATTTCCGCCCAAGGCAGCACGCTGCACATCAACACCGGCACGCTGGCCGTCCCGGTCTGGCTCAAAATCAACGGCCTTTTGTCCTTCAGCGGCATGGACGGCTCGGCCTCCGACATTGACACCACCGACCTGGACAGCACGGCGATGGAATACATCAGCGGGCTGGTCGATGAAGGCAAATTCGGCTTTGAGATCAAACGCCTCAAGACCGATGCGGGCCAGATGGCTGTGCGCGCCGCCCGCATCAGCGGCGCCCTGACCGGCATGAAGCTGACGCTGCCTGACGCGGCCATTGCCACCTTCGCGATGCTGGTCAAGTCGGTGCCGACCGCCGGCGGCGTGAATGCCGTGCTCAAGGGTTCGGTGGATTGCAAAATCAGCGGCCCGGTGGTGTGGTCATGAGCGGGCTCCTGAGCAAAAGCGCCATCCTGGGCGCGTCCGACCTCAAGCACGAAGACGTGCATGTTCCGGCCTGGGGCGGCACCGTGCGCGTGCGCGCCATGACCGGCCAGGAACGCGACGAATTCCGCGCCGCCATCTCAACTGATGGAGCCATGCCGATGGGTAAATTCAGCGCCGCCCTATTGGTAGCGACTCTTGTTGACGATGCGGGCAAGCGCCTGTTTTCTGCCGAGGATATGGCTGCGCTGCATGCCAAAAGCGCCAAGTCGCTCGATGTGCCGGCGGCCGTGGCCATGCGACTGAACGGTTTGGGCGCCGGTGCGGTGGAGGAGGCCGTAAAAAACTCAGAAAGCGGCCAGAGCGACGATTCTGGTTCCGTCTTGCCAAAGAACTCGGCAAAAGCGTAAGGCAGGCCCAGCTCGAAATCAGTTCAGCCGAGTTCACCGAATGGCAGGCTTATTACGAGCTGGAGCCGTTCGGGGAAACGATAGCCGACTTGCGGCACGGCGTGGCTGTCTCTGTACTGGCAAACGTCAACCGCGACAGCAAGGCCCGGCCAGAGCCGTACAAGGCAGAGGACTTCATTCACTGGCGCGACACCGGCCAGCGGGTGGATGAAGCCGAGCCGGTGCTGCTGGATGACCCGGTGGCGCAGAGCAATTTGATCCGCGCTGCGATGTTCGGGAAGGCGCCGGATTGATGGCATGATTAGCCCCAACTAAACAGGGACTGATATGCATATTTTGATTCTTGCGGGTGCTATTTTTTTGACGGGTTGCGTGACCGTTCAGCCCCAGCAGCTACCGATCACAACGGAGCAGCGAGAGTTCATTTATGACTACCCAGCGCCCGGCAAGTCGCAAAAAGAGCTGTTCACCAGCGCCCGCAACTATCTGGCGCTGTCTTATGGCAACAGCAAGGCAGTGAACCGGGTTGAGGATGAAAAAGAGGGCACGATCATCGGCAAGGCCGTGGCGAACTGGAATTTATCCACCGGTTCGGTGATGATCCCCTCCATTCCGTGCGCGTCGAATTACGACATCATTTTTATTGCCAAAGACGGAAAAGCTCGTTTGCAGTTGACGCTTGTAGATGGTAAAGCAATTGCCAGTTGCGGGTGGGCCTCGCCGCCAAAGCAGGACTATCCGCAGATCGTCAGCGAGTTCAACGCCATTGCTGAATCCATGGGAAAGGCGCTTAAAAACGACTCTGCAGTAGATCGACTGAAGAACTTCTGACCGAGACACAGCCCGCCGCGCTCGGGCTTTTTAATTCCAAGGCTCACGCTAACCCGTGGGCCTTTTTTATTTGGATAAAACATGGCCGCATTGGGTTCTTTGGTCGTTTCGCTTGAAGCCAATATGGCCAAGTTCACGGCAGACATGGGGAAAGCGGCCTATCAGACCGAGCAAGCGATGAAGAAAATCGATGCCACCAGCGCGCAAGCGCAAAGGGCTTTGGCCGGTCTTGACGCGACAGCTGCATCGGTAAAAATGGCACTTGCCAGCTTGGCCACTGTGGCAGTGGGGGGTATGGGTATCGGTCAGATCATCACCCTGACGGACGAATACACCAAGTTCCAGGCACAGCTCAAACTCGCGGGCGACTCGCAGGCCGAGTTTGTCCAGTCATTTGCCGATGTGCAGCGAATCGCCAAGGGTTCGCAGGCCGACATAGCCGCCACTGGCGTGCTGTATGCCCGCATCATGACAAGCACGAAAGAGCTTGGCCTGGCGCAGCAAACGGTCGCCGACATCACGGAAACAGTCAATCTTGCGCTGAAAGTCAGCGGCGCCACGACGGCTGAGTCGGCATCAGCCACGCTGCAGCTGTCGCAGGCCTTTGCCTCTGGCGCTTTGCGTGGTGAAGAATTCAATGCGGTCAATGAAGCCGCACCACGGCTCATGAGGGCCTTGGCTGAAGGTATTGGCGTTCCTGTGGGCGCACTCAAGCAGATGGCCACAGACGGAAAGCTGACCAGCGAAGTCTTGGCAATGTCTTTGCCCAAGGCGCTTGCAGATCTGCGAGAAGAAGCAAAAGCCATCACTACCATCAGCGGCGCTTTCGTCAATCTCAAAAATGAAGTGATGCTGTTCGTCGGTGCTGAAGCGCAAGCCAGCGGCTCTGTCAGCGTGCTGACCACCGGCATCAATGGCCTGACGAACAATTTGGGACTCTTGACCGGCGTCACCGTCACGCTGGGGGCCTCCAAACTGGCCCAGTGGACCGCAGGGGTTGCCGTTGAGTCGTATAAAGCTATGGCAGCAAGCCAGGCGCAAGCCGTGGCGACACTGGCATCCGCACAGGCGCAGGTGACCGCTACAACCTCGTCGGTGGCACTTGCGACAGCGCGGGTAGCAGAGCTCCGTGCCTCTGTGCTGTCGGCTGAAGGTGCTGTGGCACTTGCTGTGGCCACCAATGGCCTGATTCCTGCACAAGCCCGCGCTGCAGCCGCTTCAGTGGCCCACACTGAGGCATTGATAGCACAATCTGTTGCGCAAAAAGGTGCTTCGCTTGCGGCGTCTACCGCATCAGGTGCGCTCGCGCTGCTGGGTGGCCCCATTGGCGCCATTACCACTATTTTGGGGTTGGGTGTCACGGCCTGGATGCTGTGGGGGAAGTCGTCCACGGATGCCAACGCCGATGCCCTGGCCAGCACGCAGACCAGCTCACGTGAGATCACTGCCTTGCTGGACAAGCAAATCCATAAACTGCGCGAGCGCTTGGCCCTGGCTAAAAACGGGCAGGCTGAAATTGCCAAGCAAGACAGCGCAGGCGCGCAGGATGCCGCACAGACACTTGGAAAATTAAACACGCTCAAAGCCAAAGGCAACCAGCTGACTGGCGTTGAGCGAATTGAAATGGTGGAACTGCAGGGGAAATATGACGAGCGCATCAAGCAGCTGGGCACGGTCAAGGAGTTGAGCGATGGGATTGCTGCGGTGGGTCAGCAATCCAAGGCAGACGAATGGATGACCAAATATGCCAACAAAGCAGAAAAGCTGGCCACCGAATTAAAAAAGGCCAAAAAAGATATGGGCGGGGCCTTCACGCCAGAAATTGAAAAGCGCATTCGAGAGGAATTTGCAGAGAAAACGCCAAAAAGCCCAAAGGGGCCAAAAGGCAAAGACCCGGATGCCGACTACAGGGCTTATGTAAAAAATCTGCAAAACCAGATTTCTAAGACCAACGAGTTGACGCTGTCTGAAAAACTGCTGTCTGACATTCGCAATGGCACGTTGACTGTTGACGTTGGACAAGAGGCACGGCTAAAGGCCATTGCTCAGGAAATCGACTCGACCAAGGAAGCGATTCGCATTTCCACTGAGCGTCAGGTCTTGCGCCAGAAAGACGAACAGGACTCGATCAACGCCATCCGCGAGATCGAAGCGGAAAAGACGAAGGAAACGGCGCGCAATGCAGCCAATGTGGAGCAGATCCGCATCGGCCTGATGAGCGAAGTTGACCAGGAAGTGCTGGCCTATGGCCTGCGCATGCAGGAACTGCAGAAATTCCACGATGACAAGGCTGAAAACGTCCGGCTGGTCAATGAAGTTATGGAAGCCGAGACCGCCCGGCATGAGCAGGCCAAGGCTGATATGCAGGCTGCACATGAAATGAATTCGCTCAGTATGTATGGCGAGACTGCAGACGCGCTCTATGGACTGATGCAAAAGGCCGGACAAGAGCAAAGTGCACTGGGCAAAGCTGCATTTTTGGCAAGCAAAGCCATCGCCGTTGCTGAAATCATCATGCAGACCAACGTGGCCGCGCAGAAGGCACAAGGGCAGCTTGGCATCTTCGGCTTGCCTATGTCGGGGATTATTTTGGCAACAGGCTATGCCCGAGCCGGCATGGTGGCGGGCATGGCCATTGCCGAGGTCAGCGCCGAGGGCGGCTACGACATCCCGGCCGGCAAGAACCCGATCGCGCAGCTGCACGAAAAAGAAATGGTGTTGCCCCAGGCGCAGGCCGATGTGATTCGCGGACTGGCGTCAGGTGGCGGCGCCGGCGGCGAGATGAAGCTGACCATTGTCAACAACACCAGCGCGCCCATCGGCCAGGTGACCGAGCAGCGCATCAGCGCCACCGAACGCGCCCTGATCATCCAGGAGGCGGTCGGCACCGTGGCCTCGCAGATGGGCGACCCCAACAGCAAGACCAGTCGCGCCTTTGGCCGCAACTTCAGCGCCCCGAGGAGCCGCTAAGTGCCCACCATGCCCACCGGCCTGGTGCCCACAGTGGCGGCCTACTCGCACGACGGGCCGGGCGGCGTGCTGCGCACCGAGACGGCCGGCGGCCCATCCCGCTACAGCGTGGAATACGACGGGGGCACGCAGCGCTTTTCCGTGACGCTGGTGTTGGATGCCGGCCAGCTCGTGCTGTGGGTGCTGTTTTACACACGCACGATCAAAAAAGGCGCCGTGCGCTTCGGCATGCGGCTCGACAGCGGCCTGGGCACCGCCGAGCACCAGGTCAACATCGTGCCCGGCAGCTACTCGGCCACGCGCACCGGCGGCATCGTCACGCTGGTGTCGTTCGTCGTCGAGGCCCAAAACATGGCCTACGGCCTGAGCGACGCGGCCGTGGCGGCCTACGGGCTGAGCGCGGCCGCGCTGCCAGCCGGTTTCACGCCCACGGTCGCGGCCTATTCAGTCGAAGGCGCGGGCGGCGCGGTGCGTGACGGCATTGCCGGCGGCGTGGCGGCCTATGCGCTGGACTACGACCGGGGCCTGGAGAAATTCAGCGTCACCCTGATGTTGACGCCTGACGAGTTCGCCGTCTGGACTGTCTGGTACCACCGGCTGGTCGGGAAGGGCGCGCGCTCGTTCACCATGCCGCTGGACAGCGGTTTCGGCACCGCGCCGCACCTGTGCAACATCGTGCCGGGCAGCTATTCGGCCGCGCGCACCGGCGGCCGGGCGATGGCCGTGTCCTTCGTCGTCGAAGCTGAAAACATGGCCTACGGCATGACCGATGCCGAGGTCGATGCCTTGATCAGCATCTACACCGTGCTCGGCCCGGATGCCGATGCCCTGCTGGCCAGGCTCGAACGCTTCGCCACCCTGGACACCCTGGTGCTCAACTTCTAAGGCCAAAAAATGAGTCAAGCTATCAACAAAACCTTAAGCCTCGACCAGGGCGCCACCTGGATGCTGTCCTTCGAATACCTGGACGACGACGGCCAGCCCATCGACCTGACCGGCTGCACGGCCCGCATGCAGCTGCGCGCGACCCCGGCCACGCCGGTGCTGCTCGAACTGTCCACGCAAAACACCCGCCTGTTGCTGGCGGGCGCCACCGGCATCATCGAGCTGCTGGTCGATGCGCCGGCCACGGCTGCCCTGAGCTGCGAGTCCGGCGTGTACGACCTGCGGGTGACCTTCCCTGGCGGGCGCGTCGACGTGGTGATGGCCGGCCGGTTCTGTTTGGCCCTGGCGGTGACGAAATGAGCGCCATCATCCGGCGGCCTGCGCCCAGGACCCTGCGCGTGATCGCCTCCGGCCCGGCGGGCACGGCAAAAAACTTTGTGCCCACTGTCATCGGCATGCCTTATTTGCTGCGCCGCCTGGCCGTCCTGGCCAACCACGACACCCGGGTGCTGGCGCCATGAGCCTAAACCTAGAAGCCCGCCTGCGCACCTTCCTGGCCTCGGCGCCGCAGACGATCCACACCGTGCAGACGCTGGAGATATGGCACAGCGCCATGTCCGAAACCTATCACCTGTGGCGCGAGCCTTACGTCAGCACCACGTCGGTGTCCGGCGTCGTGCGGGTCATGCGGCCGGTGAATTTTGAAATCAAGCTGGCCGGCAGCGAAGGCCACCTTGACCAGAAATTCAGCATTGCCATCTCCACGGTCGATGAAGAAAACACGCTGCGCAACGAACTCGACCGCATTCCGGTGGACACGCTGGAAAAGATCGTGATCATCTACCGCGAATTTTTGAGCGATGACCTGAGCGTGCCCCAGGCCAGCGCCCGGCTGCAGGTCGAGTCCATCAGCTACGCCAAGGGCGTGGCCAACATCACCGCCGTCTCGCCGCGCCTGTCGATGCTGCGCACCGGCGAGAGCTACACACCGAAAGACATTCCGATGCTGAGAGGCTTTTTATGATCGTCAATGACTACCTGGCCAAGGACTACGGGCTGCAAGGCTGCTGGTCGCTGGTGGCCGACGTCGTGGCCACCGAGACCGGCGCCACGCCGCTGACCTTTCGGACCATCAACCGCTCGGTGCGGCAGATGGCGTCGGAGTTTCGCATCGCGCTGAGCAAAGGCCAGCATGGCTACGTGGAATCGGCCGAGCCGGTGAACCTGTGCATCGTGCTGCTGGGCAAGACCGAGCGTGTCGGCATTCACCATTGCGGCATCTACTTTGAGGGCAAGGTGCTGCACGCCCTGACCGGCATCACGCTGTACGAAGAACTGTCGGTGATCCGCGACGCCTTCGAGGTCGTGCAGTTCTGGGCCAAGGCATGACGCGCATCCGCCTGTATGACCACCCGTTTGCCGTGGTGGCGCCGCAAGTCTTTGAGGCGCCCAGCCTGGCCGAGTGGCTGCTGGCGCACTATGGCGATGTGCCCGAGGTCAAGGTGCAGATCTTCAAGGGCGAGCCGTCCACTGAAAACGAAATCAGCCACGACGCCCGCGCCATCCTGGCCGGCGACTGCGCCGAATACGTGATCCTGCAAAGCCCGGGCGGGTTTGACCCGTTCACCTGGGCAATCATCATTGCCGTGGCGGTCACGGTGGCCACCATCCTGCTGATCCCCAAGCCGGTTCTGCCGGGCAACATCAACCGCACCCAGCAGTCGCCCAACAACGCCCTGGGCAGCCGGGAGAACCAGGTGCGCCTGCTGGAGCGGGTCGAAGACATCTACGGCACGGTCAAGAGCATCCCGTCGCTGATGATGCCGACCTACAACAAGTACATCGGGCACCGCAAGTTCGAGTATGGGTACTACTGCGTCGGGCGCGGCTACTACAGCCTGAGCCAGCTGCGCGATGGCGACACATTGATCAGCGACATCAATGGCGCCAGCGCCGCGGTGTACGGGCCTTTCACCAGCCCGAACAGCGGCCACGCGCCCGAGCTGCTGATTGGCGACGCCATCATTGACGACGTGCTGACGGTCAGCCGTGCCATCGAGGTGGACGGCCTCACGCTCAAAGCGCCCAACCAGGGGCATCTGCCCGGCTCTGCGCAATACAGCTATGCGCCTGGCGGCGTGATCACGCAAACCGCCAGACAGCCCAATTTCAACGCTGTGTGCGCCGTGGGCGACCAGATCGCCGTTGTTATGGATGTTTATACGATCGAAGTCTCGCCGGGTTTTTATGAAAACCACGACTACACCGGCACGTACACGATTGTTAGCGTCGGCGATGGCACCATCACCGTCAGCGGAATGTACTGGCCGGTCACGATCCCGGCTGACCTGATCACGGCCGACCCGCCGCCACCTGATACCGGAGGGAGCGCGTAATGGCCAGCACCCCCATCTATTCGACCGTCCAGCTCGTGGGCGCGAGCGACCGCACCGACTGGATCACGCTGCCCGATGCCGGCCGCACCGAAGTCTGGTGCAACCTCATTGCGCCCAATGGCCTGTTCAAGGACAACGGCGGCAAGAGCGTGGCCAGCGTCAGCTATGCCGTCGAGATCGAGAAGCTGAGCGCCGGCCTGGCGCCGCTGGGCATCGTCGAGACCGTCACCGGCACGCTGTCGGGCTCCGTCAGCGAAGAGCGCGCCGAAACCGTCGAGCACGCCACCGCGTGGACCGGCCCGGCCCGCGTGCGCATGCGCCGCACCACCGATTACGACTACGGGTTTAGCGGCACGGTGCAGGACGAAATCAAGTGGGCCGACCTGTACAGCGTCAGCCCGGTGTCCAAGACCGAGTTCGGCAACAAGACGACGATCCACACCGTGACCCAGGCCACGGCCCGCGCCACGGCGGTCAAGTCCCGCCAGGTCAACTGCATTGCTTCGCGCAACCTGCCAGCGTACAACGGCTCGACCTTCAGCGGCACGCTCGATGCGACCGGCCGCTTCACGGGCGGCACGCTGGTGGCGACCAGCCGCATCGTCGACATCATCGCCGCCGTCAGTGCCGACCCCAAGATCGGCGCGCGCGACCTGGCCACGGAAGTCGATATGGCGCAAATCTGGAGCGTGCAGCAGCAGCTCGACGCCTGGAATCCGGCCTGCGGCCAGTTCAATTTCACCTTCGACAGCGACAACGTGTCTTTTGAAGAGACGATCATCAGCATTGCGAACGCGGCGTTTTGCATCGCCTACCGGCAAAACGGCAAGCTGCGCCTGGCGCTGGACCGGGCGCAGGCCGCCAGCACGGCGCTGTTCACGCACCGCAACAAAAAGCCGAACGCCGAAACCATCACGCGCAAGTTCGCCAGCGATGCGGAATGCGATGGCGTCGAGTTCGTGTATGTGGATCCGGACAGTAACCAGTCGGAAACGATCACGCTGCCGCTCAGTGGCGCCTACACGAAACTGAAGAAGTACGAGATTGCCGGTATCCGCTCGTTTTCACAGGCATGGCTCAGGGCCAACCGCGAATACCGCAAGCTGGTGGGCCAGCGCATCAGCATCGAGACCACGACGACGCTGGATGCCCGCAGCTTGCTGCCCAACAGCCGCATCGACGTGGTTGACAACACCCGGTTCAAGTGCTTTGACGGCGAAGTCGTCGGGCAGGCGGGTCTGGAACTCACGCTCAGCCAGGGCGTGGCCTTTGCGCCCGGCCTGCCGCACTCCATTGTGCTGATGCGCCGCGATGGCTCGCTGCAAAGCATCCCCGTCACCGCCGGCAGCGCAGCGAACAAAGTCATCCTGCAAAGCCTCCCAAGCGAGGCCATCACGACGCAATACGGCGCCGACGGCATCCGCACCATTTACAGCTTTGCCGCCGACTCGGCGCGCGGCGCCATGGCCTGGCTGGTGCAAGAGATTGACCTGTCCGACCCGCAATATTGCACCGTGCGCGCCATCAACTACTCGCCCGACTACTTCGCCGCCGATTACGCGGCGATTCCGCCCAAAGCCTCCGTCATCAACTGACCGTTCATCAACCCACGCAAAGCGCCTTTTTACAGGCGCTTTTTTTATTTCAGAAAGGTTTACATGCCAGCCATCAATATCACGGACTTGAACAACGCAAAACTGGACGTTGACCACATCGCCGCCATCGCCACATCATTGGGCCCGACGGCAACAGATCGGCTAGGCCACATCAAGCAGACGATGCAGGGGGCAACAGATGCCATCACAACCAAGGTTGCAGCCGTCGAAGCTGCAAAAAACAACGCTGTTGCCAATGCTATCCCGGCCGCTATTGCGTTAGTCGACGAGGCCGTGGCGGCTACTTATGTGGGCCAAGCGGGTGCGGCAAAGGACGCTGCTGTGGCGGCCAAGAACGGCTCAGAGCTTGCCCTGAGCGCAGCGCAGGCCAACGCTGGCATCAAAGACACCACGGCCATCGGTATTACAGACACGACATCGACTGCCAACAAGTATTTTTGGACGCCGGTTGTCGGCAGTACCGACTTGCTGATTCTTTGGAAAAACGTGGCAGGCGTGGCAGTCGAGCAGGGGCGCTACCCAAGCAGTGCATTCATTGCATCAAGAACCCCGCTTGGCTTAGCGTGGTCAGTTCTTGACGACAGCGGCAATGCAGCTATCGGCATCACAGACAATGGCACATTCCGCGCCGCCAAAGTCCAGTTCGATTCGCAGTCGGTGGGGGGGGCAGCAGTGGAAGATGCCGTCACGCCAGGGTATGTCTGGACTGTGCGGGATGAGGCGGGCAATGTGGCTCTGGGGTTGCGGGAAGATGGGAAGCTGGAGTCTACGCCGCTTGAGAAGCCCGGTTCAGCCGCACCCTTGGTCGAGCGCTACGGCGGCACCTATTCTGCGCAGCTTAATTTTATTGCCACGCAAGGGCAGTCGCTGGCGGGCGGCTCGGACGCTGCCCTCACCACCGTGCAAGAGTACGACAACATCGGCTTTGGTGCTATGTCTACCAGTCCCGGTAGCGCCAGTGCGTTGACCGTGGCTAATACGCAAACATCGCAGGGTGGAGAAAATCCGATGTACGGCACATCCGGCCACATCAAGGCGTTGATTGCTGCCGAACATGGCCTGAGCTACACCCTGAATGACTACCAGCTACTGTCTTGCTGCAACGGCAACAGTGGTGAGACGATTGACCGGCTGAGCAAAGGGGGTGCAACTGGCATGTATGAGCGGTCGATTTCGCAGGCAGCTTCAGGCAAGGCCATCGCAACCAGCAGCGGGCGGTCGTTTGCTTGGCAGGCTATCACTTGGACGCAGGGCGAGTCAGACGCCGCAATGCCAAAAGGGACGTACAAATCCAAGCTCAAACAGATGATTGCCGACTACCAGATTGACGGCAAGGCTGCAACTGGACAAATCAGTCCTATTCTGTGCATTGGCTATCAGCTGAGCGGCTATGCAGCCCGTGACACGATTGCGCCTGCACAACTTGAGCTTAGCGAAGAGTCCCCGCTTTTCAAGGTAGCCACACCGATCTACTTTATGGACTTCTACGATGGAACCCACCTGAAAGGCCAGTCGTCGAAGTGGTTAGGCGGGTATTACGGACTTGTTTACAAGCGTGTGCTCATTGACGGCAAGGACTGGCAACCACTCAAGCCTGTGCAGCATGCTGTCTTGGGTAACACCCTGGACTTGTACTTCAACAAAGAGGGCCTGGTGTTTGACACGGTTGGCATGCCCGCACAGGTCAATCAAGGCATCACTGTATTCGACGGTGCTTCGGCGGTAGTAGCTATCAGCGCAGTCTCAATTGTTGGGCCTAACCGTGTGCGGCTGACGTTCGCCACACCCCCACAGCCCGGTTGGACGGTCAAGTATGGGCATATCAATGTGGTTGGAAAAACCAATTACACAGGCGGCGGTGGCAACCTGCGCGACTCAGCAGGCGACCAGCTGGTTTATGCCGCCATTGGCAAGCCAATGCACAACTGGTCTGTCCTGTTCAGCCGCACCATTTAACCCACCCTCGAAAGATTCTCATGCCTTTTTCAATCAAAATAGCTGGTGCCAACTTCACCAATGTCGTGGACAAGACCGTCCCCTATGCCTCCCTCATGTCCGGCTTTTGGCTGTTCGGCGGCGATCAGGCCCAAAGCCTGAAAAACCTTGCACCGAATGCCATTATCCCCAATGCTTCGCTGGTCGGTACGGGGGTTCCTGCCTACCGGCAGGGCTACGTGGAAATGAGCTTCGCTGGGGATAACGCCAGCGCCATCAATTCCGGCATCACGCTGAACCCGACGCACCCGTTCACCTACATTGTGGTGGCGGACTTGATTACCGGGGGCGCAGGACTCCAACGCGGTTTGTGCGGAACTTGGCACAGCGGTATTACCGGCAGCGACATTGTTCAAGGTTTCTCGCCTTCAACGCGCGTAGGCGGAGCGTTCTCTGGGGGTGCAGCCTTATTAACGGCCCCCATCTCTACTCTGGCTGCAGGGTCTATTGGCTTTGCAGCCAGTTCGGCCAGCGCTGCAGCGGGCCCGGCGCTGTACACCCATGACGGCACAGGGATGCAAGCTATTACAGGGGCAGCAGTCGTAGCACCCGCTGTTAACACCTTTCGCATTGGCCCGTTCGGTGCGCGTCCCAGCAGCACCAGCCAGCCTGCGCGCTGGGCGGCATCCATGTTGTTTCCCTCGGTGATGACGCAGGCGCAGTTGCTGGAGCTGCGCGACTACCTCAAGTTCAAGCTGGAGAAGCGTGGCGTGGTGATGGTGTGAGGTCAAGCATTTTTGGTGCTGGGCTGGGCATTTCATGAAAGCTGTTCTGGCTAACCTCTCAGAAAATCTGCGCCAGTGCAACGAGCAGCTCCTGTCCGTGCGGCTGACGCAAGACCGGGAGCACAAGGCCGGTGAGTTTGAGCGCCAGTCGCACGCGCGTGCAAAGCTCAAGCTGGAGCAGGTCATCACCTCGCTCCGGTGGTGGGCCGTGTTTGACCTGATCTGGATGCTGCGCGAAACGCTGGAGCCTGCGCGTTACGCCTGGAGCTACCCGTCAAGCTGGGCCTACAAACTGGCGGCGCAAAGCGCTTATCCGCTGATTGTCGTGTGTTGGTTCGCCACGACTGCGCTGCTGATTGCGCCGCTGATTGTCACGCTGGCGATGGTGCCTAACGCGCCGCTGACGCGCCGGTGCGAGGGCGCGGCCTGTGTTGGCCTGTTCATGGGCGGCATCGGGTACGCGGTGCTGTCTTCATTTGCCGACCGATTGGACATCCCCCATGTTGTTGACTCATATCGTGGCAGCGCGACCATGCTGATCGTCACCGGACTGCTGGTGGCGTGCTGGCACAACAGCCGCGTCATCCGTGCCAGCAAGGCACCCACCGCACAGGGGGGTGTATGCGAGCAAGTAAGCGTTTGATGTGGCTGCACGGGTATGTCGGGATTTTGTTGCTGGCCACGGCGATGCAGGTGCAAGCAGCGGCGGCTGATGCGGGGGTGGACAGCCTGGCCGTGTTTTTCTGGAAACGCATCGACTGGGCCAGTTTCGGCACTGCGGGGTTTATCTCGCTGGTCGCAGGCGCGGTGCGCACCGGCATGACGCTGCGCAGCGAAGTGCCGACGTACCGCGTGCTGCAAGAAGGCGCGGTGGACGCGGCAATCTCGCTCGTCGTCGGCGCGCTGGCGTTTTTGATGCTGATGATCTGGCAAACGGCGCGCGGCCCGGTCAATCAATGGGTCATGGTCGGCTGCATTTTTGCTGCAGGCTTGCTGCGTGGCGGGTTTATCTCGCTAATTGAAGAAAGTACGAAACGGCTGCTGTCTGCTGTGACCGACGGCGCAGTCGGGTGGATTGCTGCGAAAGCGGCAGCTGCAGCGGCAACTAAAACTGAATTACCAAAGGATGGATCATGAATTTCGACCAAGCATTCGAATCTGTGTGAAGGAAGGTTGAGCAAACCAATTCATCCCTCAATCCCAACGAACCCGCCATTGAGCGGGTTTTTTATTGCCTGTCAACAAAGGACTCCTGTGAAACTCACGCAACACTTTTCCCTGGCTGAACTGACAAACAGCACCACAGCCCAGCGCCTGGGCCTGGACAACACCCCGGCATCTGAGCTGGTACCGCGCTTGGTGCGCACGGCCGAAATGCTGGAGCGCATCCGCGCTGAGCTGGGCGCGCCCGTCACGGTCACCAGCGGCTACCGCTCGCCCGCTGTCAATCGCGCCGTGGGTGGTGTCACATCAAGCGACCACGCGCAGGGGCATGCGGCCGACATCGTGGTGCCCGGTTTTGGCAACCCCTACACCGTCGCCAAGCTGCTGTCTCAGTTGATGGCCCCGCTGGGCATTGGGCAGTTGGTTCTAGAGGGCGTTAAGGGCAAGCAGTGGGTGCATGTTTCGACCCGCACGCCTGACAAAATCAGCAACCGCGTCATCACCATCACCGACGCCGGCGCGCAGCTGGGTATACGGGCGCTGTCATGAGCTGGGCCCTGCAGCTGGTGCTGGCGCTGGTCATCTTCACGGCCGGCGGTGCGGCAGGCATAAAGTACCACGTGGGGATTGATGCGAAGCGCGAGCTGGTGGCCAAGGAGCTGCGCGAAAGTGATTCTCGGCAGCGGCGAAAATTCAGTGATCAAGCCGCCGACAGCCACGCCAGCGCTGTGGCAACGCTATCAAATCAACTCGGGGACGCTCGTGAAAAAATTGCTAAATTGTCTGGCCGTGCTTGCCTTGATGCTGGCACTGTCGGCATGCTCAACGCCATCGGTAGTCAGCCAGTGCGAGCCGTTGCCAGCGACGTTGCGAGTCCGGCCCAAGCCGCTGCCTCTGATCGAGATGTCAGCAGAGCCATCGCCGATTGCCGCGCCAGCTACGGCGCAGTAGCTGACCAGGTCAACCAGATACTGGACATCGAAGAGCGCCGGTATCCGGCAGTGCCGTAACTGATTAGCGTAACTTTAAGCGTAGATTTAAAAATTTACTTCTGTTTTTCAGAAGCGAATACAGGTTTCGAGGATCACAATGTTCATGCGGATATTGTGCCTTCAGGATTTCATTGTTCAGGCAACCCAAGGTTCAGCAAGCTTTCCTGGCCGTCGTGGCTGCCCGGATAAAGCCGCTCCAGCACGCTGCGCAGGGTTGTTTGCAGCACGGCGGTCAAGTCGTCAATGGCGGGCGGTTTGCCTTGGGGCTGGCGTGCCTCGGCCCAAAAGCGAATGAGGCTGTCCTTCGTGGCCTCAACTGCTGCAACCACCTTGTTTTCCCAGCCCGCCAGTGTTTCTTGCGACTCGCCGTCGCTGGCGCTGCGCTCAAGGTGTGCAAGCGCCAGGTAGCGCAGCAGCGCTGCTGCCGTCATCGCCTGCAGCATGTCGTCGCTGAGCTGGACGAGCGTGGTGCCGGCGGACGTTGCCCGGTTCTTCCAGGCGGCACCGGCAAATGCAGCGCCGCCGCCAATCAACGCGCCCAGCGCCGCTGCCACGCCCAGCGTCATGCCGCCGGTGACCAGGTCGATGGAGGCGCCCGAAGCGGCTCCGGTGGCAGCGCCTGCAAAGCCGGCTTCTTTTGCGTTGATGGGCGCCTGAAAGTCGAATTTTTCTTTCAGCGGCTGCTCCAGCAAGGCACCTTGGGCATCGTCAATGCCGTGCAGGCGCAGCAACTGGACATGGGTGTGCCGCAGGGCGCGCTGCAAGCGTTCGGCCACGGCAGCCATCGCGTCTTTTCTGGCCTGCGTGTCGGCTTGCCTGTCGCTGGGGCTGATCAGCCTTTTGACATAGGGCAGGGCGCTGCGCACTTCTTCGACTTCGCGGGCGGCATTGAACAGCTGGGTGGCAATCAGCTGCATGGATTTGGCAAAAAGCGTTTGATTGCGGCTGAGCCAGGCATCCGCCAGCCGGGCAAAGCTTTCTTTTTTATGGCTGGGCATGCTGCGCGCCAGCGCCTCAAGAAGGACGGGGTCTTGTACCCAGCATTTCGCAAAGCTGTTAAACCCGATCACTTCGGCATACAGGCCCAGGGCGCGCGCCTGGGTGCGGCACCGCGCGACGGCGACTTCCGCATCGGCTTCTGTGCGGCCTGCTGCGTTGACCAGCAGCAGCGTTGACTTACCGGATTCAACGGGTAGCGGCAAGGCCGCTTCAATATCGTCAGCGTTTTGCACCACCAGCAGCAGCGCATCGCTGTCATCCGGGGTGCTTTGAAGCAGGCTGTCTTGCGCCGCAGGCGGGCTGGCAGCACGCCGTGGCAGCAGTCGGCCAAAAATCCGTTCGCCCCAGCCAGCAGGGTTATTGGGTACAGGCGCTTGCAGCGGTGGCTGTTGGCTGACCGACACAGTCCGGGCCAGGAAAAGTTCTTCGCCGGTACTTGTTCGCAGCAAGGCCAGCGCCCCTTCGTGCCCGCTTTCCAGGGTTTGCAGCGTTTTGGGGCGAGGGTGCAGGATGCGCAGCAGCGCAGCCCGGTCTTCTTCCCGGAGCGCTACCAGCCCCAGCTGGATGCGCGTCGGGTTCAGCACGGCCAGCAGCCGCTTGTAGTAAGGCGCGTTCAGGTTCACCACGATGCGCCGCGACAGCACCCGCTCGCGCCAGGCGGCATACATCGCCAGCCCAAGGCGCGGCAAAATCACCACGACCGCCAGCAAAGTGGCATAAAGATAGACCCAGCGCGCGCCGGCAACCGCGCCGCTGCCGCTGCTGATGTTGCCAAATTGCAGGCTGGCGATGTCCTGCACCGTGAAGCCTTGAAACGGAAACAGCGCCATCGCCGGCAAAAGCAGCACGCGCAGAATGGCATGCACCTGGTCGGCATTCAGCAGCGTACTTTCCCAGCCGACACGGTATTCCACCACCAGCCCCCGCGTCACGATGGACAGGGCGATGCCAAAGGCCCAACCCGCCGCCGCCAGATGCAGCACCTTGCGCCCCCGTTGGGCTTGCAGCGCGGCGGTTGCGCCATACCAGTTGCGCACGAACAGGGCGGTCACTTGGGTGCGCAACTGGCCCGCACGGCGATGCCAGTTGTGCCAGCCGCCGGCCCAGCGCAGCAAGGGCGTCGGCGCGGGGTGCTCTGGACGTTGGCGCTGCCGGTGCAGGAAATAGCTGGCGATCAAGGCGCCATGAACCACCAGATTCCACGCCAGGATGGCCAACAGTGGCAACGACAGCAGGTCTACCCGATGCGGATTGGCAATACGGTCAGAGACGGTGCCCAAAAGACCCGCCCCCAGGAAGGCGGCCCAACCCAGCCAATGCGTCCAGGCGCTGGCTTGCTGCAGCGACGCCAGCGCCGGATTGCGGTTTTCGGTGATGCGCAGCACCTGCGTTGCGCGCTCTTGCAAGAAGGCCTGGACATTGGCGTCGGTCAGCGCAGTCACGCCATTGTGGGCTGGCAAGCCTTTTCTGGCGGACTGTAGCGCAAGCCGGTCGACTTCTTCGCGCTCGACCGGGCTGAGCAACTTGCCTTGCGGGTCGCTGCTTTCAATTGCCTGCGCGAGCATCAGGCGGCGTGCCGGTGGTTCGTCAATCGTGATGCTTTTGGGGGCCTGGTTCATGAAAGTGATTATGCAGAGTCGGCACTGACGCTGGCTGGCCTGGCTTGCAGTACACCAGCGCCTTGGCATAAGGTGGCAACACCCATGCAACATGGGGTGGGCGGCCGCACCCTAGAATCGCGGCAATGAAAATGCTCCTGCCCCGTTTCAAGCAATTTGCTTTCAGCCTTCCTGACCGGCTGCGTCACCTCACCCGGCGCCAGATCGTCTTGGCTGTTCTGGCCATTCCCGTCCTGCTGCTGCTCTATACGCTGGCGCTGATTCCCTTCACGCCCAGCATTTCCGATCTGAACAATGTCAGGGACGCCAGGCCGTCTGTTGTGCTGTCGGCCGATGGCGAAGAGCTGGCCGTGTTCAAGCGGGCCAACCGCGAATGGGTCAAGCTGGCCGACATCTCACCCCATGTGGTGGGCGCGCTGATCGCCACCGAAGACCACCGCTTCTACCAGCACCACGGCATGGACTTGACGCGAACCGTGTCTGCCGTGCTCCATACCGTCAAGGGCGACCTGCAAGGCGGCTCGACCATCACACAGCAACTGGCGCGCAATCTGTTCCCCCAAGAAATTGGCCGCAAGGCCACGCTGAAACGTAAGCTCAAGGAAGCCATCACGGCTTTGAAAATTGAGTCGGTCTACACCAAGGACGAGATTCTGGAGACTTACCTGAACACCGTGCCTTTTCTGTACAACGCCTACGGCATTGAAATGGCCGCGCGCACGTATTTCGACAAGTCGGCGGACAAACTCGATGTGCTCGAAAGCGCCACACTGGTCGGCATGCTCAAAGGCACGAGTTACTACAACCCGGTGATCAACCCTGAACGCGCCGTCGAGCGGCGCAACATCGTGCTCAAGCAAATGGTCAAGCATGACAAACTGGCGCAGGCCAAGTTTGA
Organism: Polaromonas sp. CG_9.5; assembly: GCF_035984465.1. Taxonomy (NCBI): domain Bacteria; kingdom Pseudomonadati; phylum Pseudomonadota; class Betaproteobacteria; order Burkholderiales; family Comamonadaceae; genus Polaromonas; species Polaromonas sp. CG_9.5. The sequence continues at coordinate 102,479 of NZ_JAXCHR010000009.1, forward strand.
GGCGCTCAAGAAAATGCCGCTCAAGATTGATTTTGAGCGGCAGATCGAAACCCTCGGCCCGGCCCCTCACTTTACCCAGCAGCTCAGGCGCTGGCTGATCGAGTGGGCTGACCGCAACAACTACAACATCTATGCCGACGGGCTGGTGGTGCGCACCACCATCGATTCGCGCTTGCAAAAAATGGCCAATGCCGCCGTGGCGCGTCAGGCCGACAGTCTGCAACGCCTGGCCAATGCGCAGTGGGGGCTGCGCGCGGGCTGGAAAAACAAAAACAAGCTGGTGCAGGCGTTCATCCGGGCAACGCCCGAGTTCAAGGCCGCCATTGAGGCCGGGGAAACCGAAGAACTCGCCCTGAAAAAATTACAGTCTGACGAGGCGTTCATGCAGAAGCTGCATGACGAAAAAACGCGTTTGCAGGCCGGATTTTTGGCGATGGACCCGCGTGACGGCCAAGTGCGCGCCTGGGTCGGCAGCCGTGACTTCACACAAGACCAGTTTGACCATGTCCAGCAGGCGCATCGGCAGCCAGGTTCTACCTTCAAGCCTTTCGTGTACGGCGCTGCGTTTGAAAACGGCTCCAAACCCACCGACACGTTTGTCGATCGAAACGTGGAAATTCCGCTCGGCAACGGCGCTTTCTGGCGGCCAACCGATGGCGGCGGCCCGAGCGGCGCGACCTTGACCTTGCGCCAGGGCCTGATGTATTCCAAAAACACCATCACCGCCCAGGTCATGCAATTGGTGGGCCCCGAAAAAGTGGCCCAACTGGCCAAAGCCCTGGGCGTGCGCCAGAGCAAGCTCGAACGGGTGCCTTCGCTCGCGCTGGGCACCAGCCCCGTCACCCTGAAGGAAATGGTGTCGAGCTACAGCACGATTGCCAACGACGGCCACTACATCGAGCCGGTGCTGTTCACGCAGGTTGAAGACCGCAACGGCGGGGTGCTTGAAGCGTTTCGCGCCAAGTCGCCGGAAACCGCCCTGTCCGTCACCACGGCGCAAATGCTGGTAGACGCCATGCGCGGCGTGGTTGACCGGGGGACGGGCACCAGCATTCGCAGCCGGTTCGGCATTCAGGCCGATGTGGCGGGCAAGACCGGCACCACGCAAGACAATACCGATGGCTGGTTCATCCTGATGCATCCGGAACTGGTGGCTGGCGCGTGGGTCGGCTTTAACGACAACCGGGTGACGATGGGCGACAGCTGGGGCCAGGGCGCGCGCAGTGCGCTGCCTATAGTGGGTGATTTTTTCCAGCACGCGCTGAAAAGCAAGGTGATTGACCCGCAAGCGCGTTTTGAGGCCCCGTCGACTGCGGCGGCCCCCGCCAGCGCCGGCGCGATCAGCTCCGACGAGGACAACCCTTCAGCCGATGCCGAACCGATGCAAGGTCAGGGAAATGACGCCGCACCGCCACCCGACAACAACTATCCGCCCGAAGAATCGCGCGCAATCCCCTTGAACGAATTGCCGCCCGTGCCCCCAATAGGCTACGGCCCGGCTTCACCGCCACCGCCACCGCCACCGCCGCCAGCATTACGCCAGCCGGACATGCCACGGCAGGAGCAGAACGTGCAGCGCCCGCCGATACCGAATGACCTGATGCCGCTAGACTCCAGCAGGCCAAGGCGTCCAGAGTTTTACCGTCCGCCCCCCAACGCCGCACCTGACTACCCGGCTTCGGAATTCCGCGCACCGCCTGAGCCGCGTTGAGTGTCTTGGCTGATTGCTATTAAATAAATAGCTGCTTGCGCCCGTGCTGCATGCGCTGGAGGCTGATTGGGTTCATAAACGCGGGTTTAGCAAGCTTTTCGCCCACTCATTCAGTGAGCATCCTGACGATTCAACCATCGGCCCCTCGTATTTCGCAACCGCAACACCCTGATGATGAAAAAAGCACTCTCCAACACCGGCCTTGTCTATTCGACCGATTCAGGACGCATGTGCCCGGACTGCCGCCAGCCAATCTCAGCCTGCGTTTGCAAGCTGACCAAGGCAGTTCCCAAATCTGACGGCGTGGCGCGTGTCTCCCGAAGCACCAAAGGCCGGGGCGGAAAAACAGTCACGCTGGTCACCGGGCTGGCGCTGGATGAGCTGGCGCTGATGCAATTGGGCAAGCAACTCAAGGCGGCCTGCGGCTCGGGCGGCACGGTCAAAGACGGGGTGATTGAAGTGCAGGGCGACCATTGCGATCAGGTGATGCAGGCACTGGGCAAGCAGGGCTTTACTGCCAAACGGGCCGGGGGCTGAACGTGAGCGCGCAAGATTTGCCGCTGCTGCTGGAGCGCGAAATGCCTTTCGGCAAATACAAGGGCACCTTGATTGCCGACCTGCCGGGAAACTACCTGAACTGGTTCGCCCGGGAAGGCTTTCCCAAAGGTGAAATTGGCCGCCTGCTGGCGCTGATGCACGAGATTGACCACAACGGACTGTCGTCGCTGCTGGATCCACTGCGCAAACGCTGAACGCATTGCCGCCCACCATCATTTGCTATATTAATAATAGCTGCCAGCGCCCGTACAGTATGCGCAAGCGGCATTTTTTATCATGAATTCAGGTTTTTTGAGGGCATCAAGCATGCCGGGCGGTGAAATGACTGGCTGAAGTCATGATTCGGGGCTGAAATTCTCATTCCAGCCCCGACGGGTTGCCAGCGATACCGGCGTTTCCTGCTACTACCGATTCTGGTCTGCGCAGCAAGAACCCGCCCACTGCTTACAGCACCTTGCTCAGAAACCGGCGTGTGCGCTCTTCGGAGGGGTGGTCAAAAATCGCGGCCGGTATGCCTTCTTCAACCACCAGCCCCTCGTCAATGAACAGCACCCGGTCGGCCACCTGGCGGGCAAAGCCCATCTCGTGGGTCACGACCACCATGGTCATGCCTTCTTCGGCCAGCGACTGCATGACGGCCAGCACTTCGCCGACCATTTCAGGGTCCAGCGCAGACGTGGGTTCGTCAAACAGCATGATGCGTGGCTGCATGGCCAGCGCCCGTGCAATCGCCACGCGCTGCTGCTGGCCGCCCGACAACTGATTCGGGTAGGCGTCGATCTTGTCAAGCAGACCGACTTTTTCCAACAGTTCGCTGGCCCGCAGACGCGCTTGCGCCCCGGTCAGGCCGCGCACCTTGGTGGGGGCGAGCGTGATGTTTTCGAGCACTGTCTTGTGCGGAAACAGGTTGAAGCGCTGGAACACCATGCCGATTTCCGAGCGCAGCGCATCGACATCGGTTTTGGGTTCGTGCACCGAAATGCCGTGTACCAGCACCTCGCCGCTGGACGCGTCTTCAAGGCCATTGAGGCAGCGCAAAAATGTGCTTTTGCCCGAGCCTGAAGGGCCAATAACGCACACCACTTCGGTTGCCTTGATGGAGCAATCAATGCCGCGCAGCACGGCGAGCTTGCCAAACTGTTTGGTCAGCCCTTTAACGCGAATCACCTCGTCCATAACGGTCCTCCAGTCGTTTGACGCCATAGGCCAAGGCCAGCGTGAGTACCCAATACATGAGCGAAATGGTCAGATACGGCTCCCAGTAGCGCGAATAAGCGCCGGCCACCGTGCGGGCTGCATACGCCAGTTCAGCCAGTCCAATCGCGGAAATCAGCGACGAGTCTTTAAGCAGCGAAATGGCGTTGTTGCCTAGCGGCGGCAGCATGCGGCGAAAAGCCTGCGGCAGCACGATGTGGTACATCGTCCGGGGAAACGACATGCCCAAAGAGCGCGACGCTTCCACCTGGCCCCGGTCAATCGACTGAATGCCGGCCCGGAAAATCTCGGAAATATAGGCGCCCGAATTGAGTGTCAGCGCCACCACGCCCGACAGGAAGGCGCCATAGTTTTGCTTCAGCTCGCGTGCGGTTTCTCCGGAAATCAGCAGGCCGTCCGTCGGATTGATAAACAGCGGCAGCACGGCAAAGTGGATCAGCAAAATCTGCACAAACAGCGGCGTGCCCCGAAAGAAGCTCACATACACCGCTGAAGGCCACTGCAGCAGGTATTTGCATAATTGCTTGGCCGGGGAATGACGTGCTTCGGCCACGCGCGCCAGACCAATCGCCAGACCAAGCGCCGTACCCTGAACGATGCAGATCAGGGTGACGGCGATGGTCATTTGAAGGCCGCGCCAAAACAGCACGGCATATTCTGAAATGATGTCGGCCCGAAACCAGCCGAACCAGAGAACTTGCTCCATAGAGAATGACGTTTAGTGTTTATTGCGCGGGCAGAACAGGCGCATCAGCGTTGAACCACTTCTTATAGATCTGCGCGTAGCTGCCATCGGCCTTGACAGCCACCAGGCCGGCATTGAGCTTGTCAAGCAAGGCTTTGTTGCCTTGCTTGACCACGATGCCGAAGAACTCTTTCGGGAAGCTCGGGTCGTTGACAGTTTTGAGCTGCTTGTGCTCTTGCACCCGGAAGGAAATCACACCGTTGTCGCCAATGGCGGCATCCAGGCCGTTGTTGACCAGCTCGGAGATCACGACCGGTGTGCTTTCAAAACGGCGAATGTCGGAGTTGGTTTTGCCGAACTGGCGTGAGGCGATGTCGTCGCCCGTGCTGCCATTGACAACGCCGATTTTTTTGCCGGCCAGGTCTTTCAGTGTTTTGACGCTGCTGTCCTTGTGCACGGCAATCAGCTGGCGGGCTTCAAAATAGGGCGCCGTGAAGTCGTAGGACTGTTTGCGCTTGTCGTTGATGGTGACGCCGGAGATGATCAGGTCGACATCGCCATTGTTCAAGGCTGCAAAAATGCCGGTCCAGGGCGTATTGACGATCTTGATGGGCACGCCGGCTTTTTGGGCGACTGCCTTGATGATGTCCACGTCGTAGCCAATGATTTCCTTGTTCGGATTTTCGTAGGCAAAAGGCCGGTAAGTGGCGCTGGAGCCAACGACCAGTTCCTTGTTTTGCGCCTGGACGCTGCCAAGCGCGAACAAAACAATGCCGGTCGCCGCCGCGATTTTGTGCAGAAAATTCATGATGAAACTCAAAGAGTGAATAGGTAGGTGTTTAATCGCACTGGATCAGGACGAAAACAAGGGAACGCAATGGTAACGCGCGCAAGATGTGGGGCGTTTTCTGGAGTCGCTGCGTGCGCAATCAACGGCGTGCGTCTTGAAGGTCTTTTATGCGCCAGACTGATCTTCACGGACTACTTGACGGCAGGCTGCCACGTCGTTAATGATGCGCAGTGTTTTGTGACAACCGGCGAAAGTTTGCTGATCCCGGGACAGGTGGGTGCAGCCAGGGCCAACCGCATCAGCCATAGCGGATAACCAAGGAAAAATATTTTGAACACTGGGGTTTTACTGGTATCAAGCCTGAGCCTGTTGGCGGGGTCAGCGCTGGGCGCCCTGCTTTGCGCAGCGTGGTTGCGCCGCAAAACCAAGATCAAGCCGCGTTTGCCTGACCATTGGCCGCTGCGCGCCAGAAAAATCGTCAGCGGCCACGAAAAAAAAGTCTGGGTCTGGTTAAGGAGCTGCTTTCCTGACCATATCGTCATGGTGAAGGTTCCGATCCTGCGCTTCACGATGCTGCATGACACCTATAACGCAAGCATCAATGCCAATACCTTAGCCGATAGCCGTGCCAAGAGCGAACACTGGCTGGAATTGCTCGAAGGTATTTACACGACCTTCACCATCTCGACAGCAGGCGGCACAATCATCGGATGCGTGGACGTGTCAGGCAAGCCAACCTTCACCAAAGGCAGCCACGAACTCAAGGAAACATTGCTGCTGGACTGCGGCATTGCCTACATTGTGGTGAGCGCAGAAAAACTGCCGACAGCAGTCAGCATGCGGTCAAGTTTTCTGGGAGAAATGGAAGTTGAACCTGTGGAAGACCAAGTCACACGCGGCGGAGACAGCGAGTTTTATGCGGACATGCACGCATTTACAAAAATTCAGGCGCGCTGAAACGACGTCAATACGTCTGCGTCATTGCCCGATGATCACTTGGCCAGCGGCTGCAATAAGCCAGCATCAAAAGTTCAGGAGGCCTGAAAACCAAGCCTGTAAAGATGGGCAAAGGCCCCGTTTTTTGCCAGCAGTTCCTTGTGGGTGCCTGACTCAATGATTTGCCCCGCATCCATCATGATGATGCGGTCAGCATTTTGAATGGTGGACAGACGGTGCGCGATAACCAGGGATGTGCGCTGGGACGTCAGCCGCTTGATTGCATCCTGGACGGCCAGCTCGGATTCTGTGTCCAGCGCAGAGGTGGCTTCATCCAGAACCAAGATAGGTGCATTTTTATAAAGTGCGCGCGCAATGGCTAGCCGCTGACGTTGACCGCCTGACAGCTGCATGGCGTTGTGCCCCAGAACGGTGTCCATTCCGTCCGGAAGCTGGGCAAGCAGTGCGCCCAAATTGGCGGCCGCCAGGCTTTCTTCGATACGCGCCCTGTTGACATCTTGTCCCAGCGCCACGTTATCGGCGATGCTGCTGTTGAGCATGACAACATGCTGGCTCACAAAAGCAAATTGCGCACGCAGAGACAACAGATCCCAGTCCCGAATTTCCTGTCCATCGAGCGTGATGCTGCCAGTGGTCATGTCAATAAATCTGGGCAACAGGTTCACCAGCGTTGTTTTCCCGGAACCCGAAGCGCCCACAATGGCGAGGGTTTCGCCCGCTGCGATGGAAAGACTGAACCCCTGAAGTGCAGGTGTCGCGTCTGTTTTATAGCTTACGCTGACATTGGAAAACTCAATGTCGCCTGCCGCTCTTGCCTTCACGAACGAGCCGCTGGCTTCATCAGAAGTCAAGTCCATCAGGTCCAAGCCGCGCTCCAGTGCGGCAAGTCCGCGCGTAATGGGCGTGGTGGCATCCGACAAGCTTTTGATTGGGGCAATCAAGAGCAGCATGGCAGTGACAAACGCCACAAAGCCGCCCACCGTAGTCGTGTTTTCGGCGCTTTGCATCAATGCGATGGAAATGACGGCTGACAATGCCATTGCTGAAAGCACCTGGGTGATCGCACTCATGCCTGCATAGGCTGCAGTGGACTTCATTGACAGGTGGCGCAGGGAATGGCTCAAGCTGTCAAACCGGCCCGCTTGGCTGGCTTGCGCGCCATGCAAGCGAACGTCGCGATGCGCCATGACATTTTCTTCCACGACATAAGCCAGGCTGTCGGTGGCCGTTTGGCTTTCTTTAGTCAAACGGTAAAGGCGTTTGGACAAGACCTGGATAACAAACGCGACCGCAGGAAACAGGAAGCCAACGATCAGCGTCAGCTTCCAGTTCAGGTAAATCAGATAGCTGATCAGCGCCAGCAGTGTCAGCACGTCACGGGCAAGCCGCATGACGGCGTTGATCAATGACGATGAGCCGTTGAACACTTCGTACACCACGGTGTTGGCAATGGTGCTGGCATTCTGGTCGGTAAACAAGGTCAGGCGGGCACTCAGGAGTTTGCCAAACATGGCCTTGCGCAGCTGGAGCAGCCCGTCGTTCGTCACCTTGGCCAGTGCAAGCTGCGCAAGAAACCCGGACAGCCCTCTGATGATGAAGAGCATCATCAAAGTGAGCGGGACCAGCCAGAGGTTGAACGAGTCCTGCTGAAATCCACGGTCAAGCAATGGCTTGAGCAAGGCGGGCACAAACGGCTCTGTCGCTGAGGCCACGATGGTCGCGCCTATGGCCAGCGCCCAGCCCGATCGCGAGCCGCTGAAATACGGCCAGACGCGCCCCAGCCTGCGCAGCAACGTTTGCTTTTGCGGCAGATCAGAAATGCTTTTTTCCAGAGATTTGGTCACGTAGCGTGCTCGTATAGTGGCATCGAACCCTCTTCAATGGCAGGCTTGCTGAGGCCCAAAGCCAGCAGCAAGCCAATCAGAATGCAGAAAAAATCACCAATCTGCGCATCGTAAATGGAAGAATTGAAAAGACAGGCAATGACCAATGCCAAGAGTACGGACTGCGTTGCGCGAGCGTGGTGTCTTTCCATTTTCATGGTGTCACGAAAAATTGAAAACATCAGCGCAACCAGAAGAAGGATGCCCGGAACGCCAAGCTGTACACCCCACATAAGGTATTCCTGATGCGGATTTCCATTGCTGTCAATATCAAGGTGGGCAGGATTTTTCTCGCGTTGAAGCCGGTTGAATTCAGTGCTCCAACTGCCAACGCCAGCGCCAGCGAGGGGATGCTGGGCAATCGCCTGCATCGCAGTGAGCCAAAAATCAAGTCGTATGCCTGTAGATGTGGAAGGCGCTGTTTGGTTTGAATACGATTGCACTTCAGTTTCGACCAGAGTCAATCGATCTCTCACTTTGGTTGAACTGAAAAACAAGCCCAATGCTAGAAGGAACGGCAGCAGAACCACAACTGCGCGGTATTTCTTTGGAAGTTCCCACATGACCGCCATGGATAGCAGCACGATCGCAACAACATGGCCGCTGCGTCCGCTCAGTACAAAAAAGACGTTGGCAAGCGCTGTAAGTGCCAAAAATAGAGCAGCTTGCCGACCGAACCGGCCAAGTGCATACGCCCTGAAATGCCAGCAAATTGCCGCAAATACGGCGCTGATGATGCCTTGGTCAAGGTAGCTGGAAAATACTGCGTACTCGCTCAGCGCCATATTCGATGTTGCCCAAGGCACAGGAACATGTGCGAAAAGCATCCATGAACTTCCCAGCAGGAATATCTGTGCCGCTACAAACGCCCCTAGCGCATACCCAGCCTCGCGCCGGTCACGGATCAAGAGCAGCATCAAGATGATCATGATCAGCTTGCCATATTTGGCCAGAGACTCCAAGGCTTCAGCAGGTGGCGCCACGCTCCAGAAAAGACTGAGAGCAAAAGCAAAAAATGCAATCAGCACCGCAATCGGGGTGCGCATTTCAGCCAGCGGTTTTTCAATCGCAGGCAGGCGCCTGGCGAATAGCAATGTTGTCAGGCCACAGACCACCAGTAAAAGCTTGGCCATGCTGATGATCACCATCGACAATCCCACGGAAGCCGCAGCAAAGCAGATGGCAGCAAGCCGGAAATTTATCGTCTTTATTAACAAAATGGGTCAAGTGGCGGGTGATGATTTGCCCGCATTATCGATGATTCCCCAATGCGGCGAACCGCTGATATACAGAGGACGCTCTGCTATGCTTTACGCAAATCAGGGTAAGGCGGTTGCTTAAAAACTCTGGCAATCGTTATAAAAAGGAGCCCCTTGCCAAGCTTGTTCGTCACAGTTATCACCAAAAATGAAACGCATAACATTGAGGCTTGCCTGCGCTCAGTAGCCTTTGCAGATCAGGTCATCGTGCTGGATTCTGGAAGCACGGATAACACCGTCGAGATTGCGAAAGCGCTGGGTGCCAAAGTCAGTACCAACGCCGATTGGCAGGGGTTCGGCGTCCAGAAAAACCGGGTACTGGCATTGGCAGATTCAGACTGGGTGCTGTCAATCGATGCCGATGAGCGCGTGCAACCCGAGTTGCAAGCTGAAATCCTCGCTGCGATCAAGTCCAATGATTTTGACGTTTATTCTTTCCCGCGCCTTTCCAGTTATTGCGGGCAGTACATGCACCATTCCGGTTGGTACCCTGATCGTGTAACGCGCTTGTTTCGCCGTCATTCGGCCCGGTTCTCCGATGACCTTGTGCATGAAAAAATCCTGACTTCAAGCAAGGTCGGTGTTTTGCATTCACCGTTGTTGCATGAAAGTTTCAGAGACCTTGAAGCAGTCCTTGATAAAACCAATCGATATTCAAGCGCAGGTGCCAAAAGCTTGCTGAACAAACGCAAGACAGCGTCTCTCAGCAAAGCGCTGGGGCACGGGTTCTGGGCTTTTTTCCGGACTTATTTTTTGCGCCTTGGATTTCTCGATGGCCGCTTGGGGCTGGTTCTTGCAATTTCCAATGCAGAAGGTACGTATTACAGGTACTTGAAGTTATGGCTTCTTCAGCAAGCGGCCCATAAAGCGCCTTCAGCGTAATGAAAGTCAGCTTTATTGTTCTGACCTACAACAGGACAGATGCCTTGCTTGCTGTGCTGCGATCCTTATCTGGGCAATGCCATGCAGGGCATGAAGTCCTGATTGCTGATGATGGTTCGAGAGCCGATCAGGTCAATATGCTCATCGAGCGCTGTCCTGCGTTCAAATGCCCTGTTCGCCACGTCTGGCATCCTGACAGCGGATTTACCGCCGCACGCGCCCGCAATCTGGCTGCTCATTTGGCCAAAGGCGAATACTTGGTGTTTCTTGATGGAGACTGCATTCCCAACAGGGAATTTGTAGCCCAGCACATGCGTCTTGCGGAGCCAGGTTTTTTCGTCAATGGCAGCCGGGTGCTGTTGAGTGAACAACTTACGGCGAAAGTGGTTGCAGGTGAAGTTGATTTGCTACGATGGACAACTTTCTTGTGGCTGCAGGCCAGGTACCGGGGTGACACCAACAAACTGCTACACCTTCTTCGCTGGCCTTTCTCCTTATTCAGGGTAAAAAAAGGTTTTCATTGGCGCGGAATTCGAAGCTGCAACCTCGGTATTTGGCGCAATGATTTCGTTAACGTCAATGGCTTCGATGAAACCTTCCAGGGATGGGGCCATGAAGATGCTGACCTTGTTCTTCGACTCACCCATTTGGGCGTACAGCGTAAAAATGGATTTATGGCGACAGAGGTTTTTCATCTTTGGCATCTAGAAAACACCAGAGACCAGGAATCTGTCAATAAAAACCGGGTCGTGCAACGTATGAGCACGGGGTTGATTCGGGCTGAAAAAGGACTCAGCGAGCTTGAGGCCTGCTCGCCTGTCAAAATCACACAATTGGACTGATCAAAAATTCTATGCGCATCACACCCTCTTTAAATCGTCGTACCGTTGTCAGCCTTTTGACGGCTGGCGCATTTTCATCCATGCCAGCCTTTGCCCAATTTCGCGTAGAGGTTTCTGGTGTGGGCATGACCCAGTTGCCTATCGTCATCGCCCCGTTTCGGGGTGAAGCCCAATCCCCGCAAAAAATCGGCAGCATCGTCAAGGCTGATCTGGAGCGCAGCGGCATGTTTCGCGGGGTTGACGCTGCTGGCCTGGTGGCAGACGAAAACACCCGGCCAGACTTGGCCAGCTGGCGGCAAAAAGGCGCTGATGCGATAGTGACTGGCAGTGTTTCACCCCTTGCAGACGGCCGCTTTGATGTGCGTCTTCGTTTGTGGGATGTGGTGCGTGAGCAAGACTTGGGCGGTCAAAGCTACACCGTTACCAAACCTGACTTACGTCTTTCGGCGCACCGTGTTTCTGACTTTGTCTATGAAAAGCTGACGGGTGAAAAAGGTATTTTTTCCACACGCATCGCTTATGTGTCCAAGGCCGGGCAGCGCTACACGCTTTGGGTGGCCGACTCCGATGGGGAAAGTGCCCAGTCAGCCCTGGCCAGTCCTGAACCTATTATTTCGCCAGCCTGGTCGCCCAGCGGCTCGCAGTTGGCGTATGTCTCTTTTGAGTCCCGCAAGCCGGTGATTTATTCGCACGATGTGGCTACCGGAAAGCGTCGTTTGCTGGCAAATTTCAAAGGCTCAAACAGTGCCCCCGCCTGGTCTCCGGACGGAACCCAGCTGGTTGCCACTTTGAGCCAGGCCGGCGGTTCGCAAATTTTTTCAATCGGGCTCAATGGTGGTGAGCCCAAGCGTTTGACCCAGTCATCCAGCATTGATACAGAACCCGCATTTTCTGCAGATGGACGATCGATTTATTTTGTCAGTGACCGGGGAGGCTCGCCACAGATTTATCGCATGAACCCTGCCGGCGGCAACGCTGAGCGCGTGACCTTTACCGGTACTTACAACATTTCACCGGCCCCCAGTCCTGATGGACGCTGGCTGGCTTATGTTTCACGGGTAGGCGGTGGATACAAGCTGCATGTCATGGATCTCTCCAGCGGAACGGCGACAGCCATCACCGATACTTCTGCGGATGAAAGCCCCAGTTTTGCACCGAACAGCCGCTTGATCGTTTACGCCACCCAGCAACAGGGCAAAGAAGCCTTGATGACCACCACGCTGGACGGCAAGATAAAGGCGCGTTTGTCCGGAGCCAGCGGCGATATTCGTGAGCCTGACTGGGGCCCGTTCCAGCGCTAGTCAATAATTCAACGTTCATCTTTTTCTTTCAGCAGGGGTAACTCATGAAGCGCATTTTTTCTTCCATCATCTCGTCTCTTGTCCTTGCTACCACCTTGGTTGCTTGCGGCTCCAATGTCAAACTTGCGGATGTACCGGTTCAAGACAAGTCGTCAAGCAGCCAGCTGGCTGATGATGCAGCAGCGGCTGCCGCAGCAGCAGCAGCAGCCGGCAGGGGTGTCGCACCTGTACAAATAGACGCAACTGAAGGCTCTTTGGCGGGCCCGGCCAACACCGTAAAAACCATTTACTTTGACTTTGATAGCTACGTGGTGAAGCCTGAATTTCAAAGTGTTATCGAAGCGCATGCGAGATACCTGGCGGCTAACACCTCCCGGAAAATAGCCATTGAGGGCCACACCGATGAACGCGGGGGACGCGAGTACAACCTGGCTTTGGGTCAAAAACGTGCTGAGGCGGTGCGTCGGGCTTTGGCTCTGTCGGGTGTGACTGACTCTCAAGTAGAAGCAGTCAGTTTTGGCAAGGAAAAGCCGGCAACTTCCGGATTTGATGAGTCGTCAATGGCAAAAAATCGCCGTGCCGAGATCCGTTACCGTTAAGCAGGCAGGCCTACTGTGAAACTATTCAGACTTTCCATGGCGGTTGCAGCGTGTGTCATGGCGTTTGGCGCCCAGGCTGCTCTTTTTGACGACGATGGCGCGCGCAGGGCCATACTGGATTTGCGGCAAAAGGTCGATATTTCACAGCAGCGCACCACAGAAGAGCTTAAAAAAGTCAATGATGACAATGCACAGCTTCGCCGCAGCCTGCTTGAACTGTCAAACCAGATTGAGCTTTTGCGTGGTGAGGTGGCCAACCTGCGTGGTCAAACCGAGCAGTTGACCCGAGGCATTACTGACGTGCAGCGCACACAGAAAGACCTGACGCAGGGTGTCGATGAGCGACTGCGAAAGGTCGAACCCCTCAAGGTGACTGTGGACGGTAAGGAATTTGCAGTAGAGCCGGCTGAAAAGCAGGAGTTTGAGACTGCCCTTGCTACTTTGCGCAAAGGTGAGTTTGCCGCAGCACAAACAAGCTTTACTGCATTCATGAAACGTAACCCGCAAAGCGGCTACAAATCATCTTCGCTATTTTGGCTGGCCAACGCGCAATATGCCTTGCGCGACTACAAGTCGGCTGTCATCAATTTCCGCGCACTGGTGACTGCTGATCCCGAGCATCTTCGTGCGCCAGAAGCGTTGCTGTCGATGGCCAACTGCCTGGTGGAGCTCAAGGACGCCAAAGGGGCCCGAAAAGCGCTGGAAGATCTTGTCAAAGAGTATCCGGCATCAGAAGCTGCCTCTGTCGCCAAGGAGCGACTCGCCAAAATGAAGTAGTGCCAAGTCTGGGTGTTGCACAAAGAAATAGAATGCGCTTTATAACCGTTTGAGTGCTAAATATGCCTTTTGTGCAGTTCTGACGGGCATATTGTGCTATTAAAAACAGAGTGATTTTGCCAGTTCTGAATCCATAAGGTACATCGTTGCCCTACCTTGGGCGTTGTCGCTTTTATTTAGCTTGGCGCATTTCATAAGGCTCACGCCTTCCGGCACTGGTTCAAGATCAGCGATTCGCCCAGCGGTAACTCACAGTAGCGACGTAAAAACCCTTAATCAGCAGGGGAACGTGGTTGTGCCGTTCTTTGAGCGGAGGCAGCTTGATGCGACACACATTAAGGCGAAAAAACAGCACTTCCTGGAAATGTCCGGCACAAACTTCTTCGCGCAGATTGACGTTGCCTGTGGATGAAACGGTTGTTGACTGCCGTCTCAATAAAGAAGGCTACATTTTCAGCGAAGCGTCATGCTGGGTTCAGATAAGCCTGCGCGTGCCAATTTTGCTGTGTTCAGCGTTCTACTTGGCCCGGTAACTTGTCAAAATCTCGTTAACCAGTTCAAAATTGGCGTTTGCATACAGCTTTGAATAAAAAAATTGCACATCATGAATTTTAAAAAAATAGTCATTCTCGGTACCGGCGGCACGATTGCCGGCCGTGCATCCAGCGCGTTCGACAACGTCGGATACGCGGCAGCACAGGTGGGTATCGCGCAATTGCTGGCCGATATTCCCTCGCTTGCTGAAGGCGGGCCGATCATTTCTGAGCAGATTGCGCAGCTTGACAGCAAAGACATGAGCTTTGCTGTTTGGCAGCAACTGGCCCAGCGTGTCAATTATTTCCTGGCCTGCGACGATGTTCAGGGCATCGTCATCACGCACGGCACCGATACGCTGGAAGAAACTGCTTATTTTCTGCAGGCCATGTGCCGGCCTGACAAACCAGTGGTCATCACCTGCGCCATGCGCCCGGCTACAGCGCTGGTGCCCGATGGGCCACAAAATGTTCTTGATGCACTGGCGGTTGCGCGCCACGCGGGCGCCAGTGGCGTCGTTGCCGTGTGCGCGGGCACGATTCATGGCGCAGTCGATGTGCAAAAAGTGCATCCCTATAAGTTGGATGCTTTTAGTTCGGGCGATGCCGGTCCCATCGGCTATGTCGAGGAAGGTCGTCTAAGATTAGTGAGAAATTGGCCTGTAGCGCAAGAACAGCGGGCGCATGTAGCGATTGAAAAAGTAGCAAAATGGCCGCGTGTTGAAATCATCATGAGTTACGCAGGTGCCAGCGGGGCCATTGTGCAGGCTTTGCTTGATCAGGGCGTCGACGGTCTGGTGGTGGCCGCTACTGGTAATGGCACGGTTCACCAGGATTTGCAACATGCCTTGCTCAAGGCCCAGGCGGCAGGCGTGCGGGTGGTGCGCTCAACGCGCTGCGTCAATGGCCGGGTGCTGCCCGTGCCGGGCGATGCTATTGCGGACTCGAACGGCTTGAGTCCGGTGAAGGCACGGGTGGCGCTGATGCTCGAATTACTGGCTTGAGCGGGGCGGCCTGTGTCATTGCCGCGCGCAGAAAAAAGCCATCCGGCTGGATGGCTTGATACTGAAGTTTGTGAGTTGCTTCAGCTTGACAGGGCCTTGAAGGCTCTTTCTGTGATTTCATCAACGCTGCCCATGCCGCTGATGGCGCAGTATTTGGGTGCCACATCGGGCGCAGCCTTGGCCCAGCTGGAGTAGTAGTCAACCAGTGGGCGGGTTTGATCGCTATACACCTGCAGGCGCTTTGCCACAGTGTCTTCCTTGTCGTCCTCGCGCTGGATCAGCGGCTCGCCAGTCACATCATCTTTGCCTTCAACTTTAGGCGGGTTGTATTTGACGTGATAAGTGCGGCCTGAAACGCTGTGCGAGCGGCGTCCGCTCATGCGCTCGATGATGGCGTCAAACGGCACATCTATTTCCAGCACGTAATCGATTTTTACGCCTGCTGCCTTCATGGCATCGGCTTGTGGAATTGTGCGTGGAAAGCCATCGAACAAGAAGCCTTGCGCACAGTCGGGCTGGGCAATGCGTTCTTTCACCAGATTGATGATCAGGTCATCACTGACCAGGCCGCCAGCATCCATGATTTTTTTGGCTTCAATGCCCAGCGGTGTTCCCGCTTTCACGGCCGCGCGAAGCATGTCACCTGTAGAAATCTGGGGGATTGCGTATTTTTGGCAAATGAAAGTGGCTTGTGTGCCTTTTCCCGCGCCTGGCGCGCCCAACAAAATAAGTCTCATGGAAGTCCTCTGATTATTATGAATTCTGGATGTCAAGCTGAAAAGGCAACAGGCAAATGGGTCTGTCAGCCGCTTGACGGCAGTGGTTTTGCAAGCGTTTGGCTGCGTCCCACTTACGTTTTTTGTAAGGATATCATGCACATCCTTGACAGCAGCTTACGCAGGCGCAGGGGAATGCGGTGCATCGGCCAAGATTTTGCGTACACGCTCCAGATCTTCTGGCGTGTCCACGCCGGGGCCGGGCGCACGGTCTGTGACATGAACGGCAATCCGGTAGCCGTGCCACAGCGCACGCAGTTGCTCAAGCGACTCCAGTTGCTCCAGCGGGGCTTGCGGCAAGGTGGGGAACTGGCGCAAAAAACCCACCCGGTAGGCGTAGAGACCCACATGGCGGAGCGGCTTGGGTAACGCGCTGCCAGCTTCCCACCAGGCTTTGGCACCAAAGTCGCGGGCTGCAGGAATGGGGGAGCGGCTGAAATACAGCGCGGTCTGGCGCGCATCAAGCACCACCTTGACCACATTAGGGTTGAGCAGGTCGGCCAGCTGGTCAATCGAATGCGCGGCGGTGCTCATAGCGCAGTCAGGGCGCTCACTGAGCAGGCCGGCAACGGCATTGATCAGCGCAGGGTCGATCAGCGGCTCGTCGCCCTGCACATTCACCACGATGTCCTCGTCGGTCAGGCCGAGCAGGCTGCAGGCTTCAGCAAGCCGGTCACTGCCGCTGAGGTGGTCGATGCGGGTCAGTACGGACTGAATGCCGAAGGCCGAGCAATGGTCAATGATTGCCGCACTGTCAGCTGCCACCACCGTGCGAACGGCATCGCTTTGCAAGGCGCGCTGGGCCACCCGCACGACCATTGGCACCCCGTTGATATCGGCCAGCGGCTTGTTGGGAAGGCGCGAGGACGCCAGACGCGCCGGAATAAGGACGGAAAAACTCATGCGCACAAGAGCTGGTTTGGCATCACAGTCCCAGCTCTTCATCGGTCATGGGTCGTGCTTCGTTTTCCAGCATGACCGGGATGCCGTCGCGCACCGGATAGGCCAGGCGGGCACTGCGCGAGATGAGTTCGTGTTTTTCGCGGTCGTATTCAAGGCGCCCTTTGGTGACGGGGCAGACCAGCAGTTCAAGTAGTTTGGTGTCCATGATCAGATGGTAATTGAGAAATCAAAGGTGCCAGTAGTCCATTCAAGGCAGTAAAAAAAGCCGGCTCGGGTGAAAATTCCAGTGGCACAGCCAATAGCCTCAGCCCGGCATGGCCGGTCAATGCGAACAGTTTGACGGCGTCTTTTTCCGTGCACAACACCGTGCAGCCTGTCAAAGCACTCAGATCCTCCATCGTGAAATCATGGTGGTCGGGCAGGGCGATGGTTTTTTGCAGCCGCAGCCCGCGTGATCTGAGCATGTCAAAAAATGCCTCGGGATTGGCAATGCCCGCCAGCGCCACCAAGGGCTGATGGTCGAGTGCGTTGAATTCAACCCGGCTGCCGTCAGCCGCTACGGCGTAATCAGCCAGTTTGCGGCTGGAAGTGAAGCCCGCAAAAGCAGGCGTCAATCCGGTATGCAGAACCAGATTGACGCCTTGGTGCAGGCGCTCAGGCCAAGGCTCGCGCAGTGGCCCGGCCGGCAGCAGCCAGCCATTGCCCACGCCTTTGTCATCAAACACGGCAATTTCGATGTTGCGCGACAAAGCATAGTGCTGCAGGCCGTCGTCGCACACCACCACGTCTGTTGCCGGGTAGCGGGCCAGCAAACTGCGCACAGCTTCAGTGCGCAGTTTTGCTACGAAAACAGGAGCACCTGTCGCCCGCTGGATAAGCGCTGGCTCGTCACCGGACTCATAAGTCGGAGTTTCTGGCCTGACTTGCAGGCTTTCCTGGCTTGAACGGCCGTAACCGCGCGAAACCACACCCACCTGCAATCCCTGCGACTGCAAATGTTTGACGATGGCCATCACCAGCGGTGTTTTTCCGGCCCCGCCGGCGACGACATTGCCCACCACAACGATGGCAACGTCAAAGCGGTCAACGGCAAAAAAGCCGCTTCGGTACAAAGACCGGCGCACGCGCACCAGAATGCCATGGATTTGTGCGATTGGCCAGAGCAGCCAAGCCAGCCAGCCGCGTACGCGCCAGGCTTTTAGCAGAGCTTGTTTCACGCCTGAAGCCTGTTTGACAAGATTTCCAAGGCCTGCGCCTACCTTGCGCTTGCCTGCGCAGCGCTTTGCGTGGCGAAGGTAATTTGCGTCAGACCTTGGCGACGTGCGGCTTCCATGACGCTGATGACGGACTGGTGGGTGGCGCTGGCATCGGCGCTGATGATGACGCTGTCTTTGCCGGCCTTGGCTGCCAGGCTGAGGGCTGCGCCCAGCACCTCGATCCCCCGGCCATTCACCAGGGTTTTGTTGACCATGTAGCGGCCATCGCTGCTGACAGCAACGATGATTTCCTTGGGATAGTCGCGCTGCTGCTCTGCATCGGCGGTCGGCAGCTTGACCTGAAGTTCGGTGAATTTGCTGTAGGTGGTCGAGAGCATCAAAAAAATGAGTACGACCAGCAACACATCGATAAATGGAATCAGGTTGATTTCCGGTTCTGCGCGTGCATGAGGACGAAAGTTCATAAAAGCCCCCTTGGCGCACGCTGATGAATTGGTGAATGTTGCGCACCAAACGCAGTCAATAGCGTGGAGGCCATGATTACTTGCGCAGTGTATTGAGATGCCGCATAAAGCGTTCGGCTGAAAGTTCCATGGTCAGCAGGTAACCGTCTACCCGCGCACGGAAGTAACGCCAGAAAATGAGTGCGGGTATGGCGACCATCAGACCAAAAGCGGTGTTGTACAGCGCCATGGAAATGCCTTGCGCCAGCTGGGCCGGATTGCCGCCGCCTGCATTGCCACTGCCGCCGGTCTGGGAGCCAAAAATTTCAATCATGCCAATCACCGTTCCCAGCAAGCCCAGCAAAGGTGCCGCAGAAGCAATCGTGGCCAGCGCAGCCAGATAGCGTTCCAGTTTGTGCGCTGCCTGCCGACCCGCCCCTTCTAAAGTAGAGCGCAGATCGGCTTCGGTGAGGTACGGATTGGCGCTGAGCGCATACAAGCCACTGGCCAGTACTTCACCCAGCAGTGAATTTTGCGCCAGCTTGAGCATCACATCCGGGGGCGGAACTTCGCCACGAGAAACAATCAGCGCTTCACCAAGCAGTTTGGGCGGGATGATCTTATTTGGTTGAAGGCTTGAAAATCGCTCAATGATCAGTGCCAGCGCCGCTATGGAGCAAGCTACCAAGGGCCAGATAGGCCAGCCAGCCGCTTGTATGATCGAAAACAATACACATCTCCATACAGATTATTTGTGCTGGATTATGGCTTACGGCAATGGGCACGCTTTGCGCTTGGTGAGACTTTCGCCTGAGTGTTTTGATGGACAGTATGTGCCCTGAGTAGCCCACAAAATCTGTGGATAACTTTGTGGATAAGTCTGTTGCAGTGACGCGCTAACCCGCATCAGGCCGTCATTGTGACAAAACGATGAAAATTTAAGCAGAACTATCTTATTTAAAATCAATGAGTTATACCTATTCATCGGGCTATCAGAGGCTTTCAGACACTTTGACAAACCTTTGGCCGGGTGTCGTGAATTACTTCCTGCCTGAAGATGCCGGAGACGCCAATGGCTGATGCTTTTTTGTCTCGTGAAAAACCTGTTGGCGCGCCTCGTGACAGCGGTGTGCGAATCTGGCCGGTCGGCTCACTGTTGAGGGCTATTGCCGATAGCCTAGAAGCCAGATTCAATCCTGTGGCGGTGCAGGGCGAGCTGACCGGTTTTTCGCGTGCGTCCAGCGGGCACTGCTATTTTTCGCTTAAAGACGCGCAGGGGCAGGTTCGCTGCGCCATGTTCCGCCGGGCTGCAGGGCTGCTGGATTTTTCCCCGCGTGATGGGCAATTGGTTGAATTGCGCGGACGGCTGGGCGTGTATGAGCCGCGTGGAGAGTTGCAACTGGTGGTTGAGTCCATGCGCCAGTCCGGACAGGGCACTCTTTTTGAGCAATTCCTGCAACTCAAGGCCAGGCTTGAAGCCGAAGGGCTTTTTGAAAGTGCTCGCAAGCGGCCTTTGCCGCTCATGCCGCGTGCCATCGGTGTGGTGACTTCATTGGGGGCGGCGGCTTTGCATGATGTGATCACAGCCCTTCAGCGCCGGGCGCCGCATATTCCAGTGGTCATCTATCCGGCCAGCGTGCAGGGCGCGCAGGCCGCAGGCGAGTTGCGCGATGCGTTGCGCAAAGCCGGCGGGCGACGCGAGCAGGATCAGGTTGATGTGCTGCTGCTGGTTCGCGGCGGCGGGGCTATGGAGGATCTGTGGGCCTTCAACGATGAGGCGCTGGCCCGCGCCATCATTGAGTCGCCCATGCCCGTGGTTTGCGGCGTGGGGCATGAAACGGATTTCACCATCGCTGATTTTTGTGCCGATGTGCGCGCGCCAACCCCCACGGCGGCGGCAGAGTTGTGTGCACAGCCTCAAGCCAGCGGGCTGAATGCGCTGGATATTGTTTTGTCCCGCCTGCAAAACGGGGTCGAGCGACAACTGCAATCGCACAACCAGCGGCTGGATCGGGCGGCGTTGCGCGTCAGCCAACCCTCGCATCTGGTCACGCGCCAGCAAGCACGATTGGCGGGGGTTGCGCAAAACCTGCGCCATTCGATTCGCGCCAACCTGCTACACAAACAGGCCCGGCTAGATGCTTTGGGTACGGGTTTCACCAAGGAAATCAATGCCAGCGTGCAACGCAGCCGCCAGCAACTTCAAAACGCAACCATGCGCCTTGAACTGCTGGACCCGAAACTGGTTTTACAGCGAGGCTATGCATGGCTGTCAGACTTGCAGGGCCAGCCCATTACGGCGGCAACAATGACGCACATCGGCCAGCCTGTGCGCGCTACCCTTGCGGATGGGGAGGTCGATTTGACAGTTGCTGCACGCCGGCTCATTTAGTTTTTACAATGTCCCTGGCATGTCAGTGGACATCTAATCAACCCAAATAACCACCACGAGGAAATTTATGGAACACAAGCTCCCCCCGCTTCCGTATGCAATTGACGCCCTGGCCCCAGAGTACAGCCAGGAAACTCTTGAGTACCACTACGGCAAGCATCACAACGCCTATGTGGTCAACCTCAACAACCTGCAAAAAGGAACCGAGTTTGAGTCCATGACGCTCGAAGAGATCGTCAAGAAATCAAGCGGCGGCGTCTACAACAACGCAGCCCAGATATGGAATCACACTTTTTTCTGGAGCTGCATGAAGCCTTCGGGCGGTGGCGAACCTTCGGGCGCGCTGGCTGACGCCATCAACGCTAAATTCGGCTCCTACGCTGCTTTCAAGGAAGCCTTTGTAAAGTCTGCTGTCGGTAATTTCGGCTCAGGCTGGACATGGTTGGTCAAAAAAGCCGATGGCACGGTGGACATCGTCAATACAGGTGCTGCTGGCACGCCGCTCACCACAGGCGACAAGGCGTTGCTGACGGTGGACGTATGGGAGCATGCTTATTACATCGACTACCGCAATCAGCGTCCGAAGTTTGTGGAAACCTTCCTTTCCAACCTCGTGAACTGGGAATTTGCCGAGGCAAATTTCGCCTGATGCTTGACATCGCTTAACCGCGATTGAGACGCAAAAAAAAGCCGACTTGAAGTCGGCTTTTTTTGTGTGGTTTGCAGCGTTAGCGCGCGGCTTCAAAAATCGGCCCTGCCAGTTTGCTCCCGGGCTTGATGCCTTTCTTGGCAAACCAGCCTTTGTTCATCTCCAGCACATAGCGAACCGGTTGCGTCGAACAGTGCGAGTCGGTGGTTTGGGGTTTCATGTCGGCCATGTTCACAATGGTGCCGTCATCGGCCACGAAAGCAGCGGTCAAGGGCAAAATTGTATTTTTCATCCAGAAGCATTGCTGACTGGCTTGCTCGAACACAAAAATCATGCCTTCGTGCTGGGCCATGTCCTTGCGCTGCATCAGCCCGATTTGCCGCTGATCGGGCGTCATGGCCACTTGGGCATCAATCACATACATGCCGGCCGTAAGCTGGATGTGCTGTAAATTTGTTTG
Source organism: Polaromonas sp. CG_9.5 (assembly GCF_035984465.1). NCBI lineage: Bacteria > Pseudomonadati > Pseudomonadota > Betaproteobacteria > Burkholderiales > Comamonadaceae > Polaromonas > Polaromonas sp. CG_9.5. Next base: position 124,315 of record NZ_JAXCHR010000009.1, read on the forward strand.
CGGTATTTCCTGTGCAATTGCGCATATTGGCATCTGCAGAGCCGCGATAGCCACGAGCGGCAGCAGACTTTTGCCAGCTCTGGCAAAGATAACGGAACAAGACTTTAAATACATTGACGCGCACCTGCTTGGAATTAAGTCATCAGCATAAACGACGCTCGTCAAAAAGCCCGCACGTGGCGGGCTTTTTGACTGAAGTTGCCAGGAATTACTTTTTGGCTTCAGCTTTTGCCTTTTTTGCAGCAGCGGCTTCAGCTTTCTTGGTAGCCATGGCTTCAGCTTTTGCCTTTTTTGCGGCAGCGGCTTCGGCCTTTTTGGCAGCCATAGCGTCAGCTTTTGCTTTTTTGGCTTCGGCTGCTTTTTCTTTCTTGGCCGCTTTGGCGGCAGCTTTTTCTTCTTTGGTCATGGCTGCAGGTTTTACGGCAGCAGCAGGTGCGGCGGCAACAGCAGGTGTTGCCGGCATGGCTGCCACGGCAGGCATTGCAGCTTTGGCTGGGGCCGCCGCAGGTGCTTGCGCATAAGCGCCAGCAGCAAAAAGGCCTGCGATCAATGTAGCGAGGATCTTGTTCATCTGTAATTCCTGGGGCGGTTGTTAAGGCAGATTTTGATTGAAAAACACTCCGAAAACTTCGGAGGTATTACCGTAACGAAGCTGCTTGCAAAGCGTTGACACGAGTGGCTAAATTTTTTTATATGAAATTTAGCCGCTAAAATTTAAATGCTTTTACCTAAATTGATAGAGTTAGCGTGTCTCGCAGAGGGCGCTATCTACGCTTACCGGAGAATTTTGCACATGTATCAGCACATCAAAGTGCCCGCCCAGGGCCAGAAAATCACTGTCAATGCCGACAACTCGTTGAATGTGCCTGACGAGCCCATCATTCCTTTTATCGAGGGCGATGGCACGGGGGTGGACATTTCTCCGGTGATGCTGAAAGTGGTTGATGCAGCCGTTGCCAAAGCCTACGACGGCAAGAAAAAAATTCACTGGATGGAAGTGTTTGCGGGTGAAAAGTCCACCAAAGTCTATGGCCCCGATGTGTGGCTGCCAGAAGAAACCCTGCATGCCGTCAAAGACTATGTGGTGTCGATCAAAGGGCCGCTGACAACACCTGTCGGCGGGGGTATCCGTAGCCTGAACGTGGCGCTGCGCCAAGAGCTGGATCTGTATGTCTGCCTGAGGCCCATCCAGTATTTTGCCGGTGTACCTTCTCCGGTCAAGGAACCGCAGAAAACCAACATGGTGATCTTTCGTGAAAATTCGGAAGACATTTATGCCGGTATCGAATTTGAATCGGGCAGCGAAAAGGTAAAAAAACTCATCCAGTTTCTGCAAGACGAACTCGGCGTCAAGAAAATCCGTTTCCCCAACACCTCGGGCATTGGCATCAAACCCGTCTCCAGCGAAGGCACCGAGCGCCTGATGCGAAAGGCGCTCCAGTACGCCATTGACAATGGCAAGCCCAGCGTGACCATCGTGCACAAGGGCAACATCATGAAATTCACCGAAGGAGGTTTTCGTGACTGGGCCTACGCGCTGGCACAAAATGAATTCGGCGCTGAACTGATCGACGGTGGCCCGTGGTGCCAATTCAAAAATCCGAAAACGGGCAAGGATATCGTCGTCAAGGACGTGATTGCCGACGCGTTCCTGCAACAAATCTTGCTGCGTCCCGCCGAATACAGCGTGATTGCCACGCTAAACCTGAACGGCGACTATATTTCCGACGCGCTGGCCGCACAGGTGGGCGGCATCGGCATTGCCCCCGGCGCCAACCTGAGCGACACCATTGCGATGTTTGAAGCGACCCATGGCACAGCGCCAAAATATGCCGGCAAAGACTATGTCAACCCCGGCTCCCTGATCTTGTCTGCTGAAATGATGCTGCGTCACATGGGCTGGCTTGAGGCTGCTGACCTCATCATCAGTTCAATGGAAAAGTCGATTAAATCGAAGAAAGTCACCTACGACTTTGCCCGGCTCATGGAGGGTGCGACGCAAGTAAGCTGTTCCGGTTTCGGCCAAGTAATGATTGACCACATGTAAACAGATAGGACTTTTTTAAAGTCCAGACCGCCCGGGAGCAATCCTGAGGCGGTTTTTTTCTTGGTGGCGTTGCAAATCGGCTTGAGTGCCACCAATTCCATTGTCCGATGCATTGAACGAAACCGATGGCTAGAATGAATTCCATGGCAACCAAACCCCCCAAAACTCCCACTCGACCGCCAGCCCCCGCCGTCAAACCCGCCGATGTCAACGGAGGTGACTCTGTCGTTCTGGAGCGCCGACCGCAAAAAACCAAGCCGCCGCAGATGTACCAGGTGGTGCTGCTCAACGATGACTACACACCCATGGAGTTTGTCGTGGTGGTGATTCAAGAGTTTTTCAACAAAGACCTCGAAACCGCGACTCAGATCATGCTCAAGATCCATCTTGATGGCAAAGGGATTTGCGGCGTATTCTCCCGAGACGTGGCAGCCACCAAGGTTGATCAGGTCACTGAAGCATCGCGAAAAAATGGCCATCCTTTGCAATGTGTCAGCGAACCCATTGAATAAAAGCAAAACCGGACAATATTCTCTTGTGAGTTCAAGAATTCAGTAAAGTATTTATCCAAGCAAGCCGAAAGGAAAATCTATGATTGCCCAGGAATTAGAAGTCAGCTTGCACATGGCCTTTGTGGAGGCACGCCAGCAACGCCACGAGTTCATCACCGTCGAACACCTGCTGCTGGCCCTGCTGGACAACCCCAGTGCGGCTGAAGTGCTGCGCGCCTGCTCAGCCAATGTGGATGATTTGCGCAAGGCGCTTGACAATTTCATCAAGGACAACACGCCGCAGGTAGCTGGCAGCGACGATGTCGATACGCAGCCTACGCTGGGTTTCCAGCGCGTGATCCAGCGCGCCATCATGCATGTGCAGTCCACAGGCAGCGGCAAAAAGGAAGTGACCGGCGCCAATGTGCTGGTGGCCATTTTTGGCGAAAAAGACTCGCATGCCGTGTACTACCTGCACCAGCAGGGCGTCACGCGCCTGGATGTGGTTAATTTCATTGCCCACGGCATCAAGAAAAGTGATCCGCCGGAGCCTACCAAGACCGGCGAGAGCGCGGCTGAAAATGAAGAAGGCGGCGAAAAGAATGAAAAAGCTTCGCCGCTGGAGCAGTACACCGTCAACCTCAACCAGCTGGCCAAGGAAGGCAAGATCGATCCGCTGATTGGCCGCCATTACGAGGTCGAGCGCGTGATCCAGATCCTGTGCCGTAGGCGCAAGAACAACCCGCTGCTGGTGGGTGAAGCCGGCGTGGGCAAGACGGCGATTGCCGAGGGCTTGGCCTGGCGCATCACGCAAAAAGACGTGCCCGAGATTCTGGCCGAGGCGCAGGTTTATTCGCTCGACATGGGTGCCTTGCTGGCGGGCACCAAGTACCGTGGCGATTTTGAGCAACGCCTCAAGGGCGTCTTGAAGTCGCTCAAGGACAAGCCCAACGGCATCCTGTTCATCGACGAAATTCACACGCTGATTGGTGCGGGCGCGGCTTCGGGCGGCACGCTGGATGCGTCCAACCTGCTCAAGCCAGCTCTCAGTTCGGGCCAGCTCAAGTGCATTGGTGCCACTACTTTCACCGAATATCGCGGCATTTTTGAAAAAGATGCGGCTCTGTCGCGGCGCTTTCAGAAGGTCGATGTGGTCGAGCCGACGGTGCAGGAAACCGTCGATATCCTCAAAGGCCTGAAGTCGCGCTTTGAAGAGCACCATGGCGTGAAATATGCCGTGGCTGCTCTGCAGGCGGCGGCTGAACTGAGCGCCAAGTACATCAACGACCGCCATTTGCCCGACAAGGCGATTGACGTGATCGACGAAGCGGGCGCAGCCCAGCGCATCCTGCCGGCCAACAAGCGCAAGAAAACCATCACCAAGACCGAGGTGGAAGAGATTGTGGCCAAGATCGCCCGTATCCCGCCCGCCAATGTGTCCAACGATGATCGCGGCAAGCTTAAAACCTTGGAACGTGACCTGAAAAGCGTGGTGTTTGGCCAGGACAAGGCGCTTGATGTGCTGGCGTCAGCCGTCAAGATGGCGCGCTCGGGGTTGGGTAAGGACGACAAGCCGATTGGCTCTTTCCTGTTCTCCGGCCCTACCGGCGTCGGCAAGACCGAGGCGGCCAAGCAACTTGCCTACATCATGGGCATTGAGCTGATCCGTTTTGACATGTCCGAGTACATGGAGCGCCATGCCGTGAGCCGCCTGATTGGCGCGCCTCCGGGCTATGTCGGGTTTGACCAGGGAGGATTGCTGACCGAAGCCGTGACCAAGAAGCCGCATTGCGTGCTGCTGCTCGATGAAATCGAAAAGGCCCATCCGGACATTTTCAACGTGCTGCTGCAGGTCATGGACCACGGCACGCTGACGGACAATAACGGGCGCAAGGCCGATTTCCGCAACGTGATCATCGTCATGACGACCAACGCGGGCGCTGAGACGATGAACAAGGCAACCATCGGTTTTACGAATCCGCGCGAAGCCGGCGACGAGATGGCCGACATCAAGCGCCTGTTCACGCCCGAGTTCCGCAACCGCCTGGACGCAGTGGTGAGCTTCAAGGCGCTCGACGAAGTAGTCATCCTTCGTGTAGTGGACAAGTTCCTGCTGCAGCTTGAAACCCAGCTGGCCGAGAAGAAGGTCGAGGTGACCTTCACAGACACGCTGCGCAAGTACCTGGGCAAAAAGGGCTTTGATCCGCTGATGGGCGCGCGTCCGATGCAGCGTCTGATCCAGGACACGATTCGCCGGGCGCTGGCTGACGAGTTGCTGTTTGGACGTTTGATTGATGGCGGCCGCCTGACGGTGGACATGAAGGTCACGACCGACGAGAAGGGCGTTGAAACCGGCGAAGTCGAGCTCGACATCCAGCCGCTGGCAAAACGCGAAGGCAAGGCCAAGCCTGAGCCGGAAGCGGCGGCAGAAACCAATTAAGCGACCTGAATTCAGGCGCCCATAAAAGGCCGGTAGCATCACGCTATCGGCTTTTTTCATTCCTTCTCTCCGCACTTAAGACCTCTTACCTTGACGCTTCCAGAAATCAGCTCCGAATGGGCAACCGGTTTTTCACTCGCCTGGAGCGCCTATATCGCCGTGCTGTCGATCTGGATCGTGATGCAAAAGCGGGCGCCCGTGTCCACCATGAGCTGGATACTGTCGCTGGCCTTGCTGCCTTTTGCCGGCTTCGTTATTTATTACTTTCTGGGCCCGCAGCGCCTGAAAAAACAGCGCATCAAACGCTTGCGCAGTCGCGTCGGCAAACGCAACCACGCCGACCAGGCCTTGCTGCGTGATGCCGCTGAAAAAGCGCCTGCAGCCTTGCGCCAGATTGCCGAGCTGGGCACCGCCACTTGCGGAATTCCGGTATCCAGTGCGACGTCCGTTGAGCTTCTTTCCGGCGGCGCAGCGACTTTTGAGCGTATTTTTGAGGCGATTCACGAGGCCCGCGACCATGTTCACCTGGAATACTACATTTTCGAGCCTGACCAGATTGGCACGGCACTGCGTGATTTGTTGGTGCTCAAGGCCAAGCAGGGCGTCACGGTCAGGCTGCTGGTCGATGCGCTGGGCTCGAAGAAGCTGGGGCGCAAGTTTCTGGCGCCGCTGCAGGCAGCTGGCGTGCATACCGCGCTTTTTCACGAAACCCGCATCGGTCGCCGGCTGCGTCCGGTGACCAACTACCGCACCCACCGCAAGATTGTGGTGTGTGACGGACGCGTCGGCTTCACGGGGGGTGTCAATATCACCGATGAAGAAGACCTGCGAGTCCAGTCGGATGCCTACCATGATGTGCATTTGCGCATTGAGGGCAGCGCCGTCAGCTGGCTGCAGACCACCTTTCTGGAAGACTGGGCTTACACCACCGGCGACTACCCGAGTGACAAACATACCGATGTTTCGCTGCTTTTGCCGCACCTGCTGCCCCAGATGGACGCTGGCGACATTCCGGTGCAAATCGTCACCAGCGGGCCTGACAATGCGCTGGAGCCCATTCACCGCATGCATGTGGCCGCCATCAACGCATCCATCCAGCGCGCCTGGCTGACTACGCCTTATTTCGTGCCGGGCGAGCCGGCCCTGATGGCGCTGACCAGTGCCGCGCTGCGCGGTGTCGATGTGCGCCTGTTGGTGCCGCACCGCAGCGACAGCCTGATCGTCAGCGCCGCAGCCCGCTCGTACTTTGATGAGCTGATCGCCGCAGGCGTTAAAGTTTGGGAATACAAGGGGCGCATGCTGCATTCCAAGACGCTGGTGGTGGACGGGCATTGCGCCATGATCGGCACGGCCAACTTTGACAACCGCAGTTTTCGCCTGAATTTTGAAGTGATGGCGGTCGTCTACGGCCAGGCGCTGGCCGAACCTTTAGCTGCCCAGTTTGAAACCGATTTGCGTAGCGCCATCCTGGTCAAGTCCCTGCGTCCGCAGCGCTTTTCCACGCGCCTGCTGGATGCGGTGGCGCGGCTTTTTTCACCTTTACTGTGAGTTTTTGCATGCTGACCCATACTTTTCTGTGGCACGACTACGAAACCTTCGGGCTCAATACCCGGCGCGACCGGCCAGCGCAGTTTGCCGGCATTCGCACCGATGCCGAGCTGAACGAAATCGGCGAGCCGGTGATGATTTACTGCCAGCCTGCCAACGACTATTTGCCTGATCCCGCTTCGTGCCTGATCACCGGCATCACGCCGCAGCATTGCCTGCAACACGGCGTGCCCGAACACGCTTTTGCCGCGCAGATCGAGCAACTGCTGGCCCAGCCCGGCACCATTGGCGTGGGCTACAACACCATCCGGTTTGATGATGAAGTGACGCGCTTCATGTTTTGGCGCAACCTGATCGACCCGTATGGCCGCGAGTGGCAAAACGACTGCGGCCGCTGGGATTTGCTCGATGTCGTGCGCATGGCGTATGCGCTGCGGCCCGAAGGCATCGTCTGGCCCATCAAACATGACGGCCCGCACGCCGGTAAAACCAGTTTCACCCTGCAAGACCTGGCGCGCGCCAATGGCCTGGTGCACGAAGCCGCACACGACGCCTTGTCGGATGTGCGCGCCACGATTGCGCTGGCGCGGCTGATTCGCACCGCCCAGCCGCGTCTGTTCGATTTTTGCCTGGGGCTGCACAAAAAAGACCGCGTCGCCGCCGAGTTGGGTCTGCCCGCCAGCCCGCAGCATGCCGTGCCGTTTTTGCATGTGTCCGGCATGTTTCCGTCAGAAAAAGGCTGCCTGGCCGTGATGTGGCCGCTGGCCACCCATCCAACCAATAAAAACGAGTTGCTCGCCTGGGACTTGGCCCATGACCCGAGCGAGTTGCCCCTGCTGGACGTGGCCACGCTGCGCCAGCGGCTGTTCAGCAAAGCCGCCGATTTGCCGGAAGGCGTGCAGCGGCTGCCAATGAAATCAGTTCACCTCAACAAGTCGCCGATGGTGGTGCGCAAACTGGCGACGCTGACGCCGCAAATGGCGGCCAAATGGGGCATTGATATGCAGGCTGCGCTGCGCAATGCTGAAAAAGCCGTCGCCCTGCCTGACATGAGCGCTATCTGGCCCGAGGTGTTTCAAAAGCCGCAAGAGGCTGCGCCCGACGTGGATGAAGACCTGTATGGCGGCTTCATCGGCAACGCTGACCGGCGGCGGCTGAACCAGTTGCTGGCCCTGTCACCCGCCGAGCTGGCGCATGAGCGCACCGGCTTTGACGATCCCCGGCTGAAAACGCTGCTGTTTCGCTACCGCGCCCGCAATTTCCCCGACACTCTGACGCTTGACGAAGCCGCATGCTGGGAGACGCACCGCGCTGCACGGCTGCTGGACGGCGAGGGCGGTGCGCGCAATGTGGACGCGCTGTTCGCCGCGATCGATACGCTGGCAGAAACGGCCGACGAGCGCGGCGAGGCGATTTTGGGCGCGCTGTATGACTACGCCGAGGCGATTGCCCCGGAACTGTGAGTCTAGAACGCCGCTTTTGATGTGCTAAATGCTATTTTATTGATAGCTGTTAGTGCACGTAGTTAAAGCGCCAGAGGCTGATTTGACGTTGAAATAGGGATAAAACTATTTTTCAGTCTTTCAAAGCCCCTGCCAATCCATCACTTCGACCGCAGCCATTGACCGCATACCGACGATGCGAGCATGTCGACCATCTTTTTCCTCTTTTTTACCTTCCTGATTCTTCTCAAACCATAAGGACAAAACATGGCTCAGCCCATTCGAATCGCCATCGCCGGTCACGGCAATCTGGGACGCGGTGTTGAAGCGTCGCTGCTCAAAAACCCCGACATGCAGCTGGTCGGCATTTACACCCGCCGCCCGCCGGAGCAGCTCACGCCGCTGCAAAGCGCCACGCCGGTGTACGCCATGGACGACTTGAGTGGCCACACGGCTGATATTGACGTGCTGATTCTGTGCGGTGGCTCGAAAGAGGATTTGCCCCGGCAAGGCCCGGCGTTGGCAGCTTTGTTTAACACCGTGGACAGCTTTGACACGCATGCGCGCATTCCGGAGTACTTTGCCGCCGTTGATGCGCCTGCCCGAGCCGGTCAGAAAACCGCGCTGATTTCTGCCGGCTGGGACCCTGGAATGTTTTCGGTGAACCGCGTCATGGCTGAGGCGCTGCTGCCCGATGGCGCCACCGATACGTTTTGGGGCAAAGGCTTGAGCCAGGGCCACTCCGACGCGATTCGGCGCGTGCCCGGTGTGGCGGGCGGCGTGCAATACACGTTGCCCGTGCCTGCGGCGGTCGATTTGGTGCGCAGCGGCACGCGGCCCGAACTTACGACACGCCAAAAACACACGCGTGAATGCTTTGTGGTGCTGCAAGACGGGGCGGATGCCGACGCAGTGCGCCAAGCCATCCAGACCATGCCGCATTACTTTGACGCTTACGACACCTCGGTGAATTTCATTAGTGCTAGAGCCTTGCAGCGTGACCACAGCGCCATGCCGCATGGCGGTTTTGTGATTCGCAGCGGCAATACGTCTGAGGGCAACACGCAGGTGATCGAGTACGGCCTGAAGCTCGCCAGTAACCCTGAGTTCACCGCCAGCGTGCTGGTGGCTTATGCCCGCGCTGTGCATCGCTTGCATCAGTTGGGCCACTACGGCGCCAAAACCGTGTTTGACGTGCCGCCCGGCCTGCTGTCAGCCAAAAGCGCAGAGCAATTGCGCGCCGAGCAGCTTTAATACGTCCTTCTGCTCAGTCGCTGGCTGGGGCTGCTTGGTAGTCTTAATCAGGAAAGAAACTAGCCAGCTGTCCGGTTTGCCAGGGCGGGTATTTCGCCATGACCTGCGCCAGCAGCGCGCCGCTTTCCCAGTGCGCCAGCCAGCGGGCCAATGCCCGCCAGGGCTGCGCTGCAAACCACGCGGCATCGGTGTGGGCAAACTGCCGGACAAAGGGCAGCAGCGCCATGTCGGCTAGAGAAGGGCTGGCGCCGAACAGCCAGTCGTGGTTTTCCAGCCGGTTTTGCAGCGTCATCAGCCACTGCGCGGCGCTGTCTCGGTGGTGTTCGGCAAACTGCCGGGCCGCCTCGCTGGCATCGGTCTGCGCGGACAGGAAGCGATGCGGGTATTTATAACGATCCAGCGCTTGCTTGAACGGCCCGTCGTTGGCTGCAATCATTGCCTGCATCGCGTCAAGTGAGCCGATTGGCGGTGTCAGCCAGCATTCGGGGTCATGCTGGCGCAAGGCCCAGAGCATGATGTCCAGACTGTGTTCCAGCACCTCGCCATTAGCAACGCGCAGCACTGGCACCGTCGCTTTGTGCGAAGCCTCCAGCAGCGCTTGTGGTTTGTTGCGCAAAACCACTTCGCGCAATTCACACACCTGACCACTCACGGCCAGCGCCAGTCTCGCCCGCATGGCATACGGGCAACGGCGAAAGGAATAAAGAATGGGCATGGTCATGGTCATCGTGGCAGAGCGGGTAGGGACGGCGGTTTATGACTGGCTGCCAGGCTGGCGCACGCCAATATGGGATTCTTGCCGCGCCTGGGCCAGCGAAACCTGGCGCTGACGTTCGCGGTAGCCGTGTTTTTGTTCGTCGGTGGTGCGGGCGTGGCAGTGCGCGCAGCTCACGCCCAGTTCATACAAAGGCGACTGGCGGTCTTGGGCGCTCAAGGGGTCTCGGCACGAACGGCAGAGCGTGAAGTCGCCGGGATTGAGGCCGTGGCCGACCGAGACGCGTTCGTCAAACACAAAACATTCGCCTTGCCACGCGCTGCTTTCCTGCGGCATGGTTTCCAGGTATTTGAGGACGCCGCCTTCCAGGTGATAGACCTCGTCAAACCCCTTCGCGCGCAGGAAAGCGGTGGATTTTTCGCAGCGAATGCCGCCGGTGCAGAACATGGCGACTTTGGGTTTTTTGCCATTGACCGTAGCCAGCTTGCCGCCCTCGGCCATTTCCTTGTCCACCCAGCCGGGCAGTTCTGAAAAGCTGTGCGTCGCAGGGTTCAGCGCGCCTTTGAACGTGCCTATCGCCACTTCATAGTCGTTGCGGGTATCGACCAGCACCAGGCCGGGCTCGGCAATCAAGTCGTTCCAGTCTTGCGGCTTGACATAGCGGCCCGCCATCAGCGCAGGATGCACGTCGGGCACGCCCAGCGTGACGATTTCGCGCTTCAGACGCACTTTCATCCGGTAAAACGGCATACGGGCGGCATACGCTTCCTTGTGTTCGAGCGACGACAGGCGCGGATCGTTGCGCAAAAAAGCCAGTACCGCATGCACGCCATCAGGCAGGCCGGCAATCGTGCCGTTGATGCCTTCGGCGGCAAGCAGCAGCGTGCCTTTGACGCCCTGCGCTTCACAACACGCCAGCAGCGGTGCCTGCAGCTCGGCATGGTCGGGCAATTCAACAAATTTATAGAGCGCAGCGGTCAGAAAGTCTTGCATGGTGGTGAAAAGGGATGAAAGAACGAAAAATTTGAGTCAACGGCTTGCCACAGGGAAAAAGCGTCATGGCGGCAGCGCACGGGGCTGAGGATGAACGGAATTATCCGGTGGCCGAGCGATTTTGGAGAAACCCGCTGACACAGTAGTTTGCTGCAATGCAACAAAATCTTCTTTGCCAAATTCAAAAAAGAAAGTCGCGGCTGGTTTTTAACCCGACCGATGGCTTGCAAGTTGTCCAATCCTCTCACGATGCCCTAGCCCTTATGACAAAAAGTCTGACCAGCCTCTGGCTCAAAAATCTTCGCCGCGTGGGCAAAGCCCAGCAAGCGCAGGGCCGCAAGCTGTTTACCAGTATGCTGACCCCAACTGCGCGCGCACCCGCCGTCAAAAAGCGGGCGGCCCCGGTTAAACCGCGTCAGCCGCTCAAGGCTGTCAACACGCCAGTCGCCAAAGCGGTGGCTGTGGCCAAGCCGCGCCGCAAACCGGCTCCTACGCCAAAACTTGCGGGTGCGACTTCGCCGGGCACTTTAACGGGCACTTGGCAAAAATCTTTTTTTACCCTGCCGCAAACGGGGCTGGCACCTCCCCGGCGGATGCTTTACTGGCTTTACCTGCCGTCCGGGGTCACTGCCGCCACGGCGCGTCCCTTGGTGGTCATGCTGCATGGCTGCAAGCAGACGCCAACTGACTTTGCTGCCTCGACCCGCATGAACCAGCTGGCCGAACGCAAGGGCTTTGCGGTGCTGTATCCGCAGCAATCAGCCGCCAGTGACAGCAACCGTTGCTGGCACTGGTACAAGCGCGCCACGCAGCAGGGCGAAGGCGATGTGATGCTAATTGCCGAAATGATCAAGCAAGTGCAGGCTAAACACCGGCTGGACACTAGCCGCACTTACGTGGCGGGGCTGTCGGCGGGGGCGGGGCTGGCGGCTATTTTGGCGCTGCGCCATCCGGAGCTGATTGCGGCAGCGGGGCTGCATTCGTCGCCTGTTTTTGGCACCAGCGACTCCCCCCTGAGCGGATTTCAGGCGATGCAGCAAGGTGCCAGCATGAAGCATCGGGAAGTGGCTGCCGAATTTGTGGCTGGACAGCCGGCGTTTCCCGGCATGCCCGTGATGCTGATTCACGGCAAGAGCGACTCGGTGGTGCGGCGCGTCAATGTTGACCACTTGGCGGCGCAATTCACCCTCATTGATGCGCCTTTCATTACCAGCGCCCAGCCGGTGCTGCGCAGTTATGCCGGTCGCACCGGGGGGCGCAGCCCGCGCCATGCGTACAAAACAACGACTTACTACGCGGGCCGCAAGCCCGAGGTGGTGAAGTGTGAAATTGACGCACTTGGCCATGCCTGGAGCGGCGGCGAGGGCAGCTTTGACTACAGCACGCCCGAAGGGCCGGACGCGACCTTGCTGCTGTGGAACTTCTTTGCGCTTCACAAGCGTGTGAAAAAAGCGCCTGCCAAAGTATCTGTTTTGAAGCGAGCTTGAGAGATTGACGGGTGATGGCGGTGAAATTCCGCCGGCTGACTCGCCCCGCTTCTTCAGCGCACTGTTTTTTGATAAATTCAAGCCATAAAGCGCTTATGCGCAATGCAGGCGTGCGCAAGCTGCTCTGTTTTTTATAGCAAAAAGCAATCAGCCGGTTATTTTCGTAATCCGGAGAAAGCCGCTTTGCAGGCCGTCGCCACGCGCGTAGCCAGCAATTTCACCCGCTGCCTGAGCCTGCGGCTCCAGCGCCAAGGCAAAGAACTGCGTACCTGGCGCAGCTTGTAGTCTTTCCAGATTTTCCAGGGCACATAGAGGCTGGCGAACCACTGAATCTGCATGAGCGCGGGCTGCGTCAGCTGAAACAGACGCGCCGCGAATGCCGTGCCGGCCAGTTTGGCCAACACAATGATTCCCAGACCCGTTGCCACATGGCCTTGCCCCAGCAGGTAAACCGCCAGCAGCTTGATGGGGATCAGCGCCAGCACCGGAACACCAAACGCCAGCAAGGCCGCCCACGGAGGAAGGCGAACGATCAGGCGCTCCAGCTGACGCCAGACCGGCAACCGGCCCAGCGCCGCAAAAACTGCGGCCAACGGCTCCCAACCCCATTCCTCGAACAGCAAAAACAAGGCGACTGCCGAAAAAAGCAGTGCCTTCAGAAGCCTGTGAAGAAAGCGCAATGGAAGTAGCCGACATCAAGGCCGCAGGTTGCTGATCGGCCTGCCTGCTTATCTAAAAGGCGTGTTGTCGCGGCGCTCGGTGATGTCATGCGTAATCATGCCGGGCCGATTTGCCAGACGATCTTCGAGCTGGCCCATGTAGGCCGCCAGCGTGTTGTCCGTTTGCTCCATGCGAGCCAACAACACTTGCTGCTGCTGGGCAAAACGGTCTGCCAGCACGGTGCCCAAGGCGGATTCACGCCGTTGCTCGGCCAGCGTCTGCTCTTCCAGATAGGCGCGCAACTCGGTGAAGCGCGAAGCCTCGGCCTTGTCGGCCAGCTCGCGCTGGGTGTTGAGCTCGCGGGTGTGCGTGCGCGCTTCAAGCGCGTATTTGCTTTGCGTGTACAGCGCGCTGGCCATAAAGATCAGCAGCGTGGCGACCAGCAAAGCCAGCATGACGAGGCCCAGCGGCAGCTGGATGGTGGTGAAGCCCAGGCTCAGCACACTGATACGGGTAAATTCATCCACGTTCAGCGCGACGAAACCCGCCACCAGCAAAATGGCAAGAATCATCAAAATGGTGCGAAAGCGCATGGAAAACCCCCTTGAAAAAAGTAAAAGACTGCAATAAAGCAGGCTGATTATGAGGTGAAAGACCGATTTAAGCTGTGGGACAATTTCGCCCTTTGACGTCAGCTTGCACGGAGGACGCTCTGGCAAGCGGGTGAAATCCATCACCTCTGGCGCCTACCTGAAGTGAACATGCAAAAAATCATTCGCCAGATTGCCGCTGAAATCAATGCCCAGGAGCACCAGGTCAAGGCCGCCGTGGAACTGCTCGATGGCGGTGCCACCGTGCCCTTCGTCGCGCGCTACCGCAAGGAAGCCACCGGCGGGCTGGACGACATTCAGCTGCGTGAACTGGAGCAACGCCTGAGCTACCTGCGCGAGCTGGAAGACCGCCGCGACGCCGTGCTCAAAAACATTGACGAGCAGGGCAAGCTCACGCCCCAACTGCGCGCCGCGATTGAATTCGCCGCCACCAAGCAGGATCTGGAAGACCTGTACCTGCCTTACAAAACCAAGCGCCGTACCAAAGGCCAGATCGCGCGCGAAGCGGGCCTTGAGCCGCTGGCCGACCGCTTGTTTGCCAACCCGTCGCTAGTGCCTGCCGATGAAGCCGCCGCTTTCGTGAAGGCCGAGAAAAACGAAAGCGGCGACGATTTCACCACCGTGCAGGCGGTGCTTGACGGAGTGCGCGACATTCTGAGCGAACGTTGGGCTGAAGACGCGCTGCTGGTGCAGTCGCTGCGGGGCTGGCTGTGGAGCGAAGGGCTTTTTTCGTCAAAACTGGTCACCGGCAAAGACGAAAACAACGCCGACAACGCCAAGTTTCGCGATTATTTTGACTACGACGAGCCGATTGGCCGTGTGCCGTCGCACCGGGCGTTGGCTGTTTTTCGCGGCCGGGGGCTGGAGATTCTGGATGCCAAACTGGTGTTGCCGGTGCCGCCGATAGCAGGTCAGCCGAGCATCGCTGAAGGAAAAATTGCGCTGCACCTGGGCTGGAGCCACAAGGCCCGGCCCGCCGATGACTTGCTGCGCAAATGCGTGGCCTGGACCTGGCGCGTCAAGCTCAGCCTGTCGCTGGAGCGCGACTTGTTCACCCGCCTGCGCGAGGACGCCGAAAAAGTCGCCATCAAGGTGTTTGCCGACAACCTGCGTGATTTGCTGCTGGCCGCACCCGCTGGCCCGCGCGTGGTGATGGGGCTGGACCCGGGCATTCGCACCGGGGTGAAGGTGGCGGTGGTCGATGCGACGGGCAAGCTGGTCGAAACCGCGACGATTTACCCGCACGAGCCGCGCAAGGACTGGGACGGCTCGCTGCACGCGCTGGCCAAACTGAGCGAAAAGCATGGCGTGAACCTGATTGCCATCGGCAACGGCACCGCCAGCCGCGAAACCGACAAGCTGGCGGCCGATTTGATCAAAATCATGTCAAAAACGACTGCAGCGCAGGCAGGACATGCGCAACCAGCTATTGAAAAGGTAGTGGTCAGCGAAGCCGGCGCGTCGGTCTATTCGGCCAGCGAATTTGCCAGCCAGGAAATGCCCGATGTGGACGTGAGCCTGCGCGGTGCGGCCAGCATTGCGCGTCGCCTGCAAGACCCGCTGGCCGAGTTGGTCAAGATTGACCCGAAGTCCATCGGCGTGGGTCAGTACCAGCACGACGTGAACCAGAGCGACTTGGCGCGCAGCCTGAGCGCGGTGGTCGAAGACTGCGTGAACAGCGTCGGCGTGGACTTGAACACCGCCAGCGTGCCGCTGCTGGCGCGTGTGTCGGGGCTAAGCCAGACGGTGGCCAAGTCAGTCGTACGCTGGCGCGATGCAAATGGCGCATTT
Source organism: Polaromonas sp. CG_9.5 (assembly GCF_035984465.1). Lineage (NCBI taxonomy): Bacteria > Pseudomonadati > Pseudomonadota > Betaproteobacteria > Burkholderiales > Comamonadaceae > Polaromonas > Polaromonas sp. CG_9.5. Next base: position 139,794 of record NZ_JAXCHR010000009.1, read on the forward strand.
GCCAGCCGTGCCGATTTGCTCAAGGTGACGGGGCTGGGCGCCAAGACGTTTGAACAAAGCGCGGGCTTCTTGCGGCTGCGCGCCAGCAGCAACCCGCTGGACATGACCGGCGTTCACCCCGAGACGTATTCAGTGGTTGAAAAAATCATGGCGCACACCGGTAAACCGGTAGCCGAGTTGATGGGCCGGGCCGAAATGCTCAAAACCTTGAAGCCCGAGCTGTTTGCCAACGAGAAGTTCGGCGTCATCACGGTCAGGGACATCCTGGCGGAACTGGAGAAACCCGCACGCGACCCGCGCCCTGACTTTAAAGTGGCGCGTTTTAACGACGGCGTGGAAGACATCAAGGATTTAAAAGAAGGCATGACGCTTGAAGGCACGGTCAGCAACGTGGCGGCTTTTGGTGCGTTTGTTGATATTGGCGTGCATCAGGATGGCTTGGTGCATGTCAGCCAGCTCGCCAACAAGTTTGTCACCGACGCCCGCGAAGTGGTCAAGACCGGCGATATCGTCAAGGTGCGCGTGACCGAAGTGGATGTCGCACGCAAGCGCATCGGCTTGACCATGAAGCTGGACGCCGCACCAGCGCGCCGTGATAACCGCTTTGAAAGCGCTAAGCCAAGCCCGCAAAATCGCGGCGGTGCGCGTCAGGGCGTGCCGCAGCCGGCGGCTTCAACGGCGATGGAATCTGCTTTTAGCAAACTGGCGGGGCTGAAGAAGTAACGATTTCAGGCTGGCTGCACCGGAAAAACGACTTTTAATAGTCAAACAGGCCTCTTGCGCAATACAGGCGGACACAAGCAGCTATGTATTTAATAGCGGCTTGATGCCCGTTCACATCGAAGCTTCAAGCATGGCTTCGTAGTCCCCGACGCTGGCCAAGCGTGGATTCGTCTTGTGGCAATGGTCGGCCATCGCGCCTTCAATGATCTGGCCGAACTGCGCACGCTGCACGCCCAGCGCGCCCAAGCCGGTCGCCAGGCCGAGGCGGGCGTTCATGGACTTGATGGCGTCGGGAATCTCGCTGCCTGATGCCAGGCCCATCGCGCGGGCCATGCGGTCCAGACGATGCTCTTTTTGCACCGATTCGGCTTCGGCGTTAAAGCGCACCACGGCGGGTAAAAACAGGGCGTTCAGTGTGCCGTGATGCAGACGCGGATCGACGCCGCCCAGACTGTGGCTCAGCGAATGCACGCAACCCAGGCCTTTCTGAAAAGCCATCGCGCCCTGCATCGACGCGCTCATCATGTTCAGCCGTGCTTCCCGGTCGCTGCCGTCGCGGGTGGCGCGCTCGATATGCGTCCAGCCGCGCGCCAGGCCATCGAGCGCAATGCCGTCAGCTGGTGGATTGAAAGCGGCGGACATGAAGGTTTCCATGCAGTGCGCAATCGCGTCCATGCCGGTGGCAGCGGTCAGGTGGGCGGGCAGGCCCAGCGTCAACTCGGGGTCGCAAATAGCGGTTTTTGGCACCAAATGCCACGAATGAAAACCGAGCTTGCGGTGATCGTCCACGATGATGATCGCGCCGCGTGCCACTTCACTGCCCGTGCCGCTGGTGGTGGGAACGGCAATCAGCGGGGCTGCGCGCTCGGTGATTTTCAGCGAGCCGCCTTCGATGGTGGCGTAGGCGGTGAGCGGGCCTTCGTGCGTTGCCGCAATGGCTACGCCCTTGGCGCAGTCAATGGCCGAGCCGCCACCGACGGCAATCAAGCCGTCGCAGCCGCTGGACTTGTACAGGGCGGCAGCGGCCCGCACGGCGGCTTCGGTGGGGTTGGAAGGCGTCTGGTCAAACACTGCCACTGGCATGCCGGGCAGGGCGTGCAGCGCTTTTTGCAAAATGCCGGCGGCCTTGACGCCCGGGTCGGTCACGATCAGCGGCCGGGTGATGCCGACGCGCGCGCATTCCTGCCTGAGCAACTGGATGGCGCCAAATTCAAACTGGACTTGGGTGACGTAGTAAATGAAGGCCATGGCGGGGTGTCTTTCTGCGTTGTACGATGCGGCCCATCACTTTAATGGCTGGAGCTTCTCTTGAGTTACAAGCAAACCCTGATGACGGTCACTTTGGCGATAAGCCGCTTTGGCGCGCCCATGCGGTCGGCACGTGTTTCGGTGGCGTTTTTCTAATGCATTTCAAAACGTCTGAAAGCCTGCTGACGCCTGCCATGCGGGGCGTCCTCAGCCGCATGGCCCGCGCCCAGCGCCCGCCATTTCATACGCTGACGCCGCAGCAAGCCCGGTCTGCTTACGAAGCTGGTTCCGGGGTGCTTGAAATTCCCAAGCCGGTATTGGCACGGGTCGATGATTTCAGCATTCCGGTGCGGGACGGCCATCACATACCGGCGCGCCTGTATGCGCCATCGGCGCAAAAACTGCCGGTGCTTTTGTATTTCCACGGCGGCGGATTCACGATTGGCAGTATTGCCACGCACGACGTGTTGTGTCGCCAGATCAGCCACCTGGCAGGCTGCGCCGTGGTGTCGGTCGATTACCGCCTGGCCCCGGAATTCAAGTTTCCCACGGCGGCAAATGATGCGTGGGATGCGCTGCAATGGCTCGCAAGCCATGCTGCTGACTTGAACCTTGACGCGAAGCTTATGGCGGTGGGCGGCGACAGCGCAGGCGGCACACTGGCGGCGATGTGTGCCTTGCTGGCGCGCGATGCTGGCTTGCCGCTGGCGCTGCAACTGCTGTTTTATCCCGGTTGCGCAGCGCATCAGGACACGGCGTCGCACCGCAGGTTTGCCCGTGGCTTTGTGCTCGAAGACGTTGATATCACCTGGTTTTTCAACCATTACCTGCGAACCCCGGCTGACCGGGAAGACTGGCGTTTTGCGCCGCTCAATGCGCCGCATGTGGACGATGTGGCGCCGGCCTGGTTTGGCCTGGCCGAATGCGATCCGCTGGTGGACGAGGGCGTTATGTATGCCGACAAGCTGCGGGCCGCTGGCGTGCCGGTAGACCTGGAGATTTATCGCGGCGTGACCCATGAGTTCATCAAGATGGGCCGCATCCTTCCCGAGGCGCGCCATGCCCACGCCGATGCAGCCCGGGTGCTGCGACAGGCCTTTCATTTGAAGCATCCCTTATGAATCGACAGGATTTCCGGCTTTTTCACCGCTTGCGTGTGCGCTGGGCTGAAGTGGACATGCAGAAAATTGTCTTCAACGCCCACTACCTGATGTATTTCGACACCGCCATCACCGACTACTGGCGCGCCCTGGGCCTGCCTTTTGAAGAGGCGATGCGCCAGTTGGGCGGCGATCTCTACGTCAAGAAAGCCAGCGTTGAATACCACGGCTCGGCCCATTTTGACGATGCGCTGGAGGTGGCGATGAAATGCAGCCGCATCGGCAATTCATCGATGATTTTTTCGGGTGCGATCTTTCGCGGGGCTGAATTGCTCATTACCTGCGAGCTGGTGTATGTATTTGCTGACCCGGTTTCACAAACCTCGCGCCCGGTGCCGTTGGCGCTGCGCCGACTGGTCGAGCGCTTTGAGGCTGGCGAGTCGGTGCTGGAGATCAAGGTCGGCGACTGGGCCGCCTTGGGGCAGGATTCGATGAAGGTGCGAGCGGCAGTTTTCGTAAAAGAACAGGGCAGGGCACCCGCCAATGAAAGCCATGACGTTGACAGCCTGGCGCTGCATGCGGTGGTTTACAACGGCCTGGGACAGACGGTTGCTACGGGGCGGCTATCGGGCCTTGAGGCTGCACCTAGCAGGATTGAACGCATGGCGGTTCATCGCACCTTGCGGGGTTCCGGGGTGGGGCGCGTGCTGCTGCAGACGCTGATGGATGCCGCCAGACAGCGCGGTCACGCGGAAGTCGCGTTACAGGCACCGTGCAGCGCTGAAGGCTTTTATCGACGTCAAGGGTTTGTCGCGCGGCGTGATGGTTTTGATGTGGGTGGCATCCCGCATATCGATATGGATCGTAGGCTGTGAGTTGAAAAGACCCACTGAGGTTTAGTGGGTGCGCGCTGGATTGTCATAGCGGCTTGTTATTTTCTTTGTATGTAATCTACAAAATTTATTTATTCAATAAAAATACCAAATCAGCCAAAGCTAACAACATCGGCCAAAAAAAGCGATCAGGCACACAGTAAAGCCTCTGAATGCATGGGCTCAAATGTCTTCGAGCAACGGGTAGGGCAGCGGCAGCAAGGTCAAGCCTGCACCCGTTGCACTGCCCAAAGTCAGGCGTCGTTCATCAGGATGCGCTTGCGCATCTGCCGCCACAGAGGTCTGCATTGACACGATGGCATCAAAACCACCGCCAGGGTTTGCCGCTGCAGCCGCCACCAGACCGCAAGGCTGGTCTGCATCCTGGACATGGAAAACTTCCTGCCCAACGGCAGGCGATCCATCGGTATGAACCAGATAAGCGCGCCGTTTCAGCGTACCCCGAAACTGGCTGCGCGCCACAATCTCTTGACCCGGATAGCAGCCTTTCTTGAAGTTCACACCGCCCACTGATTCGTAGTTGAGCATTTGCGGCACAAACGCTTCAAAGATGGGTTGGGTAATCATCGCAATGCCCGACTGCAATTCAAGCCAATGCCAAAGGCCGATATCAATGGAATTGCCCTGAGGCGACGGTGAACCCGCAGGCGCACACAACAGCGCTCGTGGCTGGCTGGCCGCAGGGTAGAGAAACACTAGATTTGAAGCATCAAAATCAACTTTTGACCAAGTGGAATGTGCGCTGCCAGCTATGGATTCAATAGCGGCCCCCATTACGCCATACAGCGCAAATTCACCGCTGGCGTCGCTGAGCTTGGCCTTGGCGCGCATCAAAAACATAGACAGGCGCTTGAGCGTTGCCGCCAAAATGTCCCGACTGCAAACCAGCAGAACCTCTTCCGGGCTGCGTTTGAACAACACAAAGCTGGCCTGCATCCGCCCTTTGGCATTGCAAAAAGCGGCCAGGCGCGCATGTGTCAAATCAAGTTGCGCCACATCTTGCGTTAACTGGCCTTGCAAAAACGTCACGGCGTCTTCACCGACTGCCCTTATTACCCCCAGATGCGTCAGTTCGACAATGCCGGAAATCGGGGGTGTTGGGCTGGGTATGGTCATGGTCTGTGTGCTCTGGTAAGGAAGATGTCGTGAATTATCATAGCCCCGTGTTTTCACGGTTTTCTGTTCAAAAGGTAGTTCGGCTGTGCGTCGTGTCTTTAAAATTCTGCTGATATTGGGAGTTGCCGCCGCGTTGCTGTTGGGGGCAGCTTTTTGGTGGCTGAACCACGCCATGCCCATCCGGTTGCCGCCTGGCGCGCAGGTGGCCGACCTTGAAATTGAACACGGTACTTCCTCTAATGGTGTGGCTGAAACCGTCGTGGCCAGCGGCGCTGATGTGCCGGTCGCCATGCTGCAGGCCTGGTTCCGGCTTTCAGGTCAGGCCCGGCTGATCAAGGCGGGCAGTTATGAGTTGGTCCCTGGCACCACGCCGCGCAAGCTGCTGAGCATGCTGGTTCGCGGCGAGGAAACATTGAAAAGCATCACGCTGGTTGAAGGCTGGACGTTTTTGCAAGTGCGCTCAGCGCTACAAAAAGCAGAGCAGCTTGTGCCCGACACGCTTGCGCTAAGCCCCGAAATGATCATGGAAAAGCTGGGGAAGCACGGCATTCATCCTGAAGGACGGTTTTTTCCGGACACTTATGCCTATGCAAAAGGCTCCAGTGATTTGGCATTGCTCAAAAGGGCGGCCCGCGCCATGGATCGCAGGCTCGATGCCGCCTGGAGTCTGCGGAGTTCTGACACGCCGCTGAAGTCCCCAGACCAGGCACTCATTCTGGCCAGCATTGTTGAAAAAGAAACCGGCAAACCCTCAGATCGCGCGCAGATTGGCGGCGTTTTCAGCAACCGCTTGCGTATTGGCATGCCTCTGCAAACAGACCCCACCGTGATTTACGGGCTTGGACTGAAGTTTGACGGCAACCTGCGCAAACGCGATCTTCAAGCCGATACGCCTTACAACACCTACACCCGTCTGGGTTTGCCGCCCACACCGATTGCCATGCCCGGCAAAGCCGCATTGCTGGCAGCCGTGCAACCCGCACCGACCAAAGCGCTTTACTTTGTATCGCGCGGTGATGGCAGCAGCGAATTCAGCACGACTCTGGAAGAGCACAACCGTGCCGTCAATAAATACATTCGGGGCCACTAAATATGACCGCTACGCTTGATGCTTCGCATACCACGCGTCACCGGGAAAACGCTGGCAATCCGGCACGGCCGCATTCGCAATCTCAGGGAATTTTTATCAGCTTCGAGGGCATCGATGGTGCCGGAAAATCGACCCATATTGCCGGGCTTGCCGATGCGTTCCGGGCGGCAGGCCGTGCCGTCACCCTGACGCGTGAGCCCGGCGGCACGTTGCTAGCCGAAAAGCTGCGCAGTATGGTTCTGGACGATGCGATGGATCCGTTAACCGAGTCGTTGCTGATTTTTGCTGCCCGACGCGACCATCTGGTTCGCGTGATTGCACCGGCTTTGTTGCGCGGCAACGTAGTGCTTTGCGACCGTTTTACCGACGCCACGTTTGCCTATCAGGGCGCAGGGCGCGGGTTTGATCTGAATGTCTTGGCGACGCTGGAAAAATGGGTGCAGTCCGATGAGGGCCTGCTGGGCGATCCGGCGGGCAATCAGCCCATGAAGCCGAAGGTTGAAACCGTGATGGAGCCCCATCTCACGGTCTGGTTTGACCTGCCGCCTGAAGAGGCTGCGCAGCGCCTGACTGGCGCGCGCATCCCCGACAGGTTCGAGTCGCAACCGGTTGATTTTTTTCGCCGTGTCGCGCAGGGTTATGCAGATCGGCAGCAAGGTCATCCGGAACGATTTGCCCGCATTGACGCTGCACAAAGCCGTGAAGCCGTGTGGGAATGCGTCTGGCAGGTATTTGTCGAGAAAGGGTGGCTGGAAGCAGCCGCGTCGTCATGAGTGACACCCATAGCGCCTTGAATGCGGGTGTGCCTCTCGCACCCTGGCTTCAAATCCAGCTGGAAAGTTTGCTCGCTCAGCGTGGGCATGCCTGGCTGCTCAGCGGGCCTTCGGGGTTGGGTCAATTTGATCTGGCGCTGGCGCTGGCTGGCGCGTGGCTTTGCGAACAGCCCACCGTGAAGGGTGCTTGCGGCCACTGCGGCAGCTGCCATGCCGTGGCGGTGCATACGCATGCTGACCTATGCATGCTGATGCCGGAAACCTTGTCACTCACGCTCGGCTGGCCGCTCGATGAGAAAACGCAGGATGACTTGGACAACAAGAAACGCAAGCCCAGCAAGGAAATCAAGGTAGATGCTGCGCGCGAAGCCGTGACATTTACCCAGTTCACCCGATCACGCGGAAACACCAAGGTAGTGTTGGTGTTTCCGGCCGAGCGCATGAACCACATCACGGCCAACACACTGCTTAAAACGCTGGAAGAGCCGCCAGGTGCCGTCAAATTCATCTTGGCGACAGAGGCCGCACATCAGTTGCTTCCAACAATACGCAGCCGCTGCCTGGGGCACACCATGCTCTGGCCAGATTTTGAGCAGGCTCTGGCCTGGCTTGGCACGGAAACCGTGCGTCAAAACGCAGCCGAAGGTAATTTTAAAAAACCGGCGCGTCCTGCAGACCCGGCTGATTTGAAAACACTGCTGGTGGGGGCGGGCGGACGCCCGGCAGACGCGCTGGTCTGGGCGCTAGGCAAGCCGTCCAACGAAGCAGCACAGCACTGGCAGGCTTTCCCAAAAGCCATGTCCCGGGGTGAAGTCAGTGCGTTGGCCGACTGGGCACCTGCCAAGGCGGTGGATGCGCTACAAAAACTTTGCCATGATATGTGGGCAGTCCGTGTGGGTGCATCGCCCCGGTTTTTTAATGCCAATGATCTGCCGCTGCGCATTTCAAGCCGTCCAGGCGGTGTACCGCATTCGCCGGGTACCGAGTTCAACGCATTGGCCAATTGGGCAAGTGCGTTGAACGCTATCGCGCTAACCGTCGAGCACCCGTACAACCCCGGATTACTGATCGAGTCCCTGGTCAGCCAAGCAAGAAAAGCACTCAACGCTGGCTAAAGCGTTATCAAGCGCTTACCAACCTATAAACGAGAAACATGAGTACCACACCTCCCGTCAGTTCCTCCGCTTCTGCAGCCCCACGCCCCAGCATTGTTCAGCTGGCCATCAAGGACAAAGAAACTCTTCATGCCGCCTATATTCCTCTGTTCAAAGAAGGCGGCATCTTCATTGCTTCTGCACGCGAATACAAGCTTGGCGATGATGTCTATATTTTGCTGACCCTGCCTGATGACACGGAGCGCTATCCCGTGGCCGGCAAAGTGGCCTGGATTACGCCCGCACAAGCAGCGGCAAACCGCTCTCAAGGTGTTGGCGTGCGGTTTCCTCCCGACGAAAAATGCCGCATGCTAAAGAGCAAAATTGAAGAAATCCTGGGAGCGCGCCTGGCTTCAGGCCGTCCTACTCAAACCATTTAATTTAAATGTTATCTACATATTTTTGCTTCGAAAATAATCAATAAATGTTCACCGATTCCCACTGCCATCTAAGCTTTCCTGAACTCCAGACTCAACTACCAGAAATTCGTTTGGCAATGCAAGCTGCCTTGGTCGACAGGGCACTGTGCATTTGCACCACACTGGAAGAGTTTGAAACAGTTCATCAGCTCGCCACGACATACGACAATTTCTGGTGCACGGTCGGCGTGCATCCCGATAACGAAAAGGTACTTGAACCCAGCGTTGCTGACTTGATAAGTCGGGCAAGACTGCCAAAGGTGGTCGGTATTGGTGAAACAGGACTGGATTATTTCCGGCTCAAAGACCGCACAGTGGCCGACATGGAGTGGCAACGCGAACGCTTTAGGGTTCATATCCGCGCTGCCCGTCAAACCGGAAAACCCTTGGTCATCCACACCCGATGCGCCTCGGACGATACCCTGGCTATTCTGAAAGAAGAGGGTGAAAGTCCAGGAACAGAAAGCAGGGCGCGTGGCGTATTTCACTGCTTCACAGAATCTATAGAAGTCGCAAAAGCCGCCTTGGATCTGGGGTTTTATATTTCGTTTTCAGGCATCGTCACCTTTAAAAATGCAAATGACATTCGGGATGTAGTCCGCTTCGTACCTTTGGATCGCCTTTTGATTGAAACCGACAGTCCTTACCTGGCACCCATGCCGTATCGTGGAAAGATCAACAATCCCTCCTACGTACCGCTGATAGCGCAGCAGATTGCCGACGTCAAGCAGCAGCCACTGACAGCAATTGCCAAGGCAAGCAGCCATAATTTTGAAATGCTATTTGATGGAGTTACTGCACATGATTAGCGTGTTCAAGATTGCCCTAAAAGGACTGCTTTGTCTGATCATGTTCAGTGTCTTGGGCACTGCAAATTCCGGTTCTTATGACGATTTTTTTAAAGCAGTCAAGCAAGACAACGCAAAAAAAGTCAAAGATCTACTCATAAACGGATTTGACGCCAACACGCCAGATGCGAAAGGTATGACTGGTTTGCACCTTGCGGTGCTTGAGCCATCGCCTAAAGCGGCGCTGATGCTGATTGACTGGGCCAAAACAGATGTAAACAAACTCAACAAAAAAGGTGAGAGTGCGCTCATGCTGGCTGCGCTGAAAGGCAATCAGGAGATAGCTGAAAAGCTCATCAAAAAAGGTGGCGACGTCAATAAAACCGGCTGGACTCCTTTGCATTACGCTGCTACGGGTGGCTCGGTACCCCTCATCAATTTATTGCTCGAGAACAGCGCCTATATTGATGCTGGATCTCCCAATAGCACCACGCCTTTGATGATGGCCGCCATGTATGGCACATCAGCAGCTGTCGATTTTTTGTTGCAGGAAGGAGCGGATCCATCGATAAAAAACCAGCAAGTGTTGACAGCACTGGATTTCGCCCAACGAGGCAGTCGACCCGATGCAGTAAAAGCGATTGTTGCGGCCTTAAAAAGTAAGCATCCAGCCGGTCAATGGTGACGAGTGGACAAGCAAGATACGACGTTCTTGCTTGGACATTTTCAATCTTCTACGATGTATATTGTGGTTTTTCTGAACCCGTAGAGGGGCATTTTCGCGTTCTACGATAGTTCTTTTGTTAACTAAAACCCGCCCTTGCAGCGGGTTTTTTTCACTTTTCTGGCTGAGAAATTATTTTCAAAATAACGAAAATAAATCCAAAAATCGTAATTTTGACGCTAAATTACAACAGAAAAGCCATCGGTTACCAATAAGTCCCTGAAATTACTTTGATGATTAAGCGCAAGGCCAATGCAGCACAAAAAACATAGTAGAGGTATTTTAAGCAGACCTTTGCCCAAGGCCAAATCATCAAAGGCCCAGGAGTTGAAAAATTATTATGCTGCTCAGAAGAACCATTGTGATAGCCGTGAATATCGCCACGATCACGTTTTTTCCAAGCTTCTTTGTAATAGTCGCGGTCCTGCATTCCCATGCCAAGACTGTAACAGCCAAAGAGGTTTTTTAGGGCGACGGTCTGACGGCGGCATTTGTCGTGGAGTGCGCCACGCGTAGCCGAGTTGTGATGTGCGAGCTGCTCAATGCGGGTTCAGTCTTCGCTTCGCTTACATGCTTCGCATAACACAAAAAAACGCGTTGTGCATAACTTTGTGAATAAGTTATAGAAAAAAGTTATGCACAGATTTTGTGGATAACTTTCTGTGGATATTTATTGGAAATAAGTTATCCACAGGTTGCAAATAAAGCATCCAAAAACATTGAATGTAATCAACGTAGTTGATTCGTAAAAACAGGGCCGTCCTTTGAGGCGTTGACCGGATTCTCGACAGACGAGCGCCGGGAGCCGTCAGCAATGACCACGGGCGCGGCGTTGGAGCCGGAGCCGATGGCTGGAGGGTCACAGGTCACTGTCCTGACAGTGGTTTTGTAAGTCAAGTAGCCCATGCACTCGGAGAGAGGTTTCCAGCCGTAGCCAGCCGCCAGCAGATCGACCTGGTTCAGATCAAAAACGCGCTGACCACCGGCAGAGACGGCGAAAGCGTAGACCATTTTCCCCTTGAATTTTGCCCATCCAACGATGTGGACGAGTTTTTCGCGCAGTGGCTCGGGGTCCAGTTCGGGTGGAGGCGCGGGCGCTGGAGCAGATGCGGCAGGAGATGGTTTTGAGGCGGTGGAGATTACCGGAGTTTGTCCAGGTGGAACGGGTAAGGGCGTAGTTCGGTTTTCAGACTGGACGGCATTGACGGCGCGGGCATAGGCAGGATCAGGTTTGACCTTTGAGGAGGGCCAAAACGCATAGGCACCATAGATGACCGTTCCGGCGAGCCAGATCCACTTGAAGCGGTTGAACTTGACGATGAAGGGGGCCACGTCGGTGGCGCTGGATTCCGCGACGCTATTACCCTGGGTGTGGCTCTTGTAGAGCGGGAAAAATTGCGGTTGATATTTGCGTTCGTCTGTGCTGATGACGGCACCCCGGTAGCCTGCATGCACCTTGCGAATGTAAGAGCCTTTTTTGCCGAGGATGTCGGCTTTTCGGACTTTGATCAACATCGCCAGCAAGCGGGCAATGGGTTGATTCACGTCCCGGAAATTCTGGGTCATCAAAAGCACGTCAACGTTGAAATGTCGGTGCAGTTTGAACCACTCGACCACCTGGGGATCAGTGGACTGCCCGGAGCCAGCGACGGACAGGCAGACGTGGCATTCATCGACGACGAAAAGAGCGCCGCGACCGTCAGAGTGTCGCCACGTATCGTAGTAGTCCCAGACACCGCCGAAGGTCACCAGATCGCGCGGAGGGCTGCGAACAAATGCGGTTTGATTTGCGCCTGCGAATACCTGAACAGCAGGCAAGGCGGGCGGCTGGTGGTCCAGAGAGAACAGCTCGAAGGCGTTGCCTTGCCCTTTGTCGTCTACGCGGTTGGCGTCCCACGTTCCGAGGACTTTACGGGGACGAGAGCGGACTTCAATCAGCGCCGGGAAAGCGGGATCGATGCCGCCGAAAAGCTCAATATTCAGGGGCAGGTTGGTGATGACTTTGCGGCCGGACTTGAGGGCTTCGAGGACGTGAAAGACCACGGCTTCGTAAGACTTGCCGGAGCCGGGAATACCTTCGAGACCGTTGATCATTTGCAAACCTCAAAGCGCACAGACCAGAGAATCAACTGGACGACTGAAATGGCAAAAAACGCCCCACAAAAAAAGGTACTCGTGATCACGAGGGGGTTTCTGTTGAGAACGCGCCTGAAATAAGTCATGAGCCGAGCCTGACGAAAGGAATGAGCTGGAGGACGAGACGCACCGCGATGGCCGAGGCGATGATGTTGATGGCAGTGCCAGCGCCAAGCAGACCGAGGATATTGGACACCTCAGCAGGCAGGGAACCCCATGCGCTTAGGTTGGTTGTAATGCCTGATACATCGATGCCCTCAATGCCACTTTTAGCAAGATCAAGGAGCTGATCGAAAGGCCAAGTAACCACATCGCGAAGCAGATCCCAGACAGCGACAAAAACGGCAACGAACAGGCGGCCAATCCATTCAGCAAAGCCAACGACTTTGGCAAGGATGGCGGTAAAAAAAGCGCCCATATCAGCCGCCGAAAATCAAACGACGAGCCAAGAGGAGGGACGAGACAACGATAACGACTTTGCCGAAGTCCCAGACCCAACACGGCGGAGAAACGTCAGCCGTGCCATAAGACGCCCAGCCTGCAAAATCAAGCGGAATTGTAAAAACAGGACAGGAGCCAGTTGCGGCCAGCGTGGGCATGATGTCACGCCCCAAAGTAAAAAGAGGGGTTGATTTAATAGAAGCCATTTTTTCATTCCAAACGCCAGTAATACCATCAGGATAAACACGTTCGTATAGTTTTGGAATGGGAGGAAAGGCTGAATCAGAAAATGAATAATCTGGTTTTTCTTCAATCGGATTATTGTCTGTACTAGTCCCGGTTGTAGTTGTCTCACCCGTTGCATTATCTTTAACAGTAGTAACAACAGTAGTAGCAGGCGTTACAGTAACTTTAGGCGTAACCGTACCATTTGGCCCAACCTCAGAAGAATAAGTCAACGTATTTTTTGGAGTAGTAGTTTTAGTAGTAGTTTTAACACCATCATCAGTCGTTTCTACAATAGAAGGGCCGGAAACAGAGGCTGGACCACTAATAACTTTAGGCGGTGTAACTGGTGTACTACCGGGCGCACTATCAGCAGGATAATAGTCCCTCATATCTGTAGGAGCATAAGAAATCGGGATGGATGCGCCTTTTTTTATTAACTCTTCAACCTGAGCAGGCGTAGTTACTTTATCGGGTTCATTCATATGAGGAGCAATATCATCCATGCTCGCAGGAATCCAATAATCCTCTAAAAACGGCGAACCTTGACGAGGGTAAACAGAAAAACGACCCTGATAGGAGCTATCGAGAGGGCCAGAAAAGAGTTGACAGCTACCCAACTCGCCAGAGTCAGGAACAGGAGCCAAAAAATTAGAGCGGTACGTCGAGGGAAGAGAGGCGGCACCACAAACGGACGAAGGAGTAGTGCTGACACCCTTATAAATAGTGCCGTTAACTGGAAAGTCCACGTAATATTCCGTGCAAGTAGTGCAGGAGGAACGCTGCTTATTAAACTCAAAAGGGGTAGAGCCGCCACGCTCAGACAAAGGCCCAAGACGAGTACGCGAGCTATTGAAATAATCAGCAATCATAGGAGCCATAGTAAGAGCAGTAAGACCGATGCCAACAACACCAGAACCACCCATTGCAAGCAGCTTGACAGCACTAAAAATACTAGCGCCAGTAGCAACGCCTTTGGCAACAACTGCAACCTCACCAGCGCCAACGGCTAATTTTGCAGGAATACTAACAGCAACCGCACCGCCAGAAGTTGCAGACTGCCAAATGAGATTGGCAGCCATGCGAGAACCAGAGCCACTATTTGCGGGAGCAGCATAAATAATATGCCCGCCTGCACCGATAACACGATCCCACCCAACGGGAGCGACAGGTAAAGCAAAAACAAGCTGAGAATAAAAAAATCCGCAGAAAGCACAGAACAGGAAAATAATATTTTTCACTGATTACCTGCTTTCATACCGAGCACAAAACAAAAGGCGCTCAAGCCGCCCAGCATGGCAACAAGGCCAAAGAATAGGGCAACGAGAGCGCCGGAGGCCATGGCTGGTTAGACCTTGCGAACGATGCGCTTGGCGAGGTCGGGGCCTTTGAAAACCAGCGCAATGCCGACGATCAACAGGCCAGCAGCGCCAACCTTCACAGCGATGCCGGACAGGTCAACCGCGTCCAGTGCGGCATCGAGGCCGGTGGACTGGGCAAAGGCAGAAGCAGCGGCCAGATAGCCAGTGGTTGCCAGAGCCAGTTTCGCGCCGTATTTGCGAGAGAGAGTGCGGACGTTTTTCATAAAAACTTTCAGAGAAAACACTATCGAAATTGATAGCACAAACGGCAGCAGGCAACCGTTGAGGCTATGAACTTAGAGGCGCTTGATAAGGCCGAGGGCAACGCCGATCTGGTAGCCGAGGAAGAAGCCAAGAAGCACCGCGCCAAAGCCCCAAGAAAAGACCTTGGCAATCTCAATGGCGGTAATGCCAAATTGCGCAGGGTCTAAAACTTCGGCAGTGGTAGACCATTGCTGAGCTTCTGGAGGACAAGGCGTGGCTTCGCTGGTGCAGACGAGAAAGCGCATAGCGCTCAATCCTCAAAATCGCCCAGGTCTTCATATCCGCAAGACTGGCAAACGAGGACATCCATGCCACCGGCATAAACAAATTTAAATTCTTCTGAGCCGCACTCAGGGCACACCTCAGAGGCGTATTCGCCGTTTTCGTTTTCCATTTTTTTCCTTGAGTTAAGAGAGCAGGGCACGGCAGCAGCGAACCGCGCCAGCGGACAGGGGGGCCATTGCGGCGAGGCCGAGGATCAAGAGCTGAAATTGGTTCATGGCTGGACATCAGAGGGGTAGTCGTTTGCTGTGCCAAGAGAAATAGGAACTCCAATTGCTGCCAAATCTTTAATTTCCTGCAGTCTTGCTTTACTCTTTTTTGCAACTGCTACAGGGTCAGAATTACGCTCTGCGCGTCTAAGATCGTTCGCTTTTCGGAATTGATCCCACGTGATACGAGCGCCGGAAGTATTGAGAATTTCAATAAATCGCTTATCAACATTGAATTGCATATAAAGCAGACAGAGTTATCAAGAATTAATCGAGTAATCGTTTACTGTGCCGAGACGATCCAGATCGACCAGGATGGGCTGGTCTTCGGGTTCGCAGTTGTCGGCGACGAGCTGATGAACAGCGTCGAAGTCGGTAAAGACGCCGCCACCGGCTTCACGGAGCGATGCAATCCACACGGGTTCCCCACCGTCCAAGGCGGGGCAAAGAAATCGGCCTGTGACGTTGGACTGAATGAGGAAGCGGGGCATGGTTAGGCAGCTTTGCGTTGTGGCGCAGGAGCGGGCACCAAGGCCAGCAGCGTGAGCTTAGAGGAGTTGTCGGCACCGGCGACAACGTCAAACGTAGCGACGCAAGGAAGGCCGGACTCGGGCCATGCGTCCTTCATGTTTGCCCACTTTTCAAACTCGGAGGCGTCGCCCAGCTTGAAGGGCCGGGTTACGTTGCCGATGGAGCGGCCAGCGGTGTTTTCGGCCATGTCGACGGCGAGATGAAAAGTGGTGCTTGAAAAGGCTTTGCCTTCAAACGAACCTTTGGATTCTTTGATGGCGTGGCAGGTCACGTGAGATTGCATTTTCATAATTGGAAGTCCTAACCCCTGTTAAGCCGGTACGAAAGCCGGGGCGCTTTCGGGCTGTGAAAATAGGCGGCACTTGGCCGAGCTGAAGGCGCGAGCAAGTTCGGAGGGCGCGAAATTGCGAAGGCGACCGGGAAGGGCTTTGTTTGTCACAAATTCGAGAAAATCATCCCCGAGGTGATTCCAGAGCGCGGCCATCGTGGGCGCGGCAGTATTCAGCGCCCACTTGATGTTTTTGAAACATTCGGCCTCTACCGTCAGGGCAGGAAGCCGGGCAATCGTGGCAACTTTCTCAGGGACAACGGAATCATCGGCAAGGCTCAGGGCGTGGGTGTGCCAGTCGGAGGCACCGGCGAAGAAATCAGCAGGACGGCGCAGAATGTCAGTGGAGAGGACGCGCAGCTTGTTGCCGTAGCGCAGTTCGGCGCGGAGCCAGTTGGTGACGCCGGGGCCGAAAAGCTGATCCCCTTTTTCGTAGCAGTTGGTGATTTTTCCGGCTTCGCGGGAGCCGAAATAGAAGGAGCGGCTATTTTTGTTTGCCCAGTCACCGAGGCAGGAGGACTTGAGGCGACGGCCACCAACATCACACGCGCCAGCCCGGTAACCCTCAAAAATCGCCATGATTCCGCCGGGGAAACCGTCGAAAAAGTCCAGTGCCAAATCGGCGCGGGTTAGCTTGGCGTCCACTTCTTCGATGAGGTCTGCGATACGGTGATTCCATCCGGTTTTAGCGAAGGTGCAGGCAGCGCCGAAAATGTTCACGTGGAGGGTTTGGGACTGCGCTTTCTGCTTGGGAGAGTCACCGGAGGAGAGGAAGCCGACCCAGCCGCACTCTGCATCGTTGCGCTCGATAATCCAACGGCATTTGTAGAAGTCGTGACCCTTGCCAACGGCGGGGTTTACGCTGAAATCAGGGCCGAGGGCTTCGCAGGTCTTTTCTGCGAGTGCAAGGGCTTGCGCTGAAGGGAAAAAATCTTCGTCGGGTGTTTCGTTCAGCGCGACCTCTATCAAGTGGCGGCGGTGCTGCTGACGAAGAAAATCATTGTGATTTGCGCCGGGATTAGAGGCGAAATAGTGAGCTTCGAGGCTGGAATTTTTGGATTTTTCGTAATCGGCAACAAAGTCAGAATGCAGGGGAAAAATACGATCTGCTGCAAGCGTGGGCTGATTACGGCAGAGAGTTGTGAAACGTACCCAATCAACATGAACAGGGGTTTTTGTTTCGGCACGCTCAGCGAGCAAACGCAACTTGATAACAGAACCATCAAGGACAAGAGAGGATTTTGTAGGGCGAGTCACAAAACGGCCTTATCGTTGGTTGAAGTTTGGTTATCCCCGTGATTACCATGGGGGTGGACTGAAAAATCAGCGCCTGCGGCGGGCGCCGTATCCCCGCAGGCGGGGACCCTCGTCGCCCGCGCGCTTCGCAAGGTGAGCTCCAAGCGTTTCCACAAAGAAGGATGGTTTTGATGTGCTTTGCGGTAAGCAACAGCAAGGCGTTGAGCAGGGGACACGCCCGGAAGCCGTGGAACTGCCAAGTCATCGGGCTTTTTTACCGGGCGTGTGAAAACAGGAGAAGAAGAGGACATGGCAGTTCCAGAAGGGCTAAAGTTCAAAAAATGCTTATTTGCAAAAGTTGGCAAAAAAGACACAAACGAAAGTTAACAGCATGACGACTACTGCGCAAGGCCCGGCAAGACTGGCGGCACTCATCGCAGACGCAACAAAAGCGGCTGGAAATGCGTCCAGGTTGGCGGAATTTTTAGAGGACACGAAACACAACGTCAGTGCATGGAAGCACGGAAAAAGAACGTGTCCGATTGAGGCTCAAATACTGATGGCCTCACTCACAAAACGGAATATTGACGAGGTGATTAAAGAGGCGCTGCTGGAACGGAATGCAGGCACTCCCAGAGGAGAAAAGCTAGTTTCGGCGCTGGGAAAAGTGGGATTACTGGGTGGCGTAGTGACAGCTTCAACGCTATGCGGGCCAGACGCTTTGGCAAGTAATTTGCCCGGTCTTCTACGATGTATATTGTGGTTTTTCTGAACCCGTAGAGGGGCATTTTCGCGTTCTACGATAGTTCTTTTGTTAACTAAAACCCGCCCTTGCAGCGGGT